>CAKTCK010000022.1 GCA_934539245.1 uncultured Faecalibacterium sp.
CGGCTGGATGCTACATTGTCTGCCATCCGGCAGGGCGGCTCTGAAAAGAGCCGTATCCTGCATGAAATGCTGTATGCAGACCTCGGCATCAAGGACATCCGCATTACCGGCTCCAAGGACGAACCGATCATCTCTGCCCTGCACACGCTAGATTCCGGGGAGGGCACTTCCAAGGGATTCTGGCTTCCTCTTGGGCTGGAATCGGTCGGCACACAGCGTTTCTTCTCCCGCATCGGAATGTGGCTCACCGCACTGGAATCCGGGGCTGTGCTGGTCGTAGACGAGATCGAATCCAGTATGCACCCGCTTCTGACCCGGCATCTGATCGAGATGGTGCAGGATGCCGCCATTAACACAAACCATGCGCAGCTCATCTTCACCACCCACGATACCGGACTTCTCGACCTGACTTTGCTGCGGCGCGATCAGATTTGGTTTGCAGAGAAGAACGAAAAGACCATGCAGACCGATATTTACGCCCTGACCGAGTTTTCTCCCCGGAAAGGCGAGAACATCTCCAAGGGCTATTTACAAGGTCGCTATGGTGCGATTCCGTTCATTGGAGGGGATGCAGCATGGGCAGAATAAAAGAGATCAGCCGCAAGTCTGTTCACACCAGAAAGCGCAACCCGGTGGTGTATCTCATCTGTGAGGGCAGTGAAACCGAGATCCGCTATTTCAAACGTTTCCGCAGCCGAGGGTGCAATATTGATATTATCCCGATTTCTTCGCAGTATAAGTCTGCTGATAGACTTGTGCAAAAGGCCAAGGCAACGATGGGCAATAATCCATACTACCCGGAAGATGGTGACTCCATCTGGTGCGTATTTGACCGTGACGATAACTCCAACGAGGTTCTTCTGCGTGCCAAACAGTCCGCCCAAAAGGAAGGCTATCATCTGGCCTACTCCAATCCATCTTTCGAGTTGTGGTTCCTGCTGCACTTTGTAAATCAGCAAGCAGAGGTCGAGGATTGTCAAGCATTGATTCACTTACTGAAACAATCGAACAGAATCCCCGATTATGAGAAGAACAAGGATTACTTTGACGCTTTGAAGCCTTTGCAGGCAACTGCAATTCAGCGAGCGAAAGCTCGTGCTGACCAAGTTCAGAAGCAGGGTCTCGAACCGATTTCACGGCAGAGCAATCCGTTGACAACGGTTTGGGAACTGGTAGAGTATTTGAACTCTAAGATTTGAAAATACAGCAAAGCCCACAGGTCAGATTTTATATCCAGCCTGCGGGCTTTATATATTATGATTCGTTTAGATATATAAAAGACTGCGGCACATGAGTAATGCCATAGTCTTTTAATGTCTTTGGCTCTTTATACGCTTTAACGTTCTTGAGCTTATAGGCCACCGCTACTTCTTTGTTTTTATAATATTCTCTGAAAAAAGATACCGGAATTCCTGAGCCTTGTTTGGTTTTTTTCCAGATCTCAGTAGGCGGTCCTACTAAAATATCTTCAATTTCTGCTTCTCCTACAACTTGACTTTGGGGAGCAGTTGCATAAAATATGATTTTCCTTATATCATCACGACATTTTCGAGTACGGAATTCATATTTTTTTGTTCCTTCAATAATCATCTCTGCATATTGAGGTTTAATCGATAATAACATTGCTGACATCAATATTTCCCTTTTCCAAGATACTTTTAAATGCCGTTGAATCAAGCGAAATCAATGAAGGATATTGATTGCTTCCCCAGTATCCGTTTTGTTCAAGCCAGTCCATATTTACATTATTTCCTTCACCAAAATATCCATAGTAGAGCATTTCGATAACGAGTACATTTCGGTCACTGACATACCGTTCTCTCAATTCCTCTGGATTAAACACCGATTTATTACCGATTTTACCTAGCAAAGTCTCAAAAGGCATCAAATACGTCCAGTTTTCTTTTGCTTGTATGATTTTTGTTACCACACAGAAAGACGTGATACACGAACGATATCGTTTTCCCTGCCCAGCTGTATACTTGCGATAGATAAGCACTGGATCACCTACACCATACGGCGGCTTGGAATACTGTGCGCCAACATATATTTTGCTAAGACCATTGCTCACATTCATGGCCACGGCATTTTGCAATGTATTATTTCTCAATTCAGAATATGGAAACATCGTATCATGGTAAGTATCATTGATGATAAGATACCCTGAAGACTCAAAATTGGGGTTAATAAATGGGAAAGATTTATAGGGGTCACTATAATCAATATTATGACGATTCTTTATATAAACACCTTCTCCATTCAAATTGAACCCAACTTTATTAAACCCGAACTTTTCAAGCTGAGAAATCAGCAAATCCTGCTTATCAAATGCCGTAACATAGATTTCATCGGTTCCGGATTTTTGCCATTTCCATAGAACCAATCCAATCGCACCCTCACCCAATCGCTGACCTCGAAAGCGTTCCGCAATTTTCATGGTGCTAATTTTGATACGATTGCAAGCAGCAAGTATGCCACTTTTTAGTTCAATCGGTTCATTTTCGTTTTTTATACAGATAAAAGCACCTAGCCCCTGTTCATCATTAAAAACAAGTGCCGTTCTTCCTTCTTGTGCCTTCTTTGCAAACCAAACAGAAAATCCCGTAGAAGACGCATTGCCGGGATAGTCGGATTTTAAGCTATCAAAGAACGGGTCATTCAAGTTGATTTCGCTAAACTTACGGAGTGAAAATTTTCCAGCCACAAAAATTCCTCCTTTTTATGCAATTTAATTTTCTTCCTTTAGTAATTCCATTGTAAACGGAGAATCAATATAACCCAAATTAAAAAACTTAGAATGGAACAACTTTCCATACAGCTCAGTTGCATTACATTTGACTTTCATCTCATCAAAGTAACGACGATCAATCAACAAATAATCATTTTTAGGATAACGGCTGCTTTCGATTATTAAATTATTTCCATATTTCTGTTCATGCTTATTAAGATAGCCTTCCAACGTCTGTTTTCCCGGATTACTTCGCGCAAGCATGTCATATACTGGAATGAACTGCTTTAGCACAGTCAATTTTTCATACTTATACGTATATACAAATTCTTTTGGAAGTGCTTCCTGAAAAATCATTGAATAAATTTTTTGGTAGACTAGCCCCAAACAATAAATGAATATTGAGATATCTACTTGACAAGAATTAGGGTCGGCATTTAAGAGTATTCTCCCACGAGCACTCCCATCTGGAAACACCTCCATAAAATTGTGAATTCCAGCATTCATGGGGCACGAATTTCCGTCTTGGTCTTTTGCCATAAATTCTCCAACACTAAACAAATAAGAAGCACCCACACGTGAAATGCTAAAATTTTTATTTATAGTTCGAATATACTCTGCAATTTTCTCCAGATCAGCCGTTTGATATTTTTTCCAGAGTACCGATTTATCCGATGATGCCATAAAAAATCCAAAGTCCAAATATGCGAATACATTTTGAGGAAAATTTGAGTCTATTTCGAGCGATGGAAGTTCAATAATATTTTTTATTCTTATCAGTTCATCTTTTCTCTTCTGGTATAACTGATCCAATTTTATCGACTCTTTTATTGGAAATGAACCAGATGACACTCGCTCGTAAATATCGCCACGATTTGTAATGTATGGCGGTGTTGCACCTTCCTCAATTTTTATAACAAAAATATGCTTTCCCTTTGATGTGAATTTTTTGACATCAAAGTTTGGAATCGGCGTAATACTGTCATGAATCGTAATGTGAATTCTTTGCTCTGTCCATTTTTTACAACCTCCGATAGTCTTATCATCATTAACGCCCAGAAGAATATATCCACCATAAGTATTCGCAAACGCTGAAATTTCCTTAATTAGCTTTTTCGGTTCCTCATCATCCGACTTGAATTCAAAAAAGAAATTTTCATCGCCTGATTCAGACAAGAATTTTTCGATATCACGAAATCGAAGTTTATCCCAAGGCTTATTATTGATATTGACCATCGTTGTTCCACCTCTTTCATCGCTCTAATCAGATTCTAAACAGAAGTTACAATTGAGCCTTACAACTCCTTTAACAGCGTCAAAAACTCATCAAAGCGATATGCTCCCTCCATTTTCAAATCTTTATTCTGGAACACCATATAATAGCGGTATGCCTGCTTGCCAGCGGCATCCTGCCATGCACGACCCAGCCGAATCTTCTCTCTGGACTCTGCATTTTCCAGCTGGTCGCCTTTGGTTTCAATCAGCAAAATCTTTCCGCTGGTCGTGCGGACGATAAAATCCGGGTAATGGTTGCGGAAGCCGTTCAAGCAGAACGAGAACTTGTTACGCTCCGGGTTGCGATGCCACCAGCGGATATTGTCCATGTTGGTCATTGCCAGAGCCATTTTGTATTCCAGCCCATCCATCTTGCCCTCAGTCTGGTACAGGCTCTTGCTCATTGAAGAAGTGCTATCCGGGAGGGTGATATACTCCGTCAACTGAAAGCGGGGTTCACATACGATTTTCTCCGTTTCCAGCCACTTGTAGAAGTTTTCTCGTGCAGTTTCCTCTTGAAGCTGCATGACGTATGCACGAATTTTTGCTGCAAAGCTAACAGGCATCCGTTCCAGCGCGTCCAGCTCTTCGCGGTTCATATTATCCACGATACCATCGACATAACGCCGCAGTTCATTATCATCCACCGCGTTCATCTTGCAAAGGCTCTTGTGGATAATATCCTTGCAGATACGCAGTTTATCCTCGCCCGGAAGCAGCGGAAACTGCCTGTTCATGTACTGCTGATAATCATCTTTCAGCTTGGAGATACGCGGTGTCGTGGTATCGCGGTCTTCCAAATCGACCTGCGCCAAATCGTCGTCCAGATGGCCGAAGTCGATTGCGCTGGGTTTTCCCTTTAACGTAAAGTTGCTGAGCAGGTTTTCCTTTGAGAGTTCTTCGCTGTCGTACAGCGAGAAAAGCGATGGCTGTACTTTTAGGCAGAATTTCGGAAGTTTGAGGGTGCGCACATCTTCCAGAAATTCTGGATTTACATGGGAAACATCCACTTTGTCCTGCACCTCCAGCGGCAAATCGCTCAACGGGTCATTCTGGTGCTGCTGCATAGCAACATCAAAATCGTTCTGTTCCTTTTCAGAGCGGTCAAAAATATCCTGCACCGAGGGAGAAACACTTGTCTTTGCCAATGTGTTTCCCAACAATGTCGGGTCGAAATCCAAAAAATCTTCCTCTTCCGCCGATGCCGCAGGCATTGCTTCGTTTGTCGGCTGTGCCGGGAAGATGGTCTGCTCCACTTTGGGCAGCGGCTCGACCGGGGCAGCTTCTTCCTGCACACGGTAATCGTGGTCAGTGAAGCCTGCGTTATTCAAGCCCTTGACGATGCCGTCCAGCGTACGCTTGAAGTCCGCAGACGAGGTCAGAACATACGAGGTATTCAGGATCGGAGAAGAATGTTTCCGGGTATAAGGCAGGCGCAGAATACGCCCCACGATTTGCTCCACATCCACCTGACTGGTGCGGTTCGCCAGCGAAGCAAGGATATACGCAAAGGGACAGTCCCAACCCTCTTTCAAGGCATTGACTGTAATGATAAAGCGAACCGGACACTTTTCCGACAGCAAATCCACATTTTTCAACTCGTTGATCTCCGCCGTCTTGATGGCAATTTGCTCTGCCGGAATATGGGCCGCAATCAGGCGTTGACGCAGTTTTTCAAAGGTCGTTGCATTTTCTTTGCCCTTGGGCTGTGCTTGAAACAGCACGATAGGGCGAATATAGCTGCCGCCCTTTTCGTAGGCATCTTTTGCGTGAATTTCCAGTGTCCGCTGCATCTCGATGGCATCATGCAGCACATCCTGCTGGCTGTTGCGATTCATCACGATAACGGGCAGCTTGACCATGTTCTCGCGTTTCAAGTGAATCGCATCCACAATGGAGATGATATTGGTTTCCTTAGTGGGCGTTGCCGTCAGATCCAGCACAAAGCAGGGGTTGAAGTTCTGCAGCATCTGCTTGCTCAAGTTGCTGCGCGCATGGTGGCTTTCGTCCACGATGACCAACGGATGCAGCTGATTGATGACCTGCATCAAGGCGGTCGGGTCGGTATCTTCCAGCGGCATATCAGGTTCGCCCAGTGCATTTGCCAGCGCAACAAGGCTGCTGTTCTCCTGCTTGGCCTTGAGCTGTTCCTTCTTGCCACGGAACGAATCGCAAGACAGCACCATGATGGAAAGCTGCTCGTTGACCGTAGAGATATTGAAGTGCTGCCCCATCAAAAGCTGTTCTTTGGTATACACTTCTACACGGCTGCCAAAGGCAACATCAATTTTCTGGCGGTAAGGATGTGCAGGGTCACGCAATGCAGCCAAGGTCTGGGTCAGGATAGCATCTGACGGGACCAGCCACACCACCGCACGGCGTTTTACCACGCCCAGTGCGGAGAAAATCGGCTCGATGGCATTTGCAGCCAAAAATGTTTTGCCGCCGCCCGTAGGAACCTTCAGGCAGACATTCGGCACACCGGGCAGAAGATTCTGATACTTGGGCATTCCGCCAAATCCGACTTTTACATCTTTCTCCTGCCAGAGACGGGTGTAGGCCATTTCGATGTTCTTTGTCTGCATCAGGATTTCCAGATAGCGTTCCAAATCCCGAATGACGGCTTTCTGATAATTTTTCAATTCCATAAGAGCCGTCCTCCTTACACTCGCGCAATGTCGCGCGGAATTTTCTTAAACGTGATGCCAAACCGCAGCAAGTCGCTCTCACTCAATGCACAGCGGTCAGCATAAATCAGATAGTTTTCCGATTTTTCCGGGATGGTAGACAAAAAGGCATAGTCCAACACGCACATCTGGTCTGGCTCGTAGTAGAAATAGTAAGCGGTGCAGTTGTTTTCGCCGAGGAAATATGGGTTTTCGTTCTGTTGATTCACCGCAGGTTTCTTCGTTTCCGTATACCAGATATAGTCACGGATTTTGTCTATGCCGATGCTTTCATTCAAGTTGCCATCCGGCAGAAGCAGCCGCTCGCCCAGTTCGTAGTAACTGAAATTGCCACCAGTGCCTTCTACGGCGTTCTTGTCTTTGCCATAGCCGTTGATCACACGCTTCACACGTTCAGCAGTTGTAGTATCGGCATACCGTTCCATCTCAACGAGCACAAACTTGCGATGCCCTTTATCTTCCTTATTGGCATTTAGAACGGCATGAGCAGTTGTGCCTGACCCCGCAAAAGAGTCGAGAACAACATCGCCATCTTTCGTTATCCATTTGATAATTCTTTCGATAAGAAGAACATTTTTCTCAGTATCAAATCCAGCATACGAGCCAGAAAGGAGAATATCCATCCAGTTATCACTTAATAATTTTCCTGTCTGTGGTGGTACATAATATTGAATTGTACCCTTTTCGTTCTTTCTGACAAAATCCATCTTTTCATTAGTTGCCATAAGATGGTCAATATAAAAATCATCTATCGACATTGATGCTGCATAGTTCGATAAGTAATTTTCATAATTTTGCATTGCTTTTGTGGCTCGTCCAATCTCCCATCTCCACTGGCCTGATTCAGGCGTGACGCCAAAAATTTCATACCGCATGGTAGGGCGATCCGTTCCGCGCCAGAATGTATCCCATTTTCCTGCCTTATCAGCTTCAAACCCTTTTGACAACTTCGGCAACTTAGCTTGAGGATTTTTTGAGTACAGATAAATATACTCATGTCCTAACGAAAGCGACTGAACTTCGTCAAATTGAGCCTGAACATTTTTAATTCCACGACGAACTGCAATACAGTTTCGGAAATTGGCAGAGCCAAAAATCTCATCCATAATGCATCGGAGATAAGCATATTCAAAAACATCAATGCTAACAAAAATAAAACCATCATCCGCCAGCAACTTCTGTAGTAGCATCAGCCGAGGATACATCATGCAGAGCCACTTGTCATGGCGTGTCAAATCCTCGCCTTCTTTACCAACGACTTCGCCCAGCCACTTTTGAATATGTGGGTCGTTGACATTATCGTTGTAGCACCACTTCTCATTTCCAGTGTTGTAAGGAGGATCGATGTAGATACACTTCACCCGTCCCTCATACTGCGGCAGCAGAGCTTTCAGGGCTTCCAGATTATCACCGTGGATAATCATGTTATCACTGCCGTTGTCCTCGGTGTGCTTGCCCATTTCGTCAAAGCTATACTGCCGTTCCAACACACGGAACGGCACTTCCTGATGGTGATTGACAACTTTGCTTTTTCCGATCCATTCCAAAGTAGGCATGGTGTTTTCTCCGTTTCTCTGTGAAAGTTCTTTCACGTTTAATAATAACAAGTTAGGCGGCAAAGCGCAACGGTTCCGGCAAAGAAATACAAGTTCGATAAACAAAATTGTAAGTCGCAAAAGCGTTTTGCAAAAACGCGCAGCCTGCATCGGTACGGTGCAGATCTGAAAGGGTTTGGGATTTCCCAACAAGTATTTTGCAACGCAAAATAAGCAGATGTATATACGTCTGCATTGCTTGCCACTGCTATGAAAGCCTTTTGAATTGCAAAATGATTTTTCAGTTGCTATACTGGGCTTATCAAAGTTTTTTCGGGAGGATGACGCAGTGACCGCAAAGCAAGTTCAAATCGGAGATAGACCCTGCCGTATTTACGGCGCAGACTGCGCCGAATATCTTCTGCTTCAGATGACGGATGAACACGAATTGCAGCGCATGGACAACGAAGTTGCAGCCATTGCACAGGGCGCAGCACATCCGTTTCTGTTTGCTGCGGTTCCGGTGGAAAGCTGGAACGATGCACTTTCCCCGTGGAAGTCTCCTGCTGTTTGGGGAAAGCAAGGTTTCGGTGGAAATGCTGGGGACACCCTGCGCTTTCTGACAGAACAGGTCGTGCCAACGCTGAAACAACAGTTCAATCTCCCGGAAAACGTCAAAATCATTCTGGGTGGCTATTCGTTGGCTGGACTGTTTGCCCTGTGGGCATCCACCCAGACAAAGCTGTTCTACGGTGTCGCCGCCGCCTCGCCCTCTGTTTGGTTTCCGGGCTGGATGGAGTTTGAACAACAGCACCCGATACAGGCACAGCGCGTTTATCTGAGCCTTGGTGACAAGGAAGAGCGCACGAAAAACGCCGTCATGGCTGTGGTAGGCGATAACATCCGCACCCTGCACAGCCGACTTGCAGAGCGTGGCACAGACTGCACCCTTGAATGGAACAGCGGCGGGCATTTCAAAGACGCCGACCTGCGCACGGCGAAAGCATTTCAGTGGGCGATGGAGGAACACTCATGACCATTTTGATTGATGCCGACGGCTGCCCTGTGGTGGACCTGACATTGCAGATTGCAAAACAGTTTGATGTCCCTGTTATCATCCTGTGCGACACCTCTCACCAAATCGAGCGGGAAGGTGCGCAGACGCTGGTGTTCGATAAAGGGGCTGACAGCGTGGACTTTGCACTTGTCAACCGGGTAAAACCGGGGGATATTGTCGTAACACAGGACTACGGGCTGGCGAGTATGTGCCTTGCCAAGCGCGTCCGGGTGCTGAACCAGAACGGTTTGGAGTATACTGCCGACAATATAGACGCCCTCATGCTGCGGCGATATGAAAACAAAAAGCTCCTTCGTGCCGGGAAGCATCCCAAAGGGAGTGCAAAGCGGACGAAGGAGCAGGATGAAGCATTTGTTACCACGCTGACAGATATTTTAGCAAGCATTTGATTTTCTGAATCAAAAATTTGAATTGCAACCGCCGCCCACTCTTTCTCGGAATGGGCGGCGGTTGTTTCTTGTTCAGCGCGCCTTGTTTTGTTAACTTTCTGTTAATTTTCAAAATGAAGGTTGTCAACCAGCCTTTCTCGATGCCTACCAAGTGAGGGAAGTTTTTCAATTTTCAATGAAGGCAAAAAAATCAGCGTCAGCACCCCCCATTTCTGGCCATTTTTTCTGTTAATAATAGAACCTCCTCTTTGAAGGCCGGTCATTTGTGACCTTTTTGTTAATTCTCAAAAAGATGGTTGTCTTTTGGTCTTTTTCGTCGGCTACCAAGTGAGAGGACTTTTTCAAAGCCGGAGATTCGGTCTCAAAAATTACAATTTGGTTACAAGTTTTCCTCCAATGCTACGAAACAGGCATTCCCAATGCCTACCAAGTGTAGAGTATCTTTTTAAGGAACTTTTGTTACATCTTTATTACAACAAACCGCTAATGGGTGTAAAATCCCCATTCTCGATGGCTCGTATATAGAGAGATCATTCTAGTGAGTAACCCGTTCCATACGTTCCTTGACAAGTGAATAGTTCAATCGTCCGGTACTTCACAAAAGGTACTTCTGTAACTCGCAGCCCGGTCATAACGAAGACGGGGTGGCTGAAATGCCAATGGTGCGGTGCAAGCCCGCCGCTGGACGATTCCCCACTCCTAGGGAAGTCGAGGATCAATATGGGAGACCTTAACTTATTAACGCAGACGGGTTTGAACTTATCTGCGATGGGGGAGTTGGAACTACTGCCAGCTCTCTTTACATTGCCACCTGACCGCAGCTTTGCTGCAAAGGATATAACCGCAGGTAACACACTTTTTGACCTTAGACTACTTATGCTGAAGGAGTGCCTATGAAGTTTAACAATGCCTATTCCCAGATGTTTCCCGGCTACCCCGATGCCGTCAGCCTTCAGCAGGCTTCGGAGATGCTTGGTCTGAACCGCCATACAGTTGGGGAATTGATCCGTTCCCGCCGCCTGTTTGCGCTTAAAATCGGCCGCACCTACCGTATCCCGAAGCTGAGCGTGATCGAGTTCCTGCTCACCGGACAGAGCACCTTCCCGGCTGGAAATCCGCCGCTGGATGTGGTATGCTGTGGGTGCAGCAACGGACAGCACGCCTGTTGACCCAAAGGAGGTTTATGATGAAAACTACAGGGTCTGTCCAAGAGAAAAATGGACGTTTCTATTTCGTGATCAATCTTTATGATGCCAACGGTAAGCGGAAGATCAAGTGGATCTCCACAGGTCTGACCGTCCGGGGCAACAAGCGCAAGGCAGAATCCATGCTCCGGGAAGTATTGCTCCACTATGATGAGACCGGGGAGCTGCCCACAGGGCGGGGCGGAGCCTACGAAAAAGTAGATGCTAAAACCGCCAAGCCCCTGCCGCTGCCCCTCCAGCCCGTCAACAAGTCGGAGATGTTGTTTCTGGACTATCTCAACGAGTGGGTGCAAGTCCATAAAGCATCCATCCAGCCTGCAACCTTTATCAGCTACAATCGGATGATCACCGGGCGCATCACGCAGTATTTTGAGCCGCTGGGCTTGAAGCTGTGCGAGGTCACGCCGCAGGTGCTGGATGAGTTTCAGGAGAAGATCTTGCTGGAGGGCTACACCACTAACACGGTCATTCACTACCACGCCATCTTCGGCAAAGCGTTCAAGGATGCCGTCCGCAAGGACTATCTGGAAACCAACCCGATGCTGAAAGTTGACCGCCCGAAGAAGAACAGCTTCCGTCCCAACTTCTACTCCAAGGATGAAGTCCAGCAGCTGCTGGAAGTATCGCAGGATGACCCCCTGCACCTGTGCATTCTCATTACGGCCTACTACGGTCTGCGCCGCAGCGAGGTGCTTGGGCTGAAGTGGTCGTCTATCGACTTTGAGCGCAAGTCTATCACCATCAATCACAAGGTGACGGAGCAGTTGGTGAACGGCAAGTACGTTCCTGTGGTCAGCGATGTGATGAAGAACAAGACCAGCTGCCGTACTCTGCCGCTGATTTCCGCTGTGGAAGAAGAACTTCTGAAGCAGAAGGAAAAGCAGCAGCTTTACCGCAAGCTGTTCAAGAAGAGTTACAGCACTGAGTATCTGGATTTCGTCTGCACCGATCAGGAAGGCAAGCTGATCCGCCCGAACTTCGTGACGGAGCACTTCGACTGGCTGCTGACCAAGTACGGGCTGAAGCACATCCGATTTCACGATCTGCGCCACAGCTGCGCCAGCCTGATGGTGATGAATGGCGTTTCCATGAAGCAGGTTCAGGAATGGCTGGGGCACAGCACCTTTTCTACCACCGCCGACATCTACGCACACCTTGATTACAAGAGCAAAGAGGGTTCAGCAGGGGTTATCGCTGGGTTGTTAGAAACGAAAAAGTAAAAAGACCGTTGCATTCTACAACAGTCTCAACGAACAGTAGTATTTCCGATGGATTCAACAGGCGAACTGTTGAAGTTTCTTTTGGAGAGAATTCATGGAGAGAACGGGCTTCCAATGCAGGATCTCCGCGATTGTTGTCACAGCATCACCTTCAAAATTGGCGACAAAAAAGGCGCAGATTCGTTTGAATCTACGCCTCTGGCGGAGAGAAAGGGATTCGAACCCTTGCCCGGCGATTAACCGGCTACCGCATTTCGAGTGCGGACCCTTCGACCTCTTGGGTACCTCTCCGTATACATATCAGGTAATACTACAATTTGTATTGCAATATTATCTTGATTCCGAATGATAAAGCTGTTAGAATATTGTTAGAAAACGCATCGTTCAGACAGGTTCTGAAGCCTGTCAGGACATCAAAATTGACGTTCTCCCGTGTGATATGGAGACATCCGGCGAAGCATCCACTTGGATTTCGAGTCGTTCTCGTTACGACCACTTCGATACATCTCCACGATAAACTTTATATAGTATAGCAAAAAAGCCTGTTGGCGTCAACACTTTTTCGCATTCCGAACCCCGGGGCTGCGGTGCAGCAGTTCCGGGGTTTTTCAGCTTTTTTGCGCAGCACGGAAAATTTTGCAAAAAGGGCTGGTATTTTTGCGGGTTTTGAGTATAATAGAGGAGAGATAGTTCAAATTTGAAGTATAGCAGTTTGCGTTTTTAATGCCTTGACAACATCCGCAAACTGCATATCGCAAATATGCCGTTTTGATAGGCGCTATTCTTGAAAATTGCGATAAAAAGGAGAATCACATCCATGGCACAGGCAAAACAGGATATGGGCTCTGGCAGCGTAAAAAAGCTGATGCTGCAGCTCATGATCCCTGCGGTCGTTGCACAGGTGGTCAACCTGCTGTATAACATCGTAGACCGCATTTACATCGGACATATTGCCGGCATCGGCGCGGCAGCACTGACCGGCGTGGGACTGTTCACCCCCATCCTCATGCTGCTGAACGCGTTTGCCATGCTGGTGGGCGCGGGCGGCGCGCCCCGCACCGCCATTGCGCTGGGACAGGGCGACAAGGAGCAGGCGGAGAAGATCATCTCCAACAGCTTTACCATGCTGCTGCTCTTTTCGGTGGTGCTGACCGTGGTGTTCTACGCCGGGGCACCCACCCTGCTGCGGCTCTTTGGCGCCAGTGACGCCACCCTGCCCTATGCGCTGGCGTACAGCCGCATCTACATTCTGGGCTCGGTGTTCGTGCTGCTGGTGCTGGGCATGAACCCCTTCATCACCACGCAGGGCTTTGCCAAGACCAGTATGCTTACCACCGTCATCGGTGCGGTCATCAACATTATTCTGGACCCCATCCTGATCTTTGGTCTAGGTCTGGGCGTGCGGGGTGCAGCCATTGCCACCGTACTCAGTCAGGCCGTAGGCGCGGTGTGGATTTTGCGCTTCCTCACCGGCAAAAAGACCATCCTGCGCCTGCGCAAGGACTATATGCGCCCGGAAAAGCAGGTCATTCTGCCGGTGATGGCGCTGGGCATCTCCACCTTTGTAATGATGTCCACCGAGAGTCTGCTGTCCATCAGCTTCAGTTCCAGTCTGGCGCGGTACGGCGGCGACGTGGCTGTGGGTGCCATGACCGTCATCACCAGCGCTTCCCAGCTGTGCACCCTGCCCATTCAGGGCATCTGTCAGGGCGGTCAGCCGGTGATGAGCTTCAACTTCGGTGCGGGCAAAAAGTCCCGCGTCAAGGAGGCGTTCCACTTCCAGCTGCTGCTGTGCAGCTGCTACACCTGCCTGTTCTGGCTGCTGATGATGCTGGTGCCGGGGGCTGTGGCGGGCATCTTCACCTCGGATACGGCGCTGATCGACTACACCACATGGTCTATGCGCATCTACATGGCGGGCATCTTTGCCATGGGCTTCCAGATCGCCTGCCAGCAAAGCTTTATGGCGCTGGGACAGGCCAAGGTCAGCCTGCTGCTGGCCTGCCTGCGCAAGATCATTTTGCTGATCCCGCTCATCTTCATTCTGCCGCACCTGCTGCCGGACCCGGTGTTCGGCGTCTTTCTGGCAGAGCCGGTCAGCGATATTCTGGCGGCGACCATCACCACCATCACCTTCTTCTCCCGCTTCAATGGCATTCTGGAACGGGGCGCTGCAAAGGTATAATAAATTAGAACAAGCCCGGAAAGTCTGCGGACTTTCCGGGCTTGTGTTTTCACGGGAGGGAGACGAACTCCCTCAGTCATCGCTGCGCGATGCCAGCTCCCTCGGGGAGGGAGCCTTTGGCATGGCGGGAAGGTTTCTTATTGCGTCTGAAACTTTAACAACAGGGCTAACGGCGTGCGCCCTCTCAGTCACCTTCGGTGACAGCTCTCCCAAAGGGAGAGCCAAGAGCACTGCCGGAAGCTTTCTCGTTACACTTAAAACTTCAGCAACGAACGTAACGGCTTGGCTCTCCCTGAGAGGAAAGACTTCCCCCGCTCCGGGGGAAGATGTCACCGCAGGTGACAAAAAGGGGAATCTGGCGCGGGAGCGCCTGAGAGGGCTGTTAAACAGTTTCCGGCTCACCCAGAGCCAGAACCTTCGTCAGTTCGGCCTGCACCTTGGCGTTGGTGGCGTCGGTGACGGCCAGCACATCGGAATAGAACTTTTCCATCTCGTCACGGGTGGAGAAGGTGGCCACATACATCTGGTTGCCCATGGCACCGGACAGCGCCTCGGGGATGCGGTCCACCATGCGCATATTGTCCTGATACTTCTGCATCAGCTGCTCGTGGCTGTAAACGAAACTCTTGCCATCCCGGCGGCCGGCGAAGGCACAGTAGTAGTGCTCACCCACCGGCATATCGGTGCCGCCAAAGGCGATCATGTCTGCCCAGATCTTGTACACGTTGGTGGAGCGGGCAAAGTCGATCATGTCCGGGGTAAAGCCGCCGCAGGGGCGCATGTTGACTTCCAGCGCCACGATCTGGCCCTTTTTGCCCATGCTGGCCTGATCCTCGGTCATGCGGAAGAACTCGAAGTGGACAAAGCGGCTCTTCACCCCAAAGCTCTTGACGGCGGCACGGCCTGCGGCGCGGGTGTCCTCCGGCAGATCCTTGATGATGTAGTAGATGGAGTTGTCATCGTTGTTCACGATGTCCATGATGGACACGGGGCTTACGTTGCCCGCCTCAAAGATGGGGTTGCCGTGGGCGTCGATGATGGCATCATAGCTGTTCACCTCAGCACGCACGAACTCCTCCATGATGTAGGCCACATCCGGGTGCTCTTTCTCCTTGTAAGCCAGAAATTTCTCCAGTTCCTTGTCGCTGGAAAGACGGTGGGTATCCGAAGCGCCCACACCGTTGTCCGGCTTGACCACCACCGGGTAGCCCACCTGTGCCACAAAGGCCTTGCAGCCCGCAAGGTCGTCTACCATGTGGTAGCGGGCGGTGGCGATACCGGCTTTCTGGTAGTACTCCTTCATCTTGCTCTTGTACTTGATGCGAGGCATATCAGAGGTCTGGAAGCCGCTGGTGATGTGGAAATCGGTGCGCAGGGCGGCATCCCGTTCCAGCCAGTATTCATTGTTGGACTCCAGCCAGTCGATGCGGCCATACTTGAAGGTGAAAAAGGCCACGGCGCGGTATACCTCGTCGTAGTTTTCCAGACTGTTCACCTTGTAGTATTCGTTCAGGCTTGCCTTCAGTTCGGGCTTCAGCTCCTCGTAGGGCTGGTCACCGATGCCCAGCACGTTCAGGCCGTTGTTTTTCAGTTCCCGGCAGAACTGCCAGTAGTTCGTGGGGAAGTTGGGGGAGATAAAAATAAAGTTCTGCATAGTATTTGTCGATTCCTCTTTCCGTTACCTCTATGATTGCAATGCCCCTACGGGGCAGGACAAGCTTTAAATTGGGGAACAACGGCGCGTCCATGGACGCGCCGTTGTTCCGTTTTCACGGGATGGGTCACTGCTCGCCCAGAACGTAGGGCATATAGTACGCCACCTGCTTATACCACCAGTTCCAATCGTGGTTGACATCGTGACCCCACAGGTCTACCCAGATGGGGATATGCTTTGCCTCAAAGATGCGCTTGAGCATCCATGTGGTGTCCGGCTGTTCCCAGTCGCCCTGACCGCAGCAGATGACCGCCTTCTGATTGCGGAACAGCTGCATATAGGGGTGATCCTCCGGGAAGTTCTTCATGTAATCCACAGGGGAGTTCATGTACACCAGTTCGTCCATGTAGTCGCCAAAGCCGTAGTGGGCGGTGTAGATGCCGCTGAGCGCCAGACAGCCGCAGAAGATATCCGGGCGGCGCAGGTACAGGTTTACCGCGTGGGTAGCGCCCAGACTGCACCCGAAAGCGATGATGCCGGGCAAATCGCTCCAGCCGTTGCGCTGCTGCGCCAGATGCTGAAGCATCGGGGCGGCCTCGCGGGTGATGTAGCGCAGCCATTGCTCATAGCGGCGGATGCGCCAATAGGGGTTGCCCTGTGCGTCCGACCATGTTTCCTGATCCATGGTGTCGATGGAAAGCACCATGATCTTCCCGGACTCGATCCACGGGGCAAGGGTGTCGGTCATGTGGAAGTTTTCAAAATCAAAGAACCTGCCATCCTGACAGGGGATATACAGCACCGGGCGGCCTGCGTGGCCGTAAAGCTTGCACTCCATATCCCGTCCCAGCTCCGGGCTGTACTCCTTGAAATACTGCATCTCCATGGTGTTTCCTCCTTGATGTTACTATGGTGTCGCCCTTCTCTTACTCCTCCACCTCATACAGCAGGGTGTGGAACACGAAGGGCAGCTGCTTTTCCCAGCTGGCCTCGCTGTGGGTGCCGCCGGGCACGATGCGGCTGGTCAGGTGGATGCCCCGGGTCATCAGCTTGCCGCTCAAGGCAGAGAACTCCCGGCGGATGCCCTCGTGGTTGCCCATCTCCCGGGAGCCGTAGTCCATGTACAGCACCGTGCCGGGGGAAAGCTTTGCGCGCCCCACAAGGCCGGAAAGCTTATCCGGTGCCACCCAGATGGAGGGCGACAGCGCTGCTGCGCGGCTGTAAGTATCGTTATATTGCAGCAGGGCGTACAGGCTCATCAGCCCGCCCATGCTGCTGCCGCCGATAAAGGTATGTGCCCTGTCCGGCAGGGTGCGGAAATTCTGGTCGATCAGGGGCTTGAACCGGTGGATGAACCAGCTCATGGTGGCCTGTCCCTTGCCGTCAAAGTGGCCGTAGGTGGGGTCATCGAAGCGGTAGGGGGAATACTCCACCAGACGCTCGTTGTTTGCCCCGGCGTTGCACTCGATCGCCGCCACGATCAGCGGGGTGTCGGTATAGTCCAGATAATCTGCTACGCCCCAGCTTTTGCCGTAGGTGGCATCCTCGTCGAAAAACACGTTCTGCCCATCGAACATATACAGCACGGGGAACCGGCGCTCCGGCTGTGCCTCGTACATGGTGGGCAGGTAGACATACGCCCGGCGCTGCTCGGTGCCGTTGACCGCCGGGTAACTCATGCTCCATTTTTTGATCATGGTGCTTCTTTCCTCTCAAATCATCCTACAAAGGGCACAAGCGGCAAGCCCATGCCCTTTATAGGTAGTGTAGCACCATGCGGCAGGAATTGCAATCTTTATGCGCAGCGGGACGATTTAGAATGGCTTCCGCTTGCGCTCTAGCCATATTCAGCGGAAAGATTATTTATAATTTCGCAATTCTGGAAAATCTGCGGATTTTCCAGAATTGCATTTTCACGGGAGGAGTCGTAACGATGAACGGCATCTGCGGTGATGCAAAAGGGACTGCTGCCCCAGACGGTATGCAGCAGTCCCTTTAAAAGCCGTAGGGTAGCGGGCGGCTTCTTAGTATTTCTTTTCCACAGGCACGATCCAGCCCTTGGTATCGGGCAGCTTGCCCCACTGCATACCGGTCATGGTGTCGTAGAGCTTCTGGGTGACAGGGCCGATCTTGCCGTCGCCGATGAAGGCGTGCTCGCCCTTCCAGACCAGTTCCTTGACGGGGGAGACGACAGCGGCAGTACCGGTGCCGAACACCTCTTCCAGCTTGCCTTCACGGGCAGCAGCCATGATGTCGGCAATGGCGATCTTGCCCTCGACGACCTCGTAGCCCCAGTCCTTCAGCAGCTCGATGCAGCTGCGGCGGGTGACGCCGGGCAGCACGGTGCCAACGGTAGCGGCGGTGTAAACCTTGCCGTCGATCTTGAACATGATGTTCATGCTGCCGACTTCTTCAACGTACTTCTTCTCAACGCCGTCCAGCCACAGCACCTGTGCGTAGCCCTGCTCCTCGGCCAGCTCGCCAGCCTTGATGGAAGCGGCGTAGTTGCCGCCGCACTTGGTAAAGCCGGTCAGACCCGGGGCGGCACGGATGTACTCGTCCTCCACGTAGATGCGCACGGGGTTGATGCCCTCGGCGTAGTAAGCGCCGGAGGGAGCGCAGATGATGCAGAAGATATAGTGCTTGGAAGCGTGCACGCCCAGACCCACATCATTGGCAAAGATGAAGGGACGGATGTACAGGGAAGCGCCATCGGTGTGGGGCACCCAGTCGCGGTCCACGTCCACCAGAGCCTCAACAGCCTGAATGTAGTCCTCTACCGGGATCTTGGGGATGCACAGACGGTCGGCAGAATCCTGAAAACGCTTGGCGTTGCAGTCCGGGCGGAACAGCTGCACGGTGTCATCAGCGGTGCGGTAGGCCTTCATGCCCTCAAAGATCTCCTGTGCGTAGTGGAACACCACGGTGGCGGGGTCCAGCTCAAAGGGGCCGTAGGGGACGATGCGGGCATCGTGCCAGCCTTCGCCCTCGGTGTAATCCATGACGAACATGTGGTCGGAGAACTTTTTGCCGAAGCCGAGCTTCGTCTCATCGGTGGGCTTTGCCTTGGGCGCAGCCGTGCGGGTGATCTTGATATCCAACATAGTGAGTTTCCCTCTTTCCTTTTATGCGCGTGCGCACGATTTCCGGCGCTTTATGACACAAATGTTGGTTCCTATTATAATATTCCCAGCCGGTTTTGCAAGGAATCGCAAAATGTTTCATCTTTCCACCCGGTAAGTTGCACCAAATTATGAGCACAGTGGTGTGCAAACTGCCAAATCTATGGTACAATAGGGGCACAGAGCACTTTGCGGGGCACAGCCCCGCTTTTCTATGGAAGGAGATACTGCCATGATCGACGGCGTTATTTTTGATATGGACGGCCTGATGTTCGACACCGAGCGGGTCTGGGCTACCCTGTGGGAGCCTGCGCTTGCCACCCTTGGGCTTTCTTATAAGGAAGGGCTGGACGTTGCCGCCCGCGGCACGGCGGGGGACTCCATGCGGGCGGTGCTGCGCCGCTTCTACGGGGAAACCTGCGACACGGACGCCATCATCGAGGCGCTGCACGCACAGGCGGAAAAGGCGTTTCAGGCACCGCCGCCCAAAAAGCCCGGGCTGGATGAGATCCTGACTTGGCTGGATGCGCAGCACGTCCCCATGGCGGTGGCTTCCTCCAGCCGGATGGCGTCTATCCGGCACCATTTGGACGGCTGGGGCTTGACCCACTATTTTAAGGTGATCGTCTCCGGCGAGCAGTTCTCGGCGTCCAAGCCCAACCCGGAGATCTTTAAGCGGGCAGCGGAAGCGCTGGGCACCCAGCCCGGCCGCACCCTTGTGCTGGAGGACAGCTACAACGGCGTGCGCGCCGGTGCCAACGGTCGTTTTATCACCGTGATGGTGCCGGACATGGCGCCCGCCAACGACGAGATGCGCCGCCTGTACACCGCCGAGTGCCGCGATTTGTACGAGGTGCTGGACGGGTTGCAGAACGGACGGTTCTGACTGTAAAAGGGGCTGTTGCACATCGTTTTAGCCGAAAGTGCAGCAGTTATTTTCAAAATCAAACGTATAATCAAACAATTCAAAAAAGCATGTGCATCACAAATCCATCGAAAATTCCTGATTTTCGAGAAAATTTGTTGCACATGCTTTTGTTTTGGGTATTGATACTGTTTGATTCTTACGCCTATTCGTACAAAAATAGAGGCTGTCGCATGTGCAACAGCCCCTTTTGCTGCGATGGATTCAGCTCTCCGGGCGGAGAGTCACGGTATGGGTGTTGAGGTCATAGAGAACGAGGTTGTCCCAGTCCCGCCGAAGAACAAACTGCGCGGTGCGCTGGGTATCGTTGTAAACGAGCGACCATTGGGTGTTGCTGGTCACATCGTTGGGGTTGGGGTTCTGTGCCGAAGCCTTCAGGGCGTTCCATGCGGTGTCTACGGTGTAGGTGTCCGTCTCGTTCAGAACGGCTTCGATGCTGTCATAGCGCTCCCGACCGTGGCCGTAGATACCGTTTCTCTGGTTGGGCAGAACGCGGTCTGCATACAGGCCATAGAAATTCGTAATGGCGCGGATGGGGGTCGCTACAAGGGGGCGGGCGGGGTCGTCGCAGTCATATTCCACGACACGTCCATCGCCGCTCGCATCCGTGATATAAAAATGGTAGTCCCGACCGCTGGTGGCGAACATGTCGTAGCTGTCCAGCAGGTCTACGGCTTCCTGTGTGGTAGCCGCACGATCCAGCACCAGACGAATAGCCAGCGTCGTAAAGATGGTTTGTTTGCCGGTCTGCTGGACGGTCGGCTCACTGTCCAACGTCAGCACAGCGATGGAAACGCCCTTTTCGTTCATGCCGTCCAGACAGATGAACGGAGCCGTCAGCGTGGCGATCTTCTTGGTCAGACTGGCATCTGGCTGATTGGCCGAAATGTTGCTCAGGGCGGCAAAGGCCACCGACTCATAGCCGTCTTTTGGGGTGCAGTGGACCAGAAGCGAAGAGGTGTCGATCTTGAAATCGTAGTTCCGCCCCATCAGGATATTCTGGCTGCTGTCCGCAATGCTGAAGGCGCTGCATCCGTAATTCGGAGCCTTCATGTGGATGGGCAGAAGCGGGATGGACTCCTTCAGGATGGCGTCCAGCATGTCCTGATTGCTGGAGATGCCATAGGAAATGAGGCGGTCGAGGTCGTATGAATACCGGACGTCCATCCGGTAAAGGTTGTAGTCTTCGTAGTCGGTCACTTTTTTCAGGCTCTGGATGGTGCGGATGCGGGAAAAATAAAATGCCGCAAAGCCGAAGACCGCAACGAGTATCAGAACCAGAAGCGTCAGCAAAATGCCCTTGAAGATTTTTTTCATGCAGATCCCTCCTTTGGTTTGATTATATCATGCCGAACGGGAGGAGCGCAATTGGGAAAAACAGACAGAGATTTCCAGCTGCTTTTATAAAATCCAACGACAATGGATAAGAAATTTTACTCATTCAGTTCCAGATCGCTGGGCTGGATGAGGTCAAGCTCTGCGGCGGGCTCCGCCACAAGGCGGCGGCTCTGATTGAAGATCGCCTTTTCCAGCGTGTTGCGCGCCAGACGGCCATTGCCGGCGGTGCGGCTGTCCAGCGCCTGACGGCGCTTGTAGTAACCCAGCAGCGGGAAGGTGCAGCTCTCGGCAAGGCGGTAGCCCTTGCCCTTTGCCAGCACGGCGGTGATGTCCAGCAGCTCGTCCGCGGTGTAATCCGGGAACTCGATCTTGTTGGGAAAGCGGCTGGCAAGGCCGCTGTTGGCGGTGAGGAACACCTCCATCTCCTTGGTGTAGCCCGCAAGGATGACCACCAGCTCGTCCCGGTGATCCTCCATGCCCTTTACAAGGGTGTCGATGGCTTCCAGTCCAAAGCTGTCCTGCTCGCCGCGGTACAGGCTGTACGCCTCGTCAATGAACAGCACGCCGCCCAGTGCGCTCTCGATAACGCTGTTGGTCAGCGGGGCGGTATGACCGGTGTAGCGCCCCACAAGGTCGGCGCGGGTCACTTCCACCAGCTGCCCGCCCTTGAGCGCGCCGATGGCCTTGAGGTACTTTGCTACCAGCCGGGCAATGGTGGTCTTGCCGGTGCCGGGGTTGCCGGTAAAGATCATGTGCATGGACAGGCTTGCGGTCTTGAAGCCCGCTGCCGCGCGGCGCTGTTGCACCTGTAAATTGTCTGCCAGACCGAACACATACTCCTTGACCGGGGCAAGTCCCACCAGTGCATCCAGCTCGGCGCGGATCTGTTCCACCGCGCCGGTGTAGGCCGCCGGAAGCAGGCTGAACAGGTCTGCCGGGGCAGCACCGTTCAGCGCAAATTGCAGCCCTTCGGGTGCAGCGGTCAGCGCCACCGTGCCGGTCAGCTTTGCATCGGTCTGCAAACAGTACTCGCTCAGGGCGCGGAAGATGCGCTCGCAGCAGTCTGCCAGCCCCTCTGCGCCCTTTTCCTTGGAGCACTGCGCCGCCACATAGTCCCGCACCTCTGCCCCGGCGGCGAGGGTCAGCCCCAGACGGCTGTTCACCCGCTGTGCCAGCGCGTTCAGCTGCTGCGCCGCCAGCGCAGCCAGTGCTTCCGGGGTAAAGGGGGCGGTCTGGCACACATCCCCTACCGCCGCCACAAAGGACGCGCCGAATTTATCCGCCAGTGCATCCCGTCCCTTGCGGGAGAAGAAGATCAGGTACTTGCCGCAGGGGTCGATGCGGCTCACTGCACCGGGGGCAAGCGCCGTGCCGGCTTCCACCAGAATGCCCTCCTTGTTGACCAGATACCGGCTGGACAAGGGCGCACTGCCCTTGACCGCCAGATCGGAGAGAATGCGCAGAAAGCCGGGGTGGCAGCTTTCGTAGTGCTCGAACACCACGATCTCGCCCGGGGCGTGCAGGGCAGCGTAAAGGTCCTGCAAAAACAGCTTTTCCGCGCCGGGGTCGGGGTAGAGTGCGAGATCCATCACCGCCATCCGGTCGCTCTGCAAAAGCCCCCGCGCCGCCATGATGCGGGCAGTCTCTGCCAGCGCAAAGTGCCGCCCCGTGCCCGGGGCGCCCCACAGCAGGATCACGTTGCGGGCGGCTGCGCCCTCGGTGCCCAGCACAAAGGGGCGGCGCATTGCCCGCACCACGCTGTCCACAAAGGCGTCCTGCCCGAGGACGGTCTTTTTTACCTCGGCGGCAAGGCCCTCAAAGCTGCCCAGCTGCTCCGGCTTTGTGTCTGCTGTGCCCTTGGCAAGCAGGCCGTCCGCTTCCATATCCCGCAGCATTTGGCGGCTGTCCTCCAGCGCCGTCTGCACCCCGGCATCCTGCGCTTTCAGCCGGGCGTTCTGCTGCTTCAGCATTTCGTCCAGCTGCTTTTGCTGTTCCAGCAGCGCCGCGTTCAGGTCCGGCAGGCCGCTGCCCGCCGGTTTTTCGGGCTGCGGCTGTGCACCGCCGAACTTCAGTTTGCCGCCCGCGCCGAACACGCCGTTCATCAAGCTTTCCCAATCATCGGTATATGCCATGGTGCTGCCCTCCATCGGTGTTTTTCTTCCAGTATAGTGAACTGCGCGGCATTTTGCAAGGGATTCCCTCTTGAAAAAAAGCCCGTTGTCCGATACACTGAAGATAACGAATCTTAATAAGAAGGAATGAAGCTGACCATGGCTGCAAAAACGCCTGCCCAGTGGAAAACACTGTTTGAAAACGAACCCTTCCACCGCGAAAATTATTACACCGGCCCCCTTGGCCCGGACTACACCCCCGGCGGCACCTGTCTGCGGCTGTGGGCACCCACCGCTGAGGCGGTCACCGTGACCTTATACCATAAGGGAGACGGCGGTGCCGTGCTGGGCACAAAGTCCCTTGTGCGCGGGGCGCAGGGGGTGTGGAGCATCTGGCTGCCCGGGGAGCAGCACGGCCGCTACTATACCTTTGCCGTCACGGTGGACGGCGTGACCCGCGAGACCGGCGACCCCTACGCCCGGGCGGCGGGGGTGAACGGCGTGCGCAGCATGATCGTAGATCTTGCCCGCACCGCGCCCTCCGGGTGGGAGCGGGATGTGCGCCCCGCTATCCCCCCGGCGCAGCGTGCCGTGTGGGAGGTGAGCGTGCGGGACTTCTCGCAGGATGCCGCCAGCGGAGTGCGCCCGGCGTGGCGAGGCAAATATATGGCGTTTACCCAGCAGGGCACTACCCTGCACGGCAACGGCATCCACCCCACCTGCCTGAACTATCTCAAGCGGTTGGGGGTAAAATACGTCCAGCTGATGCCCATTTTCGATTTTGGCAGCGTGGACGAGGCAAAGCCCCTGCTGCGGCAGTATAACTGGGGCTACGACCCCACCAACTTCAACGTACCGGAAGGCAGCTACTCCACCGACCCCACCCGGGGCGAGGTGCGCATCCGGGAGTGCCGGGAGATGATCGCCGCCCTCCATGCGGCGGGCATCGGGGTGGTGATGGACGTGGTGTATAACCACACCTACCGCACCGAAAATCCTTTAAACAATACTGTGCCCTATTACTTTTTCCGGCAGAATGCGGACGGCAGCTTTTCCAACGGAAGCGGCTGCGGCAACGAGTTTGCCAGCGAGCGCCCCATGGCGCGGCGGTATCTCATCGACTCCATCCTCTACTGGGCGAAGGAGTACCACATCGACGGCTTCCGGTTCGACCTGATGGGCCTGTACGATGCCGAGAGCATCAACGCGGTGCGCGCTGCACTGGATGCCCTGCCCGGCGGGCGGGACATCCTGCTGTACGGCGAGCCGTGGCAGGGCGGTGCCAGCCAGCTGCACCGGTACGAGGCCAACAAAGCCAACCTTGCCATGCTCAACGAGCGGGTGGGCATCTTCTGCGACGACACCCGGGACGCCATCAAGGGCGGCTGCTTCGATGCCCGGGAGCCGGGCTATGTGGAGGGCAAGCCCGGCAGCTTCTGGGATATCGGCGCGGCGGTAGCGGCATGGTGCCGCAGCGACCGTCTGCCGCCCCACGCGCCCAGCCAGATCGTGAGCTACGTTTCCGCCCACGACAACTTTACCCTGTGGGACAAGCTGCTCTGCGTCCGCTACGAAAAACCGGAGTTCACCGCCCGGGACACCGTGGCGCTGGCACAGAACCGGCTGGCAGCGGGCATCTACCTGACCAGCTTCGGCCTGCCCTTCATGCAGGCGGGTGAGGAGTTTGCCCGCACCAAAAAGGGCGTGGGCAACAGCTACCGCTCCTCTCCCGCCCTGAACCGGCTGGACTGGAACCGCGCCGAGCAGTACCACGCCCTTGTGGACTACTACCGGGGGCTTCTGGCACTGCGGGCAGCCTTTCCCCGCTTGGGCAGCACCGACCGCCACACCCCGGAAGCCTTGCAGTTCTTTGCGCTGGAACAGCCGCTGGTAGGCTGGACGCTGCCCGCCGTCTGGGGCGACGGCGCGGCATGGAGCACCTTGTGCGTCTTTTATAACCCCACCGACACCACCTGCACCGTCTCCCTGCCCGCCGGGCAGTGGAAACTGCTGAGTGATGGCACCTCTTCCAGCCTGTGGCGGGGCCAAAGCCGCATTTTTGCAAACAAAACCACCCTTGCGCCGTACAGCGCCACCATTTTGGGTGCGGTGTAAAAAAGCCGGGAAGTTCCGCAGAGCTTCCCGGCTTACTTTTTCAGAATGATTTTTCCGCGCATTATTTTGCCATGGTTGGCGGAAGAGAGCCGCTTGTTTCGATTGCTGGTCCAATTACATAATAGGACGGATGAATCAGTTCCTGAAACCAGAAAAACAGCCCATGGGCAAACCAGAGCACTGCACAGGCGATCAAAACGCCTGCCAGAACGATTGCCAGCACCCTGCGCCACTGATACTTTTTCAGGAGATGCTGCACCTGCTTTGCGTCCATCTCGTTCAGCACATTTTCGGCGGCCTGCGCAGGTGTACCAAACACCCGCACAAGTTCCTGATAATCCGCTGTGGGATGCTCGTCCAGATACTCCTCAATAGATTCCGCCAGCTGTGCAAGCGTTCGTTCCCGCAGTTCCGGCACACAGGCCAGAGCACGGCGCAGCTCCCGGCAATAGCAGCGGCAAAGCTTCTGCTCTGCCTGTTCCTTCTCACGGTACAATATCGGTCACCTCTTCCTGACAGCTGGTCAGAATTTCCTGTACGCCCTGCTGAACCGTCATATACTCCGCAAAGATTTTTTGGAAATACGTCCGCCCGGCAGGTTCCAGATGGTAATAGGTACGCTTGCGGCGCTTGCCCACCAGCTCTTCCCGAGCCGAAATATACCCGTTGTCCTGCAATCGGTATAAGGTCGGATACATTGATGTTTCCAGCAGTGTAAACTTTTCGTGGCTTCGTTCCCGCATCGCCTGCGCCATCTCATAGCCATACATATCCTGTTGGCTCAAAAGGGCAAGCAGAACGATTTCGGTCACGCCGCGCTTTAAATTTTCAGAGACCCCCATGGCATTTTCTCCAATTCCGGTATTGGTATTTTGATTATATCTACAAAGTTATTTGTTGTAAATACTATTCGCCAAATAATATACTTGACAAATATAAATAGTCCTGCTATTTTTGATACAGTAAAAACATTTTACAGAAAAGAGGGGGTTCCCATGCAGAAGTCTTGATGTTTCCAATGCTAACACCCATTCTTTATGATCTTCTTGTTCTTCAACGGAGGAAAAACAATGCGTAATTTTATGTTAAAGCGGGTCGTTGGTGCGCTCCTGTGCACAGCAGTTTTGCTGGCATCGTTTTCCGTTTATGCTTTTGCCGCAAAAGAGCCGCAAAGCACAAACCGTTCCTCTGATACAGTGTCCTTTGGCGTGCAGACCGCTCAGTTTATCGAATCCCGCACCGAGATCACTGCGGATGGCACACAGAGGCAATATGGCACGCTGGTATTTTCCTTTGAAGTCGAAAATGCTTCTTTTGAAGCCCATCTGCCGATCATCCTGAAAAAGCTGCCGGATGGCAGTACGCAGTACGAAACCGCCGCGGATTGGTTCAGCGTACAGGCAAAGCCGAACCGCAATGCCACCCTTCCGGCCGCGCAGCAGGAAGCGGTTCCCCATTGGTATGTAGAACATGCGCAATGTTCTGTTTATGAATCGACCACCGATCCTGCCCGTTTAATCCTGACCGTGCAGGGCGTGCTGCAGGACGAGAACTGGAATCGCGTACCTTTCAGCGGTTCCGGCGAGTATTACTTCTGACATTCTCTTTTTTATATGCTTAAACCAAAACGAGAGCCGGCGGCTTACAGGCCACCGGCTCTCGCTTTCTTTATGCTATTTTCAGCTATTCTCTGCGCCCTTTTCGCCAAGGGTAACGGTGACGGTCTGCATCTGGCCGCCGCGTGCGACGGTGATCTGGATAGTGTCACCGGCCTTGTGGTTCTGCATCAGGGTGCCAAGATCGCTCTGGGAGGCCACCTCGCTGCCGTCCATGCTCACGATGCGGTCACCGGCCTGCAAGCCCGCCTTGTCGGCAGGGCCGCCCTTGACCACTTCCACGATGTAGACACCGTAGGCGTTCACGCCCAGCTGGGCGGCGGTCTGAGCGTCGGTCACGGCATAGTAGCTGATGCCCAGATAGGGACGGCCGGTCACATAGCCGTTTTCCAGCAGCTCCTGCGCCACCTTTACGGCGTCATTCACCGGGATGGCAAAGCCCAGACCCTCGGCATCGCTGTCGGAGGACTTTGCATTGACGATGCCCACCAGCTCGCCGTTCATGTTGAACAGGCCGCCGCCGGAGTTGCCGGGGCTGACGGAGGCATCCATCTGGATCAGGGACATAGTGTTGACAGAGCTGGAACCCTGAATGCTGACGCTGCGGTTCAGGGCGCTGACGATGCCGCTGGTCACGGTGCCGCCCAGCTCACCCAAGGGGTTGCCCACGGCCATGACGCTTTCGCCCACCTTCAGGTTGTCGCTGTTGCCCACGGTGGCAGGGGTCAGGCCAGTAGCATCGACCTTCACCACGGCGATATCACTGGTGGTATCTTCGCCCACCAGCGTAGCGGGGTAATCTTTGTCGCCGATGCTCACGGTGATGTTGGATGCGCCGCTCACCACATGGGCGCAGGTGAGGATATAGCCGTCCGAGCTGATGATGACGCCGCTGCCGGCGCCGCTCTCCACCTGACTCTGGCCGTACCACGACCACTGGGAGTAGACCACCTGCTCGGTGGTGATGACCACCACGCTGGGGCTGACCATCTCTGCCACCTGTGCGGTGCTCAGGCCGGTGCCGCTGGTGGCACTGATGGAATTGCCGGTGCTGTCGGTGCTGCTGTCAGAGCTGGCAGGGCGCTCCACCTGCTGGATGACCACCTTGCTGCCGCCGTATTTTGCGCCCACAAAGCCGCCCGCAAAGCCCATGGCTGCTGCTAGCACCAGCGCCACGGCGCTGCGTGCCAGCTTTTTGCCGCCAGACTTCTTCTTGCGGCGGGGCTTTTCCGGCTGCGCCGGGGCGCTGTACTGCGGCTGCTCCGGCGGGGTGGGCGGCACGCTGCCGCCATCTGCCGGGGCGGTATCGGCCGGGCGCGCAGGCTGCGCTTCCGGCTCGTTGTACTGGTTTGCCGTGTTCATGCCGCTGCTGCCCACGTTGGGGTAGCCGGTCTCGTTATTGGAAGCGGAATAATCGTATTCCCACTTGTTCTCGTTTTCCATGTTACTACATCCTTCCCTCAAAGGCCGGTCCGCAGGGACATCTGTTCCTTTGAACTGTCCCTATTGTAACTGTCAAATGTGAAAATCAATCGCTTGCGCCGTGAAGAATATGTGAAATGCGGTCCTGTTTTTCCGCCCTTGACAGCCGCGCCGCCGCTTGCTATTGTAAGGGAAGAACATCGGCCCGTCAAGGAGGAGCTTTTTATGGAACTGCACCGCACCGAACAGGGGTTTGCCCTGTATAAAGAAAAAGACTGCATCGGAGAGTGCACCCTCTCCCCCGCCCCTAAGGGCGCACAGCTTACCGCCCTGTGCATCCTGCCCCGGTGGCGGCGCAAGGGCTACGGCTCCTACCTGTTAAAAGAAGTATTGCGCAGTTTTGGCGGCTATGACCGGGAAGCCGCCACCGTTTTTACTGCCCCGCTGCCGGAAAACGCCGCCGAGCTTGCCTTCTGGGGCAAATTCGGCTTTGCCGCCGAGGGCGGGCAGCTGGTGCGCCGCCGCACCCCGGACTTGACGGCGGTCAAGTTCGTGCAGGACTTTTTAGCCGCCCGGCTGGTGCACCCGCAGCTGTGCGTGGACGCCACCTGCGGCAACGGCGGCGACACCGCCTTTCTGTGCGAGCTGACCGCCCCCGCCGGGCGGGTGCTGGCCTTTGACGTGCAGCCCGAAGCCATCCGCTCCACCCACACCCGGCTGGAACAGGCAAATGTGCCCGCCGACCGGTACAACCTTGTCTGCGGCAGCCACGCCGACTTATTACAGTATGTGCAGCCCGGCACTGCCGATGCAGTCATGTTCAACTTTGGCTGGCTGCCGGGGGCAGACCATGCGGTATTCTCCACCGCGCAGAGCAGCATCCCCGCCTTGCAGGCGGCGCTGCAGGCGGTGCGCCCCGGCGGCATCGTGAGCGCCATCCTGTACAGCGGGGCGGTCATCGGCTCGGACGAAAAACAGGCGGTGCTGCGTTTTCTGCGGGCACTTCCACTGAAAAGTTTCACCGTTCTGGTGTGTGATTTTGCCAATTGGGCCGAAACTGCCCCTCTGCCCTGCCTGATCCTGAAAAAATAACGAAAACACTTGCATTATCACGCGTTTTCGTATAGAATAAGGTGCGTATGTGTAAAAACAGGAACCCTCTCCGTCACGGCTGACATCAGGCCGGAGAGGGTTTTCTCAGAAAGCAGGATGGAGGCTCCCATGTAAGACACCATCTGTCTGCCATTTATTCTCTGCCTTGCATAGGCAATTTTTATAGGAGAAACTACGATCTATGACAAATCGTGAAGAGATCGAACGCCGCAGGACGTTCGCCATCATCAGCCACCCCGACGCCGGTAAGACCACCCTTACCGAAAAGCTGCTACTGTACGGTGGAGCCATCAATCAGGCTGGTTCCGTCAAGGGCAAGCAGAGCGCCAAGCACGCCGTGTCCGACTGGATGGACATCGAAAAGCAGCGTGGTATCTCGGTCACCTCTTCGGTGCTGCAGTTCAACTACGCCGGCAAGTGCGTGAACATTCTGGACACCCCCGGCCATCAGGACTTCTCGGAGGATACCTACCGCACCCTGATGGCGGCAGACTCTGCCGTCATGGTCATCGACGCCGCAAAGGGCGTTGAGGCGCAGACCATCAAGCTGTTCAAGGTTTGCACCCTGCGCCATATCCCCATTTTTACCTTCATCAACAAGATGGACCGCGAAGCCCGCGACCCCTTTGAGCTGATGGAGAACATTGAGGAGATTCTGGGCATCAAGACCTACCCCATGAACTGGCCCATCGGCTGCGGCAAGGAGTTCAAGGGCGTGTTCGACCGCAACGCGCGCAAGGTGCTGGCTTTTTCCAGCGACGGCCGCGCCAACGGCGTGAAGAAGGTCAGCGAGACTGAGGCCGAGCTGGGCGACCCCGCACTGGACGAGCTGCTGACCCCCTACCTGCACCAGCAGCTGGTGGACGAGATCGAGCTGCTGGACGGCGCTGCCGAGGAGTTTGATCTGGAAAAGGTGCTGCGCGGCGAATTGAGCCCCGTGTTCTTCGGCTCTGCCCTGACCAACTTCGGCGTGGAGCCCTTCCTTGAAAACTTCCTGCGGCTCACCTCTGCCCCGCTGGCCCGCGTGGACAGCCTGTCCGGCGAGCCGGTGGATCCCTGCCGGGACGAGTTCTCCGCCTTTATCTTTAAGATTCAGGCCAACATGAACAAGGCCCACCGCGACCGCATTGCCTTTATGCGCATCTGCTCCGGCAAGTTCGAGCGCGGCATGGAAGCCTACCATGTGCAGGAGGGCAAGAACATCAAGCTGGC
>CAKTCK010000023.1 GCA_934539245.1 uncultured Faecalibacterium sp.
ATGCGGAGCTGCCTGCGCTGAATCATGATTTGGAGCAGCACGCAGCAAAAGCTCCCACCTGTACGGAAATCGGCTGGAACGCTTACGACACCTGCTCCCGTTGCGATTATACCACCTATGCGGAGCTGCCTGCGCTGAATCATGATTTGGAGCAGCACGCAGCAAAAGCTCCCACCTGTACGGAAATCGGCTGGGATGCTTACAACACCTGCTCCCGCTGCGATTATACCACCTATGCGGAACTGCCTGCGCTGAATCATGACTATCAGGCTGTTATCGTAGAGCCCACCTGTGAAACAGACGGCTATACCCTCTTTACCTGCTCCCGCTGCAAAGACAGCTATACCGCAAACCCGACCGACCGGCTGGGACACCAGTTCGGTGCATGGTCTCCGAACGAGACCGGCTCTCAGAGCGCCGGTTGTCTGCGAGATGACTGCGCTAACATCAACGAAACCGATTGCCGGAAGCTCACTTTCCGCACTGCGGGAGGCGAGACCCTGACCTTCTGTCCCGTGTGCGGGCAGGCAGAAAGTGGCGAGCAGCTGGAAAAGCTCGAAGCAGCAACGGCGTGGGCGCTCAGCGGCAGTCTTTCTGCGGAGGATGTGACTGTACGGACGAACGGGGAATACCTGAGTGTAGCATTTGAATCCGCAGGCAGCCTGACACAGCCCACCGGTCTGGTAAGGCTCGCGCTGCCCGCCGGACTGCTGGAAGGCAAAAAGCTTGTGCGCATTGCCCCGGACGGCACACAGACGGAGCTGCCTTTTGAAACAAAGGATGGAAAGATCCTCTTTACGCTGGATTTTGCAAACAGCGAGCTTCCTGTAATGCTCTTCCGGCTGGTTCCCCAGACCACCGCCCTCTGAACGCTTTTACAGCGGCACAAACGATAGACCGTAAAATGCCCGCCCACCGTGGTTTTTCCACAGGTGGGCGGGCATTCTTTTATGCGGTGCTCGTTTTTCCTCAGCCGCACACGCTGCCGTCCGGGGCAAAGAACTGCACGTGCTTTTGCCACTGGGTTGGGCTGATGGTGCGGCGGTAGCAGTCGGTCAGGGCTTCCACCGCAGTCTCCGGGGCAAGGGGCGCGCAGCCCGGGCAGTCCAGCACCAGAATGCGGAACCACGCGTCAAAAAGATGCTCGGTGTAGTGGGTGTCCCACGCGCCGCAGCGGGCGTAAAAGCCCAGCCGCCGCACTGCCATGGCGGCGTCCTCCGCCTTTTCCGGCATCTCGGCTTCAATTAAAATGGCCTCGGCGGTGTCCTCGTGGGCGGGCAGCTGCGCCAGCAGCTGTGCCCCGATGCCGTGGGCGCGGTAGGCGGGCACCACGGCAAAATAATCCAGCTGGCTCACCCGGCAGCCCTCGGGACGCACCATCAGCAGATAGGCGGCAAGGGTGTCCCCGTCAAACACGCCCCATGTGTGGGCGGTGCCGTCCGCTTCGCTGTTCAGGATCATGCTCAGGGGTTTCAGCTCCCCGGCAGGAAAGTCCCGGCGCATCTCGTTCAGATACACATCGGTCAGTTCGGGGCCGGTGAGCAGCCGCCAGATAAACGCAGGCTCTCTCATACGATCCGGTTTCCTTTCTGGATGACGGCCTTGATGTTCAGCTCCTTGTCCGCAAGGATGACATTGCCGTAGCGTCCGGCGGCAAGGCTGCCGTAGTCGTTATCCACGCCGATGCTCTTGGCGGGGGTCTCGCTGGCGGCGCGGACGGCGCTTTCCAGCGGCACATTCATCTCCAGCACGGCGCGCTTCATGCAGTCGTACAGGCAGGTGTTGCTGCCCGCAATGGTGTCCGGGTGCTCGGTCAGGGTGGCGCGGGGTCCCTTGACCGTGATGGCCTGTCCGCCCAGACTGTACTGGCCGTCCGGCAGGCCGCAGGACATGGCACTGTCTGCGATCAGGCAGACACGGTCGTCCCCGAAGGTGTTGAAGGTGAACCGCACCATGGCGGGGTGGATGTGCACGTTATCGGTGATAAGTTCCACCTCGGCATCGTGTTCCATGGCGGCAATGATGGGGCCGGGCGCACGGTGGGTGATGCCGGGCATGGCGTTGTACAGGTGGGTCATGTGGGTGGCACCGGCTTCAAAAGCCTTGACGGCGGTGTCGTAGTCGGTGCAGGTGTGGGCGATGGAGATGCGCACCTCGTTGTGGCACTCCCGGATAAAGTCCAGATTGCCCGGCTCCTCCGGGGCAACATCCACCAGCTTGATCAGACCGCCCGCACGCTTTTGCAGGCGGCGGAACATGGCGGCATCTGCGCCCTGCACATACTCCGGGTTCTGCGCGCCCACCTTTTTGGGGCTGATGAAGGGGCCCTCCATGTTGATGCCCACAAGGTCGGCGCCCTTGCCGTTTTTATGGGCGGCAGCGGCGTCCATTACCTTGTTCAGAAACTCCTCCGGGTAGGTCATGGTAGCAGGGCAGATGGCCAGCACACCCTTGCTTGCCTCAAAATCAGCCAGCGTCTGGATGGCCTCCTCGGTGCCGTCGCAGAAGTCCTTGCCCATTGCCCCGTGGAAGTGGATATCCACAAGACCCGGCAGGGCGTACAGCCCCTCGGCGTCCAGCACCTCCTCGCCCTCTTCCGGGGCGGCAAAGGGCACGATGCGGCCATCGCGGATGACGATGGTGCCGCGCTCAAAGGTGTGGCGCGGGGTATAGACCAGTGCATTCTGAAGGATCATACAAAACACCTCGTTCTTTCTTCTTTTTCACCCAGTATAGCACGCCGGGTGTTTTTTCAAAAGTCCTTTTGTGTGAACATTGTTCCGCCGTGCATAAAAAGCGGGCCGCCGGGAGGGGGGCGCTGTGCACCCCGCCCCCGGCGGCCCGGTTCATACTGCAAAATCAACCAGACTTTTGCAGTTTATTCTTTTTCAGAAGTGCAGGATCACAGCATCTTCTTCAGCTCGTCGTAGACGAACTGCACCTTGGTGCCGATGATGACCTGGCAAGCGTTCTTGCTGGGACGGATGACACCGGCAGCACCGGCAGCCTTGACAGCCTTCTCATCGACCTTAGCGTTATCCTTCACCTCAAAACGCAGACGGGTTGCGCAGTAACCAACGTCCTTCACGTTCTCCTTGCCGCCGACAGCAGCCAGAACAGCAGAAGCGACTTCGGTGTAGTTGTTGTTAGCCAGAACGACCTTCTTCTCAGCTTCCTCGTCGTCATCCTCACGGCCGGGGGTCTTCAGGTCGAACTTGGTGATAGCGAAGTAGAACACTGCGTAGAACACCACGAATGCTGCAATGCCCAGAGGAATGATCATCCAAGTCTTAGCAGCTGCGGGCAGAGAAGCGGAGAACACCAGGTCGGTAGCACCTGCGGAGAAGCAGAAGCCAGCACGGAAACCGGAGTAGTAGGTGATGATGGTGAAGATGCCGTACAGAGCGGAGTACACAACGTACAGCGGGAAGCACAGGAACATGAAGCCGAACTCGAAGGGCTCGGTAACGCCGCAGACGAATGCGCAGATTGCAGCGGACAGAACCAGACCGATGGCGGCCTTCTTGTTCTTAGCGGTCTTGATCATAGCCAGAGCAGCGCCCAAGATACCGAACATCATGCAGGGGAAGAAGCCGGACATGTACATACCAAGGCTCCAGCCCACATCAGCGGAGGTCTCGCCAGCCCAGAAGTGGCTCAGGTCGCCCAGACCGATGGTATCGAACCAGAACACGTTGTTCAGAGCGTGGTGCAGGCCGGTGGGGATGAGCAGACGGTTCAGGAAGGCGTAGATGCCGGCACCGATGCCGCTCATGCCAGCGATGCCCTTGCCCAGAGCGACCAGCGCGCCAAAGATGACGGGCCAGACGAACAGCAGAACAACGGACACCAGAATGGAGATCAGTCCGGTAGCAATTGCAACGAAGCGCTTGCCGGAGAAGAATGCCAGCCAGTCAGGCAGCTGGATATTCTTGAACTTGTTGTAGCAGGCAGCACCCACAACAGCGGCCAGAATGCCGATGAAGGAGTTGCCGGCGACCTTCTGGAAGGCGATGTAGGTAGCGGTGCCCTCTTCCAGAGTGCGCACCATGCTGACCACGCCGGGGTTCAGCAGCTGCTGCATCATCAGGAAGCTGACCAGACCGGCCAGACCTGCGGTACCGTCGTTGTCAGCAAGGCCGACAGCGGCACCGATGGCGAACAGCCATGCCATGTTATCGATCAGAGCGCCGCCTGCCTTGACCAGCAGGAAGCCAACGGTGTATGCTGCGCCGGAAGTCGGTGCACCGGGAACGCCCATAACGCCCGGAGCAAGGGCATAACCAAGACCCATCAGGATGCCGCAGATCGGCAGCACAGCGACGGGAAGCATCAGAGCTTTGCCCAGTTTCTGGAGATACTTCATCATAAGACACATTCCTCCTTAAAGAATGTTTGTGTTTACAGACAGTCTCTGGTTGCAGGCTGTCCATAGTTCCGTAACAGAATAGTAACATATTTTTGCAAAAAAAGAAAGTGGTTTTTTCTTTTTTCTATTAAAATGCGTCAAAAGTCCTTGTTTGATGGCTGGGTTGTCAGTATTTTTTGTTTTTTCTGCGCGCACCTTGATTTAAGTGCTGAAAAATCTTTTCTTTTTATGTGTATTTTGTCCAAATACTTGCATCCCAGCGCAGAATCGGGTACTATACAGATAAGAGAACTTTTTTCCATCCGCCCCGCCGGGCGGCATGGATACAACGCAAAAGGAGAATGCCTTATGGAATGGACCGATATCCGCCTGACCGTGGCCAAGGCTGATGCCGAAAACGCCGAAGCCGTTGCCACTCTGATCGCCGAGGGCGGCATCTACATCGAGGATTACAGCGACATCGAGCAGCAGGTGGCCGAGATCGCCCATGTGGATCTGATCGAGCAGGAGCTGCTGGACAAGCCCCGGGATACCGTGATCATCCATCTGTATCTGGAGCCGGGCGCTTCTCAGGTGGAAACGCTGGCGCTTATCGCCGCCCGCATGGAAGCCGCCGGCATCCCCTATACCGTGGAGACCGAGGGCGTGGAGCAGGAGGACTGGCAGAACGGCTGGCGCAAATACTACCACCCCATGGAGATCGGCAGCCGTCTGGCTGTGGTGCCCTCGTGGCAGCAGTACGACACCGACCGGGTCAAGCTGATCCTTGACCCCGGCCTTGCCTTCGGCACCGGCGGTCACGAGACCACCAGCCTTTGCCTTGAAGCGCTGGATGAGCAGGTGCGCGGCGGCGAGCGAGTGCTGGATATCGGCACCGGCAGCGGCATCCTTGCCATTGCCGCCCTCAAGCTGGGTGCCGCCAGCGCCGAGGGCGTGGACATCGACCCCGTGGCGGTGCGCACCGCCGGGGAGAACGCAGCCCTGAACGGCGTGCAGGACAAGCTCACCGTGCTGGTGGGCGACCTGTCCGATAAAGCCAGCGGCACTTATGACATCATCACCGCCAACATCGTGGCAAACGCCATCCTCAGCCTTGCGCCCGCTGTGCCCGGCCTGATGGCGGAGGGTGCTACCTTTATTGCCAGCGGCATCATCGACAGCCGCAAAGACGAGGTGATCGCCGGGCTGGAAAAGGCGGGTCTCGCCGTGGCAGAAGTCAAGGAAAAGCGCGGCTGGGAGTGCATCGTCTGCAAAAAGGCCTGATATCCATACAGTATGAGAAGGAGCGCACAGTATGCCGCACCGCTACTTTACCACCGAGATCTCTGACGGCACCGCCACCCTGCGGGGCGCGGACGCCCATCACCTTGCCCGGGTGATGCGGGCAAAGCCGGGGGATACCGTCATCCTCTGCGATGGCAACGCCGTAGAGTACACCGCCACCATCACCGGCTTTGGAGAGGATAGGGTAGACTTTGCCGTAGAGCCGGGCTACCCCAGCGCCGCCGAGCCTACCGTGGAGGTGACTCTGCTGGCGGGCTACCCCAAGCAGGACAAGCTGGAACAGATCATCAAGCACGGGGTCGAGCTGGGCGCGGCGCATATCGTGCCCTTCTTCAGCCGCTACTGCGTCGCCGCTCCCAAAAAAGAGGAGCAGAAGAACGAGCGCTACAACCGCATTGCGCTGGAAGCCGCCAAGCAGTGCGGCCGGGGCGTTCTGCCGGACGTAGCCCTGCCGCTGCCGAACTTTGGGGCGGTGTGCCGCAGCTTTGACCAGTACGATCTGGTGCTGTTCTGCTACGAGTGCGGCGGCGCACCCCTGCGCCAGCTGCTGGCTGCGGCAAAGCCCGCCGACGGGCAGAAGCTGCGCCTTGCCATCGTTACCGGCGCAGAGGGGGGCTTTGCCGCCGAGGAAGCCGAAATGGCCGCCAAGGCCGGGGCAAAAACGGTGGGTCTTGGCCCCCGCATCCTCCGGTGCGAGACCGCCCCGCTGGCGGTGCTCTCCGCCGTCATGACCCTGACGGGAAATCTGGAATAATAAACAATAAGAGGCTGCTGCACAGGGGTTTGTGCAACAGCCTCTTATTATTTTGCATTATATTACGCTCTGTAAAGCATTTTCAGGTATTTTCCCCTGCATCCGGGTGGGCATCGGTGTCCAGCAGGGCCTGCTTTACCTTGAGCAGGTTCTGGGGACTTACCGAGAAGCTGCGCAGGCCAAGGTGCAGGTACTGCGCCGTGTTGGCGGGGTTGCCCACGGCAAGGCCGCAGATGGTCACCGGGATGTGGTGCGCACCCGCGGCATCCATCACCATGGTGATCAGTTTTTTCATGGCCGGGCTGGCGGGGCGGTAGTAGTGCTCTGCGCTGGCAAGCTCCCGGTCGGCGGCGTGGGTATACTGGGTCAGGTCGTTGGTGCCGATGACCAGAAAATCGCAGCCGTGGGCTACAAAGTCCTCCACGGTCAGGCAGGCGGCGGGGATGCTCAGCATCACACCGAATTTGACGTTCTCGTTGAAGGGCACGCCCCGCTCCCGCAGGTTCTGGCGGCAGTGCTCCACGATGCTCATGGCGGCATCCCAGTCCTCCACCTCGGTCACCATGGGGAACATCACCCGCAGCGGCCCACGGACGGCGGCGCGCAGCAAGGCGCAGATCTGAGTCTGGAACTGCTGGGGCTGGCGCAGGCTGTTGCGGATGCCGCGCAGGCCGAGCTTAGAGGACTGCGGCCCCTGATTGGCATCGGCCACGGTGCGGTCGGAGCCAAAGTCGAAGGTGCGCACGGTCACCGGGCAGCCGTTTGCCGCCGCCAGACAGGAGCAGTAGAAAAAGTACTGCTCCTGCTCGTCCAGAATGCGCCCGGGCAGCATCATGTAGCCGCTGCGCAGCAGCCCCACGCCCTTGGCGCCGGACTGCATGGCGGTGTCGATGTCCTCCGGGCCGAAGCAGTTGGCCAGCAGTTCAAAGGGCACGCCGTCCCGCGTCTCGTCCGGCAGGCTGTGCAGCTGCTTCATCTCCGCGTCCTCGCGCTGGAGCTGGCAAATACTGGCTTCCGCCTGCTGGCGGGCGACAGCGTCCGGGTCAAGGATGCAGTTGCCGTTGGTTGCGTCCAGAATGACGGTGCGGCCGTCGCAGTCGTCCAGAAAATCCTTGCCCACCTGCACGATGCCCGGGATATTCATTGCCCGGGCAATGATGGCGGCATGGCTCTGTCCGCTGCCCTCGGCGGTGATGACACCTAAGATCATGCCGGAGGGCACGCTGAACAGGTCGGTGGGCATCAGCCGGTCGGCGGCAAGGATCACCGGATGATCCAGCGCCAGCCACACCCGGGGGCGGTTAGTCAGGATATTGATCACCCGGCGGGTGGCGTCCAGAATATCCACGCTGCGCAGCTGCATATAGGGGTTATCCTTCATGTTGGCAAGCTGGTCGGCGTAGCGCTGCCCTACCTGATGCATCGCCGCCGAGGCGCTGATGCCCGCATTGATGCAAAAGCGCACCTCGTTCATCATACCCTCGTCATCCAGCATCATGCTCTGGAACAAAAAGATGGCCTGCTCGGTGGGCGCGGCACGCTCCGCCATGGAGTCCAGCTCGTTCTGCGCCGTGTGCACAGCGTTTGCCAGCAGCCGCAGCTCCCGCTCCGGGTTGAAAGGGCCGTGGCTGAAGGTCTCCACATGGTGCTCCAAACGGCTCACCTGTCCCAGCACCAGACCCGGGGAAGCGGATACGCCTTTATAAACCTTCATCTTCTGTCACCTCCGGCAAAGCCGGTGCGGTCAAAGTGCGCCACACCAGCGCCTGTAAGAATGTATTGGGCAGCAACGCGGCCAGCGCTGCCTGTCCGGCGGTGCTGCTGCCCGTAAACAGCGGGGCAAAGCTTTCCATGCGCTCTTTATCGCACGCCGCCAGAAACGCCTCGGCCAGCGTCCGGGTGGTGTAGAAGTGGGTGGGGTCTACCCCGGCATCCTCGGCAGCGGCTTCCAGCGGGGCAAGCTGGTCGTCCTTCATCCGTGCCAGCAGCAAAGCGGCGTCTGCGGTCAGGGTGACGGGGTACTTCTCCCGTACCTCCTTCTGCACCGCGTCAAAGGCGGCGCGGAAGGCTTCGGCATCGGCGCTGCTGTCCGCACCGCTGTCCACCGCGTAGGCACAGCCCCGGATGCGTCCAAAGGCGCGCAGGGTGTCGTAGTAGCCCAGCTCCATGTTGCGCTTTGCGGTGTCGGGGTCGAAGTGGAGGATATCGCCCAGTTCCCAGTAGCTGCGGATCATGGTGGTGGGCAGGCCGGTCAGGTTGGGGCGGGTGATGCCCACGCCCTCGAGGTCCACACAGACCAGCTCCTCTGCGCCCATGGTCTTGGCAAGGCCGGTGGGCATATTATCGCTGTACCCGCCGTCCAGAAACTTTACCCCATCGATCTGCCGCGCCCGCAGGGCAGGAAAGCAGGCCGCCGAGGCCATCAGATAGTCCCGCACCTGCCCGGCGGGGATATCCTCCAACGTCAGCTCCCGGGGGCGCAGCCCGCGCTGCTCCACCGTCACGATGCCGAACCGGATGGGCGCAGCCCGCAGCGCGTCCTCGTCCAGCACCCGCTCCACGATCTCTTCCAGCGGGGTCACGTCCATGCCGCCCGCCTTTACCACCCGGAGCAAAAACTGGTGCAGGGCGGAAAGGTCGGCGTTTTCCTCCGGCAGCTCCATTACATCCCGGCTGCGGATGGTCAGCCACATATCCCGGGCGGTCTCGTACAGGTCCAGCACGAACATGGCACCGTTCAGCCCGCCCACACTGGTGCCGGTAATGATCTGCGGGTGCCAGTCCAGCTCCATCAAAGCCCGCCAGACGCCCACCTGATAGCTGCCGCGCGCACCGCCGCCTGCCAACACCAGCGCCTTTTGCGTGGGATCTCTGCGTTCCATATCAAACCCTCCCGTGCATGTTCCCGGTTTTTCCGATATTGTTATAATTATACCATACTTTTAAGGAAAATTCTCCCGATTTTTCGGGGATGATGCCTTTTTCCTGTGAAAGTTTCGTGCTATACTAGCCGGAGATAAGTATAGAGGCAGCCCGGAGGGGCGCACAACAGGAGGAACGTATGCACTGCAAACAATGGATCTTTGATATGGATGGCACCCTGACCGACAGCATGGTGGTGGTATGGGAGGGTGCCCCGGAGGCGCTGCTGGCGCGCTTTGGCCGTACCCCGAAAGCAGACCTGCACAAGACCCTGCTGACCATGGGCATGGAGGACGGCGCACAGTACCTCATCCGGGAGTATGCGCTGCCGCTGGATATAAACGGATATCTGGACGTGATGCGCGAGGTGATCGCCCAGCTGTACGAAAAGGTGGAACTGAAGCCCGGCGTGCGGGACACCCTTGCCCGGCTGCGGGCAGAAGGTGCGCGGATGTGCGTGTGCTCCAACACATGGAGCAGCCAGTGCCGCACCGTGCTGACACGGCTTGGGGTGGACGAATACTTTGATTTTTACATCGAAGCACGGGGCGCGATGAGCAAAAGCAGCCCCGCGCCCTTTATGGAGGCGCTGCACCGCCTTGGCGGCACAAGCCCCGCCGGGTGCGCCGTGTGTGAGGACGCCCTTTACGCCGCCCAGACTGCCCACGACGCCGACTTCTATCTAGTAGGCATTCAGGACGTCTCCAGCGCCGCAGATGCTCCCGCCCTGCGCAGCATCTGCGACCAGTTTTTGCCGGACTGGACCGCGCTGGACTGGGCACAGGTGTAATATTTCCCAGCGCGGCGCTCTTGTAATCCGGGCGCTGTAGGAGTATGATAGTAGTAATACTCAAATTCTGTCGTAAAAAGGAGGCCCTGCCATGACGAACCCCCTCGTCAGCATCATCGTGCCCGTGTATAACGCCCAGAAGGGGCTTTCCCGCTGTCTGGAAAGTATCTGCGGTCAGACCTATCAGGAGCTGCAGATCATCCTGCTGAACGATGGCTCCACGGACGACAGCCTTGCCATCTGCGAGCAGTTCCGGGCAAAGGATGCCCGCATCATGGTGGTGGATAAGGAGAACGAGGGCGTTTCCCGCACGCGGAACGCCGGGCTTGCCCTTGCGCAGGGCGACTATATCCAGTTTGCGGACAGCGATGACCTTTTGGACCCCGATTACACCCAGAACCTCGTGCAGGCTGCCTTGCAGCACAGCGCCGACCTTGTGATCGCCCCGTACTGGATGGTGATCCCTTCCAATTCCAGCAAGACCGGTCACGCGCTGGAAACCTTGCAGGAATCGCTTGGCATCGAGCCGGAAGCGCCGAAAACCGAGGTGCACAAGTACGGCTTTCTGCCGCAGGGCGTTTACAGCCGGGAGGACTACGCCCGCCGCCTGATGCAGCAGCCTGCATCCTTTTACTACGGGGTGCTGTGGAACAAGCTCTACCGCCGGGAACTCATTGCGCAAAACCAGCTTGGCTTTGCGCCCGATGTCCACTGGGCAGAGGATCTGATCTTCAACATGGGGTATCTTGAGCACGCAGAAGTGTTTGTTTCCATCCCTGAGGCCGGGTATCACTATATCCAGAACCCCAAAAGCATCTGCCATACCCAGATCGATCTGCGCGGGCTTGTGGAGAACAAAACACAGGTTTTTCAGCTGTTCAAGGAGGTGTACACCCGCCTTGGACTGTACGAGGAATTGCAGCCCCAGATCTATAAATTCTTGTTCGCCTTTTCGGAGAGCGGTGTTCCCTCAGACAGCCTGCAGGGCGCTTTGCTGGATGCGGTGTCCCGCCTGAACGATGCTTCTGTCCAGCCTGAGCCCTCCCGCAAAAAGCCCCGCCGCAAGCCCAAAAAGCACGCCCGCCGCAAAAAGCCCCGGCAGAAGGCAGAGTAAGTGTTTTTTCAGTCGGCTCCTCCCATGAAAATGGAATACCGGAGCGTCCGCAGACGCTCCGGTATTCCGAGATTTAAAATATTCCTTCCGCTGTAAATCGTCAAGCAAAAAAGCCGCCGCACAAACACTGTGCAGCGGCTTTTACTATCCCTTGGCTTTTATCTCGGGCATCTCAGCCCTTGCAGCCCTGCTCTTCCCAGTCGCCGAAATCGTTGGCATCGGCGATCTTGGTGGCATCGAACTTGCCGCTCTCGTCCTTGGGGGCAACGGCGGGGCCGGCCTCCACGGGGTTGGCGTTCGGGGCTTCAGGGTCGTACACCGGGCGCTCGGCGGCGGTCTCCGGCTGGGTCTGGGGTGCGTCCTCAGCGGGGGCGGGAGCCTCCGGTGCGGCTTCTGCGGCGGCATCGGCAGCCTTTGCCTCTTCCTTGGCTTCGGCCTCTGCGTAGGCTTCGGCGGTCTTTTCGGCCTCCTCGGCGTCCTTTTCGGCTTCCTCCGGGAACTCGACCTCCTCCACATGGAGCGGGTCTTTCTGGTTCAGGATCTTGTCCAGCACCACGATGGCAGCGCCGGTGACAGCCACGGCAGCAGCCGTGCCAAGAATACGGAACAGAGTTTTCATACCAGAACCTCCTTGTTATAAAGAAACGTTAAGAGAACGTTACGACCTCTTCCAAGGGTTTTTCGGCGGGCTCCACCGACACGGCGGTCAGCACCGGGCCCTTGCCCCGGTAGATGTTGTGGAACTTATAGCCCACCTTTGCGGTCACCCGCACCCAAGCGCGCTGCTCCAGCGCCTTGTAGCCATCGTAGCTGCAGGGGAAGCCCACGAACTGGATATCCTGCACGCAGCAGGTCATGGCAAAGCGGCCGGGCACAAAGCTGTTTTTACCGGCGCGGTTGGTCTGGCAGACCTGTGCCAGAAAGCGCACCGTCTTGCCGGTGTACTTCTGGGGCTCGTCCTGACAGTCCATGTACCAGATGCCGAAATCGTCGTCCGGGATGTCGATGGGGTCGGCGTTGATATCAAAGGGCAGCGGGTCGGGGATATCATCGTAGGCTACGCTGCCGTCCTTGAACTCGTAGGCGATATCGCACTTGCGGGAAGCCTGCCGCACCAGCTTGTGCAGCTCCTGCCGGGCGTCATCGTTGTTCACGGCTTCGGCGCGGTTGAACACGATCAGCTCGCTGCGGGCAATCTTGTCCAGCATCAGGCTGCGCATGGAGTTGTCGCGGGCGTAGGTCAGGGCGGTGGTGCCGTCGGCGGTGGCGATGCACTGGTACACCAGCCAGTTCTCGGGCAGTGCCTCGGCTAAGTCCTGCAGCAGCCACATGCCGTTGTACTCGATGACCACACGGCCTGCGTCTGCCTCCTTGCCCAGCTTTGCAAGGTTCTGGGGGTTCAGCTCGGACTTATCCTCCAGCACCTTCACGGTCACGCCGGGGAAGGCGAACTTCTTCTCGTTGTATTCCTCTTCGCCCTCCTCGCAGACCAGCAGCAGGGTCTTGTCGCCGGAGTCGAAATTGGGGTCTTCAAAGGTCTCCTGAATAAACTTGGTCTTGCCGCTTTCCAGAAAGCCCACAAACAGGTAGACCGGGATCTCTTTTGCCATAATAAATGGTTGCTCCTTCTCTCAATAATTTCTGCCGGAAGGGGTTTTCTCAGCAGCCGAACAGCTGGGCGATAGCGGTCTCGTTCAGCTTGGAGCCGATGACCACCAGCTTGCCGCCCACGTCTGCGCTGCGGCTGCGCACTTCCCACTCGCCGGGCACATAGTCGAACTCCAGCCAGCCGTCTGCGCCGCCGTCCACGATGCCCTTGCTGCGCAGGATCATGCCGTAATTGCCGGTATCCAGCTCGGTGAGGGCGTGCTCCACCTCAGCCTTGGTGAACTTGCGGGCCGTCTCCACGCCCCAGCTGGTGAACACTTCATCGGCGTGGTGGTCGTGATGGTGATGACCGCAGCAGCAATGACCGTCATGGTCGTGATGATGCTCGTGCTCGTGTTCGTCATCGTCATCATCATGATCGTGGTGATGGCCGCAGCAGCAGTGGTCATCGTGATCGTGGTCATGCTCGTCATGGTCATGGTGATGATGCTCGTGCTCGTCATCATCCTCATCATGGTCGTGGTGGTGACCGCAGCAGCAATGGTCATCGTGATCGTGATCATGCTCGTCGTGGTCGTGGTGATGATGCTCGTGCTCATCCTCGTCGTCATCATCGTCATGATCATGATGATGACCGCAGCTGCACACACCGTTCTCATCGTAGTGATGATGGTGATGCTCGTGCTCTTCTTCCTCGTCCTCGTGGGCGTGCTCCTCGTTTGCCTTGGCAGCCATGGCGATCAACTCGGCCTTGAAGTCGTCCTTGGTGGACATGGCCTTCAGGATCTGCTCACCGGTCAGGTGATCCCATGCAGTGGTCACGATGGTGGCGGTGGGGTTCTTTTCGCGCAGCATTGCCACGGCAGCGGCGATCTTTTCCTCGCTGGCGGTCTGGGTGCGGCTGAGCAGGATGCAGCTTGCGTGGCTGATCTGGTCATCGTAGAACTCGCCGAAGTTCTTCATATACATCTTGACCTTGTTCACATCGGCCACGGTGACAAAGCTGTTCAGCTGCACGTCCAGATGCTCTGCCACGCCCTCCACGGCGCGGGTCACATCGCTCAGCTTGCCCACGCCGGACGGCTCGATGACGATGCGGTCGGGGTGGTACTGCTCCACCACCTGCTGCAAAGCGGTGCGGAAGTCGCCCACCAGAGAGCAGCAGATGCAGCCGGCGTTCAGCTCGTTGATCTGGATGCCGCTTTCCTTCAGGAAACCGCCGTCAATGCCGATCTCGCCGAACTCGTTCTCGATCAGCACCACCTGCTGGCCTGCAAAGGCCTCGGTGATCAGCTTTTTGATCAGGGTGGTTTTGCCGGCGCCAAGGAAGCCGGAGAAGATATCAATTTTAGTCATGTTCCAAATGCCTCTTTCTTTTTATCGCAATATTCGCAGTTGTTAGCGCAAAGGGCCGCAGAGTGCTGACCCATAAAAATACTACACCTCTATTATAACAAGGCTGTCAATGGGAAACCGGCCTTTTTCAAGAAAAAATTGTAACTTTTTTTGCAAATTGACGGCGTTTTGGGGCAGGGACGAACTCCCGGCAGCATCCTCGCCCTCTCAGGCGCTCCCGCGCCAGCTCTCCCGAAGGGAGAGCCAAGCCGTAAAGTTCATTGCTAAAGTGTTAGGTGCAATGAGAAACTTTCCGGCAGTGCTCTTGGCTCTCCCTTTGGGAGAGCTGGCAAAGCCGTAGGCTTTGACTGAGAGGGCGCACGCCGTCAGCCCTGTTGCTGAAGTATCAAACGCAATGAAAAACTTCCCGCCATACCAAAGGCCCCGCCCCCGCATTGCATTCTTCCCCGCAGAATGATACAATAGCAGCAGCAAACCATCGCCGCCGGACGTTTTTCCGGCAAATGACAGAAAGAGGGCTTTTGTTATGAGTATGAACACGGTTCCCGAGCGTCTGGCCGCGCTGCGTGCCGCTATGCAGGCAAACGGCGTGGACGTCTATCTGATCCCGGTGGGCGACCCGCATTCCAGCGAGTATCTGCCCGACCACTACACCTCCCTGACCTATTTCTCCGGCTTCCACGGTGAGAACTCCAACTTTGTGGTCACCATGACCGAGAGCGCCGTCTGGGCAGACGGCCGGTACTTTGTGCAGGCTGAAAAGGAGATCGCCGGCACCGAGATCCAGCTGATGCGCATGGGTGAGCCGGGCGTGCCTACCGCCGAGGAATACTGCGGCAAGGTGCTGCCCGAGGGCGGCACGCTGGGTCTGTGCGGCCTGACCGCCAACTGTGCACTGGTCAATAACCTGAAAAAGGAGCTGGCGCCCAAGCACGGCAGCATCAAGACCCTGTTTTTGGAGGACGAGCTGTGGGTGGAGGGCCGCCCTGCCCGCCCGGCTACCCCGGCATGGATCCTGCCCAAGGAGTATGCAGGCTTCTCCCCGGCAGAAAAGCTGGAGCAGCTGCGCGGCAAGCTGAAGGAGCAGGGCTGCACCGCCCAGCTGGTGGGCAAGCTGGATAATCTGGCATGGCTTTTGAACCTGCGCGCCATGGATATCGAGTGCACCCCCTACGCCATGGCCTACTGCTACGTTACCCCCAACCGCGCTGTGCTGTTCATCAATCAGGCGCGGGTCACCCCGGAGGCCAAGGCAGAACTGGAGGCCAACGGCGTGACGCTGGCCGACTACGACAGCATTCTGGACGTGATGGCTGCCGAGACCGAGCCGCAGACCGTGCTGGCTGAGAGTGCTACCGTGAACTACGCCGTGTATCAGGTGCTGGAAAACAACCCCGCCCTGACCGTGAAGGACGCCGCCGACCCCCTGCTGGCCATGAAGGGCGTGAAGAACGAGGTGGAGCTGGCACACCTGCGCGAGTCCCATCTGCGGGACGCCGTGGCCATGGTGCGGTTCCAGATCGAGCTGGAAAACCGTCTGGCTTCCGGCGAAGAGCTGACCGAGCTGACCGTGGACGAAATCTTGCACAAGTACCGCAGCGCGGATGACAAGTTCCTTGTGGAGAGCTTTGGCACCATTGCAGCTTACGGCGGCAACGCAGCCATGATGCACTACCACGCCACCCCGGAGGATCACGCCGTCTTGCAGCGCAAGGGCTTTTTGCTGGTGGACAGCGGTGCTACCTACATGGACGGCACCACCGACATCACCCGCACCTACCCGCTGGGCGAGCTGACCGAGGACGAGCGGCTGTTCTATACCTGGACTTTGCAGTGCCACATCGACATTGCCAAGGCCGTCTGGCTGGATTACTGCGATTGCCACATGCTGGACACCATTGCCCGCGAGCCGCTGTGGCGTCACCTCATCAACTACCGCTGCGGCACCGGCCACAGCGTCAGCTTTGTGGGCAACGTCCATGAGGGTCCCCACGCTTTGAACGGCCGCAACACCACCCTGATGCGCCCGGGCATGATCGTCACCGACGAGCCCGGCGTGTACGAAGCCGGAGAGGTGGGCATCCGCATCGAGAACGAGATCGAGTGCTACCACAAGGCCGACAACCAGTACGGCACCTTCCTCGCCTTCCGTCCCATCACCTTTGTGCCCATTGCCACCTCGCCCATCGTGCCCGGCGTGCTGGACAAGGAGCAGGTCGCATGGCTGAACGACTACCACCGCAAGGTGTTCGAGCAGCTGGCACCCCGCCTGACCGAGGACGAGCGTGCATGGCTGGCTGAGAAGTGTGCCGCCATCGGCTGCTGAAAACAGCTGCCGCTTGTGCGTTAAAGCGTAAACTGCTATAAAAATCCAAACGGTCTGGATCCTGTATGGCACAGGGTTCAGACCGTTTTTGGTAAAATAAATCTTTATGGCAAAACGTTCCTTGACATTATCGGTTTTATCCGATAAAATATAGATAGAAAGATTCGGTGTGAGGATGTAAAAATGCGGGAATACGATGTTGACTTCTTCATAAGGGAGAATGGCGATTGCCCGGTAAAAGAGTTTTTGCTCTCCCTTGACAAAAAGATGAGGGCAAAACTTTTGGTGGAACTCGACCTGCTGGAAGAAAACGGTCCCCAGCTCAGAGAGCCCTATTCAAAGCATCTTGAGGACGGGATCTTTGAGCTCCGGGCAAAGCAGGGGTCGGACATCACGCGCGTGCTGTACTTCTTCTTTGTAGGAAAGAAGATCGTCCTCACAAACGGATTCACAAAGAAAACCCAGAAAACACCCCGCGCTGAGATAGCAACCGCGAAAAAATACCGTGCGGAATACATAGAGCGAAAGGAGAACCTCTCATGAGTGACTTTAGAAAATTCCTTGATGAACAGCTTGAGGACCCGGAGCTCAAGGCTGAATGGGATGCTTTGCAGCCGGAACGCGCACTGGTCCAAGCCATGATCGATGCGCGCAAGCGCACCGGCATGACGCAGCAGCAGCTGGCAGAGAAAACCGGCATCTCGCAATCCGATATCAGCAAATTTGAAACCGGAGGCGGCAATCCTTCCATCAAGACCTTGCAGCGTCTGGCGGCAGGCATGGGAATGATCCTTCAGGTCGAATTTAAGCCTGTCACAAGCACCCACTGAGCCGCAGGCATGTTCCGTTTTGACAGGCATTATTTTTGAAAATCGCGGTAGATCGTCTACCCTGCAAAGGAACCCAAACCATGATCTTTCACATTGCGATATGCAGCCCGGACGGGACGCTGCGCAGCAGGCTGGAGCACCAGTGCATGGAGTTTTTCGCCCGGCGGGAGGACGCCTGCATCGTAGAGCAGCTGCAAAGCCCGGAGGCGCTTTTGCAGCAGGATGCCGCCGGGCTGCGGTACGAGCTGTACCTCATTGAGCTTGCGGCGGTAGCCCGGCCCGACGGGCTTACGGCGGCGGCAGAGCTGCGCCGCCGGGGACGCCGCAGCCCGCTGGCCTTTGTGGCACGCACCCCGGCACACGCATACAGCGCCTACCGGGTGGACGCCATGCAGTATTTGCTGCAGCCGGTGCACCAACCGGAGATCTCTGCCCTGCTCAAGCGGGCGGTGGAGCCGGAATACGGCCCCACCCTTACCGTGACCACCGCAGACGGCGTGCGGGCGCTGGCTTATGCAGAAATCGAATATCTGGAATGCACCCATCATATCGTGCACTTTCACCTGACCACCGGGGAGGATGTAGCATCCCTCTCGCTGCGGGTGCCCTTTTCCGCTGTGGCGCAGCCGCTGCTGGCAGACGGCCGCTTTGTGCAGCCGCACCGCTCCTATGTGGTCAATCTGGAAGCGGTACAGCTGCTGGCACCCGGCGAGGTACGGATGCGCAGCGGGGCACGCATTCCCATCCCCCGCGGGCGGGAAGCTGCCGTCCGGGAGGCTTTCTGCGCCCGGGTAGGGTAAGAACTGCGCATAAGAACAAAAAGGCTGCTGCACATCGTTTTAGTCGAAAGTGCAGCAGCCTTTTTTCAGGAAGTATCTCCGGGGATGTCACATGGTAAACTGGATGGCGCAGAAGGCAGCGTAGATGCACAGCAGGATAATGCCCTGTGCACGGGACAGCTTGCCGCGCTTCAGTGCGGGAAGGGTCATGATCATCATGACAGCCAGCATGACCGGGATCTCCAGCACAAGGCTGGAATTGATGCCGAACAGGGTGGAACTCTGCGGCACGGTGAAGGGTGCCAGTGTAACGGACACGCCGCTGACCAGCACCAGATTGAACACGTTTGCGCCCACGATGTTGCCAAGGGACAAATCGCTGCAGCCCTTGACCAACGAGGTGATGGCGGTGACCAGCTCCGGCAGGGAGGTGCCCAGTGCCACAAAGGTCAGCGCAATGACCGACTCCGGCACGCCCAGTGCCTGTGCGATGAGGGTGCCGTTATCCACCAGCAGGTTTGCGCCCAGTGCGATCAGCACAGCACCCAGCACCAGCAGCACCAGCGTTTTGGCAAGGGACATCTCTTCCCCGGCGCTTTCAGCCTCGGCCTCCGCTTCGGCGGCGGCAGGGGCTTTTTTCATCTGCAATACGTTTGCCACCATGTAAGCCACGAACATGGCAAGCATCACAAAGCCCAGCGGGCGGGTGAACTCGCCCATGGCATAGGCTGCCACGCAGTAGATGGCGGCTGCGGCAAAGAAGAAGGCTACCGGCACCCGCAGGGTCTTGGGGTCTACCTTGCCCGGACGGACAGCGATGGTGATGGCGGCGATCAGGGCAGAGTTGCAGATGACCGAGCCGATGGCGTTGCCGTAGGCGATCTCACCATGGCCGGACACAGCGGACATGGTGGACACCATGACCTCCGGCAGGGTGGTGCCGATGGACACCACCGTTGCGCCGATAAGCAGCTCCGGCAGGTGGAAGCGCCGTGCCAGTGCCGAAGCACCGTCCACGAACCAGTCGCCGCCCTTGATCAGAAACAGCAGACCGACGATAAATAACAATACAGGAACCAGCATAATTTTTCTCCTCTGAATTTTCGCGGGGCGTGAACCCACAGAACCGGGAACGGATCGCTCCATCCCCGGTTCTGCACAAGATCGGTCAGTTGGCGTTATTTCTGCATGATGTGGATGGCAAAACCGCCGTACTCGCCGTCAAGATACACATTCTTGATGCGGCCGTCCTCAAAATAGGCGGCAGTCTCCATGCGGAAGCTAAAGCCATTTTCCTCCAGCTCTTCCATCGCAGCCTTCAGGTCGGGGGTGCGCATTGCGATGTGGCCGTTCTTGCCCAGAAAGGGGCTCTTCATGCACTCGAAATAGCTGCCGGCAAACTCGGATTTCTGTCCGTGGCGGGGCTCGATGTTGAACAGCTTGCACAGCAGCAGCGCCAGCTGCTCGGCCTCGCCTGCGTTGTCGGTGTTGATGCCGACGTGCTCCAGCTCAAACGTGTTTTTCATTTGGTGTTTCTCCTGTTACTTCATGGGGAAGATCAGCACAGCGCCCACCGTCAGCGCCAGCAGACGGATGAAGTACTGCGGAATGGTGAACTTCCAGAACTCGGTGATCTTGTAGTCACCGGCGCCCATGATCATGGCGGGCATACCGTCAATGGGCAGGAAGTGTCCGCACCAGCCGGAGACCACGATAGCGGCAGCGGCTGCGGTGGGGTCCAGACCCAGATTGACGCAGGTGGCAATGGCCATGGGAGCAAAGACATACACGGTGCCAATGGTGGAACCGGTCAGGGTTGCCAGCACACTGGTCAGGATGCAGAAGGCGAAGATCAGCACGAAGGGGTTGACGTTGGTGCCCAGCATCTTGGCAACGGTCTCGCCGACCAGACTGGTCAGGCCGGTGTTGCCCAGTGCATCGGCGATGCCGATGACGCCTGCGGACATCAGGATGATGGGTGCGCTGATGGAGTTGCGGATCTCGTTGAAGTCCATGACGCCGGAGATCAGGATGACGCCCACAGCCAGACCGGTGATGGCGTAGCCTGCGTCGCCGATCTTGCTCTGCAGGATCATGCCCACAACGGCAAGCACAAAGCTAAAGTAGGTGATGAGCTCCTGATTCTTGGTCAGGGCGACTTTCTGCTCACCAGCGTGGAGGGCTTCTTCCTTGGCCTCGGCAATGGGGTGGTCGGGCATGATCTTATAGGCCAGAATGCACCACAGCAGGAAACCGGCGGACAGGCACAGGTTGACCAGAGAGAACTTGACCAGATTGACGTTTGCCACAACGCCTGCGCTTTCCAGAACGGCGATGACGATGCCGTACTGCAAGGCAGTGTTGAAGGGCAGCAGCGGATGGTTTGCTGCAAAGCCCGCAGGCATCAGAACCTTGGACGGGGGCAGCTGCTTGGAGTAGGGCAGGGTGGACAGCAGGCCGATGACCAGCACATAGTAGGCGGTGGAACCGGTGCCGAACAGGCTGCAGCCCAGCATGACGATGAGGATCAGCAGGACGTAAGCCTTAAAGCCGCCCTTGCTTGCCATGTTGAAGATGGTCTGCTTGAACTTGACGATGAAGCTGGTTTTCTGCAAAGCCGCGATGATGGCCATGAAGGATGCCAGCATAACGATGGTGGGGTTTGCGAAGCCGCCGAAGGCGGTCTTGATGTCGGTAACGCCGAACACCACCAGCAGCAGCAGCGCCAGCAGCGGGGGTGCACCGAAGGGCAGTTTATCCACCATGATCAGGATGATCATGAGGACGGTCACTGCCAAAGCAATGATCATGGGAAGTGTCATAGAACGTGTCCTCCTTTTTTGTGTCCGCAGTCCCTGTTGTGCAAGAGCCCGACCCTTTGCACAATTCCGCTGCGGCTTTCTTGATTAAAAGTATATAGTTTTCCGCCGTGTGTCACAATCATTTTTTGGCTTGTTGCGTTCTTTTTTGAAACATATTCAGAATTTGTTCAATTTCTTTGTCGCAATGTGTCACATCCTGAAACACATTGCGGTTAGCTTTGGCTGATTCGTTGCTTTTTGAAACAGAGCACAAACCAGAAAAAGCCGCCGCACCGTACGGGGTGCAGCGGCTCTCTCTGGAAGAAAATGAAGAATTGTTGGGATGAGGATAACTTAGTTGGCGCGGCCGGTCATCTTGACCGCATACTTGATGGCGTTGACAAGGCTCAGCTCGTTGCCGTTGCCCTTGCCGGCGTGGTAGAAATCGGTGCCGTGATCCACGCTGGCGCGGATGATGGGCAGACCCAGTGTGACGTTGACGCCCTCCACGGCCTTCCACTCCTGCTTTTCGCGGTCGTAGACAAAGCCCACGGTCTTGAGCGGGATGTGACCCTGATCGTGGTACATGCACACCACGATATCGTACCAGCCGCCGATGGCCTGCGAGAACACGCTGTCCGGCGGGCAGGGGCCCACGACACCGGTAATGCCCTCGGCCTTGGCAGCCTCGATGGCGGGGGTGATCTCCTCGATCTCCTCCCGGCCGAACAGGCCGTTCTCACCGCAGTGGGGGTTCAGACCTGCCACGGCAATGCGGGGATTCTCGATGCCCATATCCTTGCAGGCCTTGTTGGCGATCTCGATGACCTCCAGCACGCGGTCCTTCTTGACCCGGTCGCAGGCTTCCCGCAGGGAAACGTGGGTGGAAACGTGCACCACGCGCAGGTCGTGATGTGCCAGCATCATGGTGTACTTTTTGGTGTGGGTGTAGGTGGCGTAGATCTCGGTGTGGCCGTCAAAGTGGGTGTAGCCGTCCGACTTTTCGCCGTGGTAGTACTCCAGCGCCTTGTTCATGGCTTCCTTGTTCAGGGCGTTGGTGCAGGTGGCGTCCACCTCACCCGCCATAGCCAGTTCGATGACCTTTTTCACGCACTGGAAGGCTGCGTTGCCGCCCTCCACGCTGACCTTTGCCATCTCGAACTTGCTGATGTCCTCGATCAGATCCAGATGCAGCACGTCGATGGTGCCGGGGGTAAACAGGGCATCCGACACCTTCTCGCAGCGGTGGATGACGATGTCCTCGCGGCCAACGAATTTCTTGGCCTGCTCCATCACCTTCACATCGCCCACAACGATGGGGCGGCAGTAGCTGTACTGCTCCGGGTCAGCCAGAGCCTTGATGGTGATCTCCGGGCCGGAACCGGCGGGATCGCCCATGGTAATACCGACAATGGGTTTATTCATAACAGCCTTCTCCTTGCTTCAGCGCGTTTCAGTGCAGACCCTTGGCCTCGTTCTCAGCCAGAACCTTCTTGATGGCCTCCATGCCCTCTTCCGGCACATAGTTGAAGGGTGCGCGGCACTTGCCCACGGGATGACCCTGCAGGGCAACGGCGGTCTTGATGATGGTGTTGGGGTTGCCGTACTTGAAGGTCTGCTGCAGGATGGCAATGGCGTCCTGTGCAGCCTGTGCGCCCTCCAGATCCCCGGCCTTGAAGCAATCGTAGATCTTGGCAACGGTCTCCGGCCAGATGTTGGCACGGCCTGCAATGCCGCCTGCGCCGCCCTCTTTCAGGCAGGTCAGGATAGCGCCGTCGTTACCAGCCAGAATGGCAACTTCCTTGTCCAGCTCACGGGTCAGGCGGATGTAAGCCTTCAGGTTCTCGATATCGCCGCTGGAATCCTTTGCGCCCACGATGTTCTCCACGTCGCGGCACAGAGCCTGCACGGTCTCGGGCAGCAGCTTGTTGCCGGTGCGGGCGGGGATGTTGTACAGGATGATGGGCAGGTTCACGGCCTTTGCCACGGCGGTATAGTGGTCGTACAGCTCCTTCTGGGAAGCCAGTGCAAAGCTGGGGGTGATGATGGATAGTGCATCTGCGCCCAGCTCCTCGGCACGCTTGCTCAGGCGGATGGTCTCGGCGGTGGTGATGCAGCCGGTGCCTGCGTAGACCGGTACGCGGCCCTTTACCTGATCAATGACAGTGGCAAGGATCTCTTCCTTCTCCTGAAAGGACAGGGCGTAGGCTTCGCCGTTGGTGCCCATGGGGAAGATGCCGTGCACGCCGCCTGCCAGCAGGCGCTCCACCTGCTCGCGCAGAGCCTGATGGTTGACGGTCTGCTCAGGGTCATTGTTCATGGGGGTGATTACGGGAGGGATGATGCCCTTGATATCGCTGGTCTTCATAAGTCTTTACTCCTTTTCTGTTACATGATCTCCTGATACAGCTTGCGTGCGTCGTCGGGGGTAACGGGGCGCATATTGTTCACCAGCAGGCGCTGCACCTGCATACCGGCGTTGACCAGACCTTCCAGATCCTCGGCAGGCACGCCGAACTCCTTGAGGCTGGTGGGGATATCCAGATGCTTGACGATGTGCTCCAGACGGGCGATCATCCATGCAGTCTTTTCTTCCACGGTGGTGCAGGTCTTTTCCTCGTGGCAGCAGCGGTCATAGGCGGCAGCCAGACGCTCGCGCACGGCGGGGTGCTCGCTGTTGAAGCGCATGACCGGTGCCAGCAAAATGGCGTTGGATACGCCGTGTGCAATGTGGTACTTGCCGCCCAGCGGGTAGCTCAGTGCGTGCACAGCGGTGGTGCCGGAAGCGGTGATAGCCAGACCGCCGTAGTAGGCTGCGATCTGCATCCGGTTCTTCTCTGCCATGGCTTCGGGGTCATCGCAGGCTTTTTCGATGTTGTTCAGGATCAGGTCAAGGCCTTCCAGTGCGTACAGGTCGCTGAAGGGGTTGGCCTTGTTGCTGGTAAAGCACTCGATGCAGTGTGCCAGCGCATCCACGCCGGTAGCGGCTGCGATCTTGCGGGGCAGGTTCTTGATCATGCGGGCGTCCAGAATGACATAGTCCGCGATCATGTTCTCGTTGACGATGCCCACCTTCAGTTCCTTTTCGGGCACAGCCACGATGGCGTTGGGGGTGACCTCGGCGCCGGTGCCGGCGGTGGTGGGGATCAGCACGATGGGCACGCACTTCTGTGCCATGCCGGGGTTATCCAGCAGTTCCTTCACGCCGTAGGCGTCGGTCACCAGCACGCTTGCCAGCTTGGCAGCGTCCATCACGGAGCCGCCGCCGCAGGCCACGATGAGATCTGCACCGGAGACCTTGAACTCGTCCACCAGCTTCTGCACCGCCATGTAGCTGGGCTCCGGGGGCAGCTCGTCCAGCACATAGTACTCTGCGCCGGAGGCCTTGACGGCCTCTTCCGGCAGGGCAAACAGGCCTGCGCCCTCAATGCCCTTATCGGTGAACATGGCTACCTTTTTTGCGCCTCGCGCCTTGATGATGGCGGTGATATTGTCCATGGCGTTCTCGCCGCCGTAAACTGCGTGCGGCATTTTAAGATTGTACTGGGTCAGCATACTGATCAACCTCCTGAATGATGTTCTGATCTATAAAAAGGATGAAAATTCCGAAAAGCTTTTTCAGCGGCTCTGGGCTGCGGTGGGGTTATACAGACCCACGGTCTCCCGCTTTGCGCCCAGCACGTCCTGCTCCGAGAAGCGGACGTACTTGATGCCCTGCCGGGTGCGGGCAGCGTAGGCCAGATGCAGCATCCCGTCCCGTCCCTGCATCAGGTAGGGGTACTCGTACTGCTTGTTGTTGGTCTTGTTCTCATCGCCCATGTAGCCCTCGCCGCGCTCCATCCAGCGGATGATGGGGAAGGTCAGGCCGCCGTCCTCGGAAAGCGCCACCGCCACCGGGCAGCGCAGGCCGGGCCATGCAGCCTTGCCGGGCACGGGGTTGGGGGTGCAGGTGGGGTTGTAGGCAATGGCGATGCGGCCGCTCTGCAGCTTGACCGCGCTGATGCTGGAGTTGTTGTTGGGCAGCGGGGTGGGTGCGGGCACCGTCCAAGTTTCGCCCCAGTCAAAGGACTCGCTGCGGTGGATGCGGTAGGCTTCGCGGTTGCGCATGAACGCCACCAGATGCCCCGGCTCCAGCTCGATGACATTGGCGTGGACGTGGCCGTTGCTGCCGGGCATCATGACCATGCGCCAAGTTTTACCCTCGTCGTCCGAGATGCGGAAGGCGGTGGGGTCGCCGGAAAGACCCTCGGCAGAGTCGGTGCACAGCCAGTTGGCAAAGATCCAGCGGCCGTTAGACAGCACCTGAATGGGCTGACGGCAGAAGGTGCCCTCCTCCGGAAACACGGTGGTGTAGTCACCCCATGTTTTGCCGCCGTCGGTGCTCTTCTGGCAGCGCACCACAGCGGTGAACTGCATGTTATCCTTGCCCTCTACGCGGTCCAGCTGGGCGGTGTACATCGCCCACACGGCGTTGTCCGGGCCGTAGAACAGCGAGGGGTTCTGCTCGCTGCGGGTGGGGTCGCCGGAGATATCCACCGGCTCCAGCCACTTGGTACCGTCATGCGGCAGCACTGAGCAGATGATGTGCACATCTGCGCTGCCCTCATAAGTACCGGCGAACCAGCAGCAGAGCAGGTCGCCGCTCGGCAGCTCTACCATGGCGGGTGCGTGGGCGGTGGGCCAGCCGCCGGTGGGCAGCAGGGCCTCCAGCGTGCCCATCTCCTCGTTCTCGTACACAGTGCCGTCCCAAGTCAGGCCGGGCAGTTTTGCATAGGTCATGGTCGTTCTCCTTCTGTTACATTTATCTTCCGTTCCAGCCGCAAAGGGCTGTCTGCTTCCATTTTCAATGCTTTGCAATGCGGTCTGCCAGCTCCACCAGCAGATCCTCCTGCCCAAAGCCGCCGGACTTGGTAATAACGTAGCGGGTGCGTCCCTGATAGGTGAACCGCGCCAGCACGATGCCGCTTTCCAGCTCGCACACCGGCTCCAGCTCCCGTGCGCCCACGCTGTTCATACATTGCAGCAGGGTGTCGCCGCCGGTGAGCAGCAGCGTGCCCAGATGCTCGCTGCCGAACAGTGCCCCAAACATCTGCCCGACACTGCCGGAAATGCCCACCCGCAGACCGTCCAAGTCGATGCCGCGGGCGGCGGCGTAGTCGGCGGTAAGCTGGTTGCCCCCGGCGTCGTTGGTCTCGATGATGCAGCGGGGATTTGCTGCCAGCATGGCTTCAATTTCTGCCAGCGCAGCCTTGCCATCGGCGCTTGCCCAGTAACCGGGCTCCAGCTTCTGCCGGGGGGTCAGCCGCAGGCGGGTGAAACCTGCCTTTTCGGCGGTGTCCATCTGCCGCAGGGTGATGGGGTTCACGCTGCCGCAGAGCACCAGCAGCCGGGGGTCCAGCTGCGGGGTCTCGACCACGCTGCCGTCCGAAAGCCCCAGCAGCTCCGGCAGAAAGGCGGCAAAGCCTGCGCAGCCTGCCAGCACCGGGGGCGTTCCATTCTGGAACAACTGCCGTCCGGTGGCTTCAAGGTCTGCGGCGGTTGCAGCGTCATACACCAGAATGCCGGTCTTGTCCGCTGCCGTCTCGCCGGGGCGCAGGCTCTGTGCAGGGATTTCAGTCTGCAAATGGATCAGCTCTGTCACCTCGGCGCAGCGCACCGGCTCGAAGGGGTCGATGCCGAAGGGGCTTTCGTTCACCGGCACGCCTTTGATGTAATGGACGCCCTTTTCGGTGGTGCGCCCGATCTGCGGGAACGCCGGCAGAAAGGGTAAATTGCGTGCGCCGCTTGCCTTGAGCAGGGCGGCAAGCTCTGCGCCGATGTTGCCGCGCAGGGCAGAATCCGTCTTTTTATAAATGCAGCCCACGCCGTTTTCCACCGCGCTGCGGGTCAGCTCTTCCACCGCTTTGGCAGCCTTTGCGGCGGGCAGATGCCGCGTCTCGGTATCCACCACCAGCACGGTGCTGCTGCACGCGGAAAGGTCTGCCTGCCCCACCACGACCTGCGTGGGGATGCCATGTGCCGCAAGCTGTACGCCGGTATCCAGCGCACCAGTAAAATCATCTGCAATCATCAGCAGGCGAAGCATTCGTTCGTGCCCCCTCACTTGTTTTTGTGCTTTCATTATGCCGTATCCGGCAGGGGATTGCACCCCACGCAAGGGGCAAAAGCGTTTCATTTTAGTACGTTTTCAATTTTCTTTCCGTTTTGAGTACAAAAACGTTCTAATTTGAAACCACTTTCTGTTTTCTTTTTGAACCATACCGGGTATAATAGTTTCAAAGAGAAACACGGAGGGACGTTTTATGGTCGAAACTCACACCCGCATTCTGGGCATTGCCCCCTACGACGGAATGCGCACCGCCATGGAGCAGGCGGCGCAGGCCTACCCCAACGTTGAGCTGGAAGTGTACACCGGCGATCTGGAAGAGGGACAGGCCATCGTGCAGCGCATGGCACCCAACAGCTACGACTGCATCATCTCCCGCGGCGGCACCGCCACCCTGATCCGGCAGGTGACCGACCTGCCGGTGGTGGATATCCATATTTCGGTGTACGATGTACTGCGCACCATGAAGCTGGCGGAAAACTACACCAGCCTGTACGCCATCGTGGGCTTTCCCAGCATCACCGAGCCTGCCCACACCCTTTGCAGTCTGCTGAACTTTGATCTGGACATCCTCACCGTCCGCAGTGCCGAGGAGGTGCGCCACACCTTGGAACGGCTCAAGCAGGGCGGCTACCGGATGGTGGTCTGCGATATGGTCACCCACACCATTGCCCGGGAGATGGGTTTTGACGCCTTTCTCATCACCTCCGGCATCGAGAGTCTGCACAGCGCTATCGATCAGGCGGTGAACATCAGCACATGGTTTGGCAAACTGCGGCAGGAGAACCTGTTTCTGCGCAGCATCACGCAGGAGCAGGGCGGCAGGGTAGTGGTGATGGAGCCGGACGGCAGCCTGTACTATCATAATATGAAGGAGCTCTCCCCGGAGCTGCACCGCTGTTTGCAGACCCACCTGCGGGAGATCCCTGCCACGGGCAGTTTAAAGTTTTACTACACCGAGCGCAGCCAGCTGTACAGCATCACGGCGCAGGTGCTGCTGATGAACAATGTGCAGCGGTATCTGTTCTACTGCGTACCCTCCCGCATCCCGCTGCATTCCAACCGCCCGGGGCTGCGTTCGCTGAACAAGGGCGAGTGCGAATATCTTTTCTCCAATAGCTTTTACAGCCTGAGCGGTGCCATGGGCACGCAGGACGCCGAGATCAACGCCCTTGCTGTCGTGCGCCAGCCCCTGTTCATCTGCGGTGAGCCGGGCACCGGCAAGGAGCAGATCGCCCGGTATCTCTATCTGCACAGCGCACTGGTAAACCGCCCCCTTGTGGTGGCGAACTGCGCTTTGATGAACGATAAATCATGGGATTTTCTGCTCAACCACTATAACTCCCCCCTGAACGCCAACGGCAACACGGTCTACTTCCAGAACTTTGAGTCCATCCCGGAGCAGTGGAGCGCCGAGCTGCTGGCTGCTATCGAGGAGACCGGTCTTGCCCGCCGGGTGCGTCTGCTGTTCTCCCGCTCGGTGCGGCCGGAGGAGCCGGTCTCCCCGGTCACTCGCCGGTTCATCGAGCGGCTGGGCGCACTGACACTGGAACTGCCTCCGCTGCGCAGCCGGTCGGACGAGATTCCGTCCCTTTCCAGTTTGTACCTGAACAGCCTGAATCTGGAGCTGGGCAAGCAGATCTCCGGTTTTGAGCCCCGCGCCATCGAGATGCTGCGGCAGTACCCGTGGCCGAACAACTACACCCAGTTCAAAAACCTTCTGCGCTCCCTTGCCACCCTGACGAACGGCCCCTATATCCGCAGCAGCAGCGTGGCAGACCTGCTCTCCAAGGAGCGCAGCCTGCGCAGCGCCCCGGCAGCCCACCCGGCGGCGGTGGTCAGCACCGACACCTCCCGCACACTGGAAAGCATCATCGGCGAGGTGGTACAGCAGACGGTAGCCGCCCACGGCGGCAACCGCGCCGCTGCCGCCCGGCAGCTGGGCATCAGCCGCACGACCCTGTGGCGGTATCTGGGCAAGCTGGAAAACGGCGAGACAGATCAGACATGATCTGTGTGTGCGCCGTTTATTGACAAAACGCGCACCGCACCATATACTTCAGAAAAAAGCCGCGATGGAAGCCGCAAGCGCAAAGGGGTACTGCTATGAGCGAATTTTCACATCTGAAAAACAAGCTGCTGGCCGAGCAGGTGGAGGATCAGATCTACCACTATATTCTGGACGAAGCGCTGGAGCCGGGCGCAAAGCTGCCCAACGAGTTTGCACTGGGCGAAAAGTTCCGGGTGGGGCGCAGCACCATCCGCGAGGCGGTGAAGCTGCTGTCCAGCAAGGGCATCGTGGAGGTGCGGCAGGGCTCCGGCACCTATGTGGTGACCACAGTGAAGGGGCTTTCCGACCCGCTGAACCTGCGCAGCGTGCAGGACAAAAACGCACTGGCCTTTGATCTGGTAAACGTCCGTCTGCTGCTGGAGCCGGGCATTGCGGAGATGGCGGCGCAGAACGCCACCCCGGAGGACATCGAGCGGCTGCGGCGGCTCTGTGAGCGGGTGGAGACCAAGATCCACGAGGGCGACCGCTACATTGAGGACGATATCGCCTTCCACACCTGCATCGCCGAGAGCAGCAAGAATCTGGTGGTGGGGCAGCTGATCCCGGTCATCGACACGGCGGTGATGATGTTCGTGAACGTCACCCACAAAAAGCTCATCGATGAGACCATCATGACCCACCGCATGATTACCGAGGCCATTGCCAACCACGACCCCCTCGGCGCAAAGGCTGCCATGGTGATGCACCTGAACTTCAACCGCAGCTATATCAAAAAGGTCTACGATGGCGAGGACCCGGACGACGGCACCATCGGCATGGCGGCGTATGTCAATTGAAAAGAAAAATATTTTTTAATAGAGTAATGCCGGAGCGTCTGCGGACGCTCCGGCATTGCATTTTCACGGGTGGGGTTTCTCCCACTCTGCGCCCTCTCCGTCATCGCTGCGCGATGCCACCTCTCCCAAAGGGAGAGGCAAGAGCACTGCCGGAAACTTTCTCATTGCACTTAAAATTTCAGCAACAAGCCTTAGACCTTGGCTCTCCCTTTGAGGAAAGACTTCCCCCGCTCCGGGGGAAGATGTCGCGCAGCGACAAAAGGGGGAATCTGGCGCGGGAGCGCCTGAGAGGGCTTTTCTCAAAATCATCAGACGACTTTTTCTCTGCCTTTTTCTCAAAAGCCGCTTTGACGGCTGATTTTGGGCAAAATTCGCCCGGATTTGGGCAGAGTGCATGATGTATCCCAGAGTTTTTGCACAAAAAGTAGGACATACCCGTGACAACTTGCAAAGAGACGTCTGCGGATTTACAATAAAATCACAAAAAGTCCTACTGAAAAAAGGACGAAAGCAAGCAGTATTTGGAGGTAATGAATATGGAGTTACGTTCACAGGAAGTCCGCACTTTAGCACCCGAGAATGACCCGCTGAAGATGGGTATGGGCTGGAAGGTCGATGACCTTTCCAAGCCCCAGATCATGGTGGAGAGCACCTTCGGCGACAGCCATCCCGGCAGCGCCCATCTGGATCAGTTCGTCAAGGAAGCCGTGCAGGCGGTCAACGACAACGGCGGCAAGGCTGCCCGCTATTTTGCCACCGATATGTGCGACGGCATCGCACAGGGTCATGACGGCATCAACTACTCGCTGCCCCACCG
>CAKTCK010000024.1 GCA_934539245.1 uncultured Faecalibacterium sp.
GCTCATGAGCACATAAATGTAGATCAGCAGGCCGTACTGCGCCATATCCGGCAAAAACTGGGTGACCGGCCAGCACAATACCAGAATGCCAAAGCCGCCCAGAATGGTCAGCAGGCCGTTGGTGAACACCTGTTTTTCGCTGTTGCCCCTGTCCAGACCAAAGCGAATGATGGCGTTGGACATGCCCATGGACACAAAGGGGATGAGCAGGTTTGCGTACTGGCTCAGGATCTTGGACAGACCCAGATCCGAGATCTCCGCCATGGCGTAGGTCAGAAAGGGCTGTACGATCAAAGTGAGCAGCTTGGACGAAAAGCTGGAGATTGCAAAGATCAGGGTATTGCCGGCCAGTTTGGAATATTTATCGCCGGTCTTTTTTTCGTTTTCCAAGGGAATTTCCCTCCGTTTTTACGATAGATTATCTTTTCAGCAGCTCCCGCCGGGCCTTCCAGTCCGGCAGCAGCTTTTCCACTTCTGCCCAGAAAGCCGGGCTGTGGTTCAACTGCAAAAAGTGGCAGTACTCGTGTACTACCACATAGATCTGCGCCGCAGGGGGCTGGTTATACAGCTGCAAGGCAAAGGTGATTTGCCGCTTAGCCGGGCAGCACACGCCCCAGCGGCTGGTCATGCTGCGCACTTTCAAAACAGGCTTCTGCCAGTCCAGCACCTCAGCAAAGGCCGGGTAGACCTTATCGCTCATGGCGGTAAAGTAGGCCAGCGCCGTGGCTTTGTCCGGCAGGCCGGCGTTGTCCTTGTTGCGCTTGGTGATGTTCTTCACCCGGGTGTCCCGGATCCACTGGGCGTTTTGCCGCACGAAACCGTCAGCCTGTTCCAGACTGGCCGTCAGAGGGATGCTTACCATCACAGTGCCGTTGTCCCGCACCCGCAGGTGCAGCTGCTTTACCTTTTTGCGCACCAGCTCGTACTGGATGCCTTCTACGCTGCGCAGCTGGACGCACGGCTTTGCCGCCACCTCAGGCCTTGCTCCGCATCAGGCGGCCAAGGGGCAGCTGCGCCAGCACCACGGCAGCAAACAGCAGCACGCAGCCGGAAGATTCCCGGAAGGAAAGGTTCTGGTGCAGCAGCAGCCAGCCGCCCAAGGCGCTGAATACGCTTTCCAAACACATGATCAGGCTTGCCACGGCGGGGTTCAGATCCCGCTGACCCAGAATTTGCAGGGTGTAGGCCACGCCGCTGGACATAACGCCGCAGTACAGGATGGGCCCGGCGAAGGTGACAAACTCTGCCATGGCAGGCTGCTCGAACAAAAACGCCGCCACGGTGCTTTCCACCGACACCACAAAAAACTCCACAAGGCTCAGGCGCACGCCGTCCATCTGCGGGGAGAAATGATCCACCGCCATGATCTGGAAGCTGAACAGCACCGCGCACAAAAGCAGCAGCCAGTCGCTGCTCTGGATGCTGCCAAAGCCGTCCTTCATGCACAGCAGGTACAGCCCCACCACGGCAATAGCCATGCTCACCCACAGCTGCGCACTGCCCTTGCGGCCCAGAAACAGGCCGAACACCGGCACCAGCACCACATACATGGCGGTCAGGAAGCCCGCCTTTGCGGTGGAGGGGTCCAGCGTGATGCCCAGCTGCTGCGCCGCACTGGCTAAAAACAGCAGGGTGCCGCACACAAGTCCGGCTTTCAGCAGCAGCTTGCGCTCTGCCACCGTCTTGGGCTTGCCGTCCGGTTTGCCCTGCCGGCGATGCAAGGCGTCAAACGCCTTGACCGTGGGGATCAGCACCAGCACCGCCATCCAGCTGCGCCCTGCCAGAAAGGAGAACGCACCCATGCCGGAGCCGGCGCTCTGCGCCACAAAAGCTGTGCCCCAGATCAGGGCGCACAGCATCAGCAGCATTGAATTTTTCGTCTGGTTCGTCATCCGGCAATGCCCTCCACCTTCAGCAGGCCGTACAGGTAGTACCGGCTGGAATCATAGGAGATGGTCACGCGGTACTGCGCCGCCGGGTCCAGCCCGGAAATGGTGCAGCGGTAGTCGGTGCCATCGGTCTTGACGTAGTAGGTGCTGTCCGGCACATACGCTGCGCCGCCGTCCACCTTTTTCCACAGTGCCACCTTGAACTTCTGGGTGCCCTCGGCGGTGCCGCAGGCCATAATGTTCAAGCTGCCGCCCGGTACGGTAAAGTAGCCGGTGTTGCGGCTCCAGATGCCGTTGAACACCGCGTACAGGCAGCCGTCTGCGGTGGCGGTGGCATACTTTGCCGAGGCATCCGCAATGCCCTGAATGATCAGCGGGTCGGCGGTGGATTCTGCCCAGCGGGTGGTGTCCTCCTCCTGCACTTCCTCGGAGTGGCCTGTCACCTTCTGCGCCACCTTTTTCAGGGTCTCCTTGCAGCCGGTCAGGCTAAGCACCATCACCGCCGCCAGCAGCAGTGCCAAAAGCTGTTTTTTCATCTTCATAGCTTTCCTCATAGAAACAAAGAAACTTTCTTTTTCGTGCGTCTCTGCCAACGGGCAGATACAGGGTAAGTATACCGCATTTTGCCGCTCTGCACAAGATACCTGCACTTATTTTGTGCGGTTTGCCGCCCGTTTCTGCACAAATTTTCACTTATTCAGCGCCCGCAGCGCCGCGCACTCGGTCTCTGCCAGCGCGGGAGCCTCCGTCCCGAACAAACTGCCGTAGCGGTACAGCGCCCAGCCGCCCGCCGCCTGCTGCCGTAAGTCCTCCACCTGCGCCGCCAGCGCACTGCCGGTGCTCCAGCCGGACACGCTGTCCGGGTTCGCGCCGCCGTCCCCGGTGCCCACCCGGTACGCCCCCAGCCCGAAGTACAGTGCCACATCCCCCGCCCGGGGGTAGGCAAGCCACGCCGGGACGATATTTTCAAAGGCAAAGCGGGTGCTGCCGGAGTGCAGGGTAAAGCCGTAGCCCCAGTACACCTGCGGGCAGAGGTAGTCGATGACCCTCTCCTCCCCGCCCGCCGCCAGCCATGCGGTCACATCGCTGTACTGCTGGTCAAGGTCGTTGTCCGGGTTGCCCTGCGGGCTGATGCCGAACCGCAGGGTGGGGTCTGCCGCCTTTACCGTGCGGTGCACTTTCGCCACCAGTGCGGTAACGTTCTGCCGCCTCCACGCGGCAAGGTCGGCTGCGCCGCTTGCCGCAAACTGCGCCGCGTCCACAGCGGCATCGGTGGTGGGGTAAAAGTAATCGTCAAAGTGGATGCCGTCCACCGGGTAGTTCTGCACAAGCTCTGCCACCCCCTGCACCACATAGTCTGCGGCGGCAGGCACGGCGGGGTTCAGGTACAGCCCCTCCCCGGCGGTGCACAGCCAGTCCGGGTGGGTGTTTGCCAGATTATTCTCTGCCAGATTCGGCGGCATCGCCGCCGAGGAGCGCAGACGATAGGGGTTGACCCACGCCTCCACCCCGATGCCCCGGCGGTGCGCCTCGGTAAGAAAGACATCCAGCGGGTCAAAGCCGGGGTCCTTGCCCTGCACCCCGGTGCACAGATGGCTCCACGGGAACAGGCTGCTGCGGTACAGTGCATCCCCGAAGGGGCGCACCTGCGCCAGCACGGTGTTCAACCCCAGCCCGGCACAGTTGTCCAGCAGCTGCGCCGCCCCGGCGCGGAAGGTATCCTCGGTGGAAAAATCCAGCAGCGCCCAGTCCAGATAGCTCACCCACACCGCCCGCCACTCTCCGGCGGGCAGGGCGGGGTTGGGTGCCGGGGGCGCATCCTGCCCGGACGCGGCGGTCTTTTCAGCATTGCTTTTCTGCCGCAGATACCACCCTGTTGCCGCGCAGGCTGCTGCGCCCGCCCCGGTCAGAAAGACTCTGCGGCCAAAGCGGCGTTTCGCCTTGGCTTTAGACGTCCTGCGGCGCTGGGTCACAGGGTCTCCTCCTGTGTCTTATACAGGGTAAGTCCCGCCCAGCCCCGGGCACAGGTCAGCAGCACGAACATGATATTCGTCCAGAAGGCAAGGCCGCTCATGCCCGCGTACTTGGTCAGCATCCAGAACACCAGCCGCAGCACCTCGGCGGCGCTCACCAGCTGCAGCTGCCGCTGGATGGGTCTGCCGCGCTCGTACTCAGTGGCCAGCAGCGCGGGCCACACCAGCGCCGAGCAGATATCGCCCGCCCAGCCGCTGGCACCCAGCTTGCTGAGCATCAGCACCACGAACACGCCGGTGTAGTTGCGTTTTTCCCTTGCCGGTGCGCCCTTCTGCGCCGCCAGAAACAGCACCGCGATGCCGGTAAGGCAAAACACGACCATTTCCAGCCCGGAAAAATCCATCCCGCCCAGCACGGCAAAGCCGCCCAGCATGGACACTGCCGCCGCAGCCAGCAAAAAGAAATACCAGGTCTTGCGTGTAAATTTAAGCTTCATGAGCCCCTCCCCCGGGCGTTTGCGCCCGGCCTGCAGAAAAATTTAAAAAAGAATTGTAAATATTATAGCACAAACCCCCGCAGGTTGTGTTACAATAAGGAAAACTCTTTTGGGGGAGGTCTTTCCATGAACGCTGTCGTTTCCGTCTGTCTTTTAGCCTGTGCGCTGGGCATCATCGTGTACCTGCTCTCCCGGCGGGAGACCAGCCGCCGCAGCCAGTACGGCCCCGCCGGCCTGTCCGAGTTCCGCACCAGCCTTGCGCTGGACGAATGCTTTGACCGTCTGGACACCCACAGCGACACCGACCTCTTTGCCTACGAGTGCCGCCGGGAGAACGACGGCGGCTTTATGCTGCACCTGACGCTGCACCAGCCCAGTCAGCAGCCGCTGGACACTTTGTACACCCTGCGGCTGGACCCCGGCCGCCAGACCGTGGTAACCCTCATCTTTATCCGGGAGGCCTTTGGCTACAAAGAGCCGCTGTTCCCGCCCGCCATGCTGGACGAATTTATGCTGCAAAAGCTGGATGCTCACCGCACCAAATGATTTTTGCAGAAAATGCTTTCCTTTTTGCGCATTTTTTGTTATACTAGTGCGTGTTGCAGCAATGCAGCACCCCTGCGGGCCAGTAGCTCAGCTGGTCAGAGCTGGCGGCTCATAACCGCTTGGTCGCGGGTTCAAGTCCTGCCTGGCCCATACAAAAAAGACACCCTTTCGGGTGTCTTTTTTGTATTTCAAGGGCTTTTATTCCCCATCCTCTGCGGGCAGCTGGTTCCACAGGCGGTAGTAGACGCCCTGCTTTTCCAGCAGCTGGTCATGGGTGCCCTGTTCTACGATGCCCTCCTCGCCCAGCACAAGGATGCGGTCGTAATCCTTGATGGTGGTCAAGCGGTGGGCGATGGTCAGAGTGGTGCGGCCGTGGGCCAGCTTTTCAAGGCTCTGCCCCACAAGGATCTCGCTCTCGTTGTCCAGTGCACTGGTGGCCTCGTCCAGAATCAGGATGGGCGGGTTTTTCAGGAATACCCGGGCAATGGCAATGCGCTGCTTCTGTCCGCCGGACAGTTTGACGCCGCGCTCGCCCACATAGGTGTCGTAGCCGTCCTTCAGCGCAAGGATGAACTTTTCCGCGCCCGCCAGACGGGCGGCGGCTTCGATCTCCTGCCGGGTGGCGCCGGGCTTGCCGTAGGCGATGTTCTGCGCCACCGTGCCGCTGAACAGGTACACGTCCTGCTGCACGATGCCGATATCCTGCCGCAGGCTCTTTAAGGTGACGCGGCGGATGTCCTGCCCGTCAATGAGGATGCGTCCACTGGTCACCTCATAAAAGCGGGGGATCAGGTTGCACAGGGTAGTTTTGCCGCCGCCGGAGGCACCCACCAGCGCCAGACGCTCCCCGGCGCGGATGTCCAGACTGACGTCGTGCAGCACCTTGTTGTGGTCGTCCGGGTACTCAAAGCACACCTTCTCGAACCGGATCTCGCCGGGGCCGGGCTTCAGGGGCACAGCGTCCGGGGCGTCCTTGATGGCTACCGGGGTGTCCATGATCTCGGCAAAGCGCTCGATGCCGGTCATGCCGCGCTGGAACTGCTCGGCAAACTCCACGATGCGGCGGATGGTGGCGATGAGGGTGGTGACGTAGAGCATATAGGCCACCATATCACCGGCGGTGATCCTGCCGTACACCAGCGACAGGCCGCCCGCCAGAATGACCACCAGATACATCAGGCCGTCAAACAGGCGGGTGGAGGTGTTGAACGCGCCCATGGCGTAGTAGCCAAGGGTCTTGATCTGCTCAAAGGCGCGGTTACCCTTGGCAAACTTTTCCCGCTCCTCGTCCTCGGCAGCAAAGGCCTTGACCACGCCCTGTCCCAGCAGGCTGTCCTCGATGGTGGAGTTCAGCTCGCCGATCTGGACGCGCTGCTGACGGAACCGCGCCCGCAGACGGCCGTTCAGGTACACCGACACCACGCCCATCAGCGGCACACAGGCAAACACTGCCAAGGTCAGCGGGATGCTGGCACGGCACAAAATGACAAAGGACGCCACGATCTTGATGCCCGCGATGAAAAATTCCTCCGGGCAGTGGTGGGCGAACTCGGTCACATCGAACAGGTCGTTGGTGATGCGCCCCATGATGGTGCCCACCTTGGTGTTGTTGTAGTAGGTGTGATCCAGCTGCAACAAATGGTCAAAGGCATCCCGGCGCATATCCGTCTCGATATGCACGCCCATGATGTGACCGATGCTGGACATATAGTAGCTGGCCGCGCCGTCGATGATGCGCAGCACAAAGTAGAGCGCCGCCAGCTTCAGCACGATGCCCGCCGTCAGGGTGATGCCCACCCCCATGGCAGAGTTGGTGATGATGCTCATGATCTTGGGCAGCACGATATCACACAGGGTCGTCAGCGCCGCGCAGAACAGATCAAGGCACAGCACCATCTTATAGTTTGCCAGATACGGCAGAAAACGCCGGATCAGCGCACCGCTGCTTGCGTGGTGCGCCCCGGGGTCGTTAGGCTTAGTTTTCGGCATGATTCCTCCGTTTTTATCGTTACTTTTTACTGTAATCCCGCTCACCGTAGATGGCGGTACCGATGCGCACAAGGGTAGCGCCCTCCCGGATGGCGTTCTCAAAATCGCCGCTCATGCCCATGGAAAGGGTCTGCATCTCCACGTTGCGGTAGCCGCGCTCCCCTGCCCGGACGAACAGCTGATACACCTGCGCCAGATACCGGCGGTTCTGGACATCATCGTCATTCACGGGCGGGATGGCCATCAGGCCTTTGACCCGGATATGCTGTTGTGCGGCGGCGGTGTCCAGCAGCGGCCAGAGCAGTTCCGGCGCGGCGCCGGTCTTGCTCTCTTCCCCGCCGATGTTCACCTCCAGCAAAATGTCCTGCACGATACCGGCCTTGGCGGCCTCCTTCTCAATGGCAAGCAGCAGATGCTCACTGTCCACGCTCTGGATCAGGCTTGCCCGCCCCAGCACCTTTTTGATCTTATTGGTCTGCAAATGGCCGATAAAATGGCTGGGTTTGCCGCAGTAGGCCCCGGCATCGTAGTTTGCGCACAGCTCCTGCACATGGTTCTCACCGAGCACATCAATGGGCAGGGCAGCACTGGCGGCAACGGTCTGCGCCGTGCGGGTCTTGCAGGCAGCGCACAGCTGAACCGCTGCCGGATTGCGTCCGGCTTCCCGGGCGGCAGCCGCCATCTTTTCCCGGATCTCGGCCACGGCCTGCCGCATCTCTTCCAAATTCTTTTCTGCCATGTCGCTCAATCCTCCTCGGTATAACGGGCGCGTTCGCCGCCGATCAGTTTCGGGCGGGTGTAGGCGCACAGAATGTTTGCTTCACCGATTTTATTAAGGCTCAGCCGCACCGGCACCGCCACCCGCTTCAGGTGCATCCCGATCAGGGTGCCGCCGATATCCATGCCCGCGTTAGCGCGGATCTCTTCCACAGCCACCGGGTCTTTGAAGTTCTTCCAGCAGGTAGTGGCCCAGCTGCCGCCCGCATGGGGACGGGGCACAACGCACACTTCCTCCCAGCCGTACTTCTCTGCGGCTTCCCGCTCAAGGATGAGGGCGCGGTTCAGGTGCTCGCAGCACTGGGCTGCCAGCCAGATGCCTTTTTCTGCCAGCACCGGCGCAGCGCCCGCGTACAGCGCCCGGGCGGCTTCCAGACTGGAATCCTTGCCGATGTGGCCGCCCACCATCTCACTGGAAGAGCAGCCCACCACGAGCACATCTCCCTTTTTCAGCTTTGCCGCAGCCACCAGCTCAGTCATTGCCTGCCGCGCTTCGGCCTCGATCTGTTTTGCAAATGCTTCGGTCATACAAAAACACCTCGCTTATCGGTTTGCAGCCAGCAGGCTATTTGCCCCTGCCGCACCGAAATATACTTTACTTTCCACCGGACATACCGCCGCGCAGCTGTCCTGTGCAAGGCCGGTAAAGGTCTGCTCCCAAGCCCCGGTGGCAAGGCTTACCGCCTCGGCGCAGGGAGCGTCTGCTGTGCGCCGGAACAGCCGCTCCTGCGTATTCTGCCCCGCCCGCAGGGCAATGCCCCGCAGTAGGGTGCTGTCCGCGTTCTTTTCCAGCCAGCTGCTGCGCGCCCAGCGGTAGCTGATGTACAGCGTGCCGTCCGTGTCCGCAGCCAGCGCACCCGGGTAGCCCGGCAGACCGGCAAAGGCAGCGGTGCAGCCCCGTCCCCCGGCGGTCAGCTCCCGGGCAGCGGCATCCACCGCCCAGATGCAGCGGCTGCCGAGGTCAGAGACATACAGGGTGCTGCCGTCCGGGCTGAGCGCCAGACCGGCAGCGCCTGCCACCCCGCCCAGCACCTTTTCCACCGTGCGGGCGGCGGGGTCGTACACATACACGCAGCCGGTGGCGGTGTGCGCCAGCAGCTCGGTACGCAGGGCGCTTTCCAGCCCGTTCTCCGCACCTGCCGCCGCAGCCACCGCAAAGTATACCTTGCCCGCCGGGCTTACCTCCACGGCAGATACCGCCCCCAGCGGCGCACCGTCCAGCTGGGTGACCACCTGCTCCACCGCTGCGCCCCAGCTGTCGTGCTTGGCGCGGCAGAGAGTGCCCCCGGCGGCGGTCAGCTGGGTCAGCCACACATCCCCGGCGGCATCAAAGGCAAAGCCGGTCAGCTCGCCCTCCACGCTCAGGATGGCGGCAGCGTGCCCGCCATCGGTGCGCACAAGGTCGCTGGTGCGCTTTTTCAGCGCAGCGCCGTTCCATGCGGCGGCATACAATAGGCCGTCCTTTGCGCGGATGCAGTCCACGCCCTGATACTCCCCCAGCTCCAGCCGGGTCTTGCGGTCGGTGGAAACTGCCGTCTGCATCGCGCCCGTCTCCTGCCGGAGGTCGGGGGCTTTATAGGCCTGCGGCGGGGTGTCGATGGGACGGAAGCCCAGCGCATACACCAGCACCAGCAGGATGCCCACCCCGAACACGGTGCTGGCCGTGCGGAACCGCTTGAGCATAGCATCCCGCTCGATGGCCATCTGGGCGGCATACTCTGCCCGGCGGCGTGCCGCCATGGCGTTGGCGCGGTTGGCACGCCGCATCCACCGGTCCACGAACAACGCCACCCGCGGCCCCACCGTGAGGGACGCAATGGCAAGTATGAGCAAAAATTCGATCAATCCGATTCGCATAAACGCTTTTCCTTATCTCTGAAAAACCTGCGGACAGCGCACTGTCCTTTATCGCTAAAGTATAGCATTCCTGCGCAAAAAGGGCAAGCGGGACAAAAAAGAACTGCCGCACAGCATTGTGCAGCAGTTCCGATTTTCAGGGTCTCTTTCTCAGCCGTCCCTCGATCCGGCCGCGCAGAGGGCAGTACCATGTATAGTAATGCTTCTTCAGCAGCCGCTGCAAAACGCGGCTGGCCGCGCTGGGCTCCGGCTTCCAGCTTTCGGCATAGCGGTGGATGGAGTAGGTATTGGGCGTTACCCGGAGCTTCCGGGTGTAAAGATCCATCGGGCAGAAATACTCTGCCGGAAAGATCTCCATTTCCGCGATGCTCTGCCTTGTTCCGTCTTTGCGCACGCCCAGCGTCTGCAACACCCTTGTATTCCGCTCCGGGCAGGGCGTCAGGTCCGCGCTGCCGTCTGCCTTTATAAAATCCAGTGCATCGTAATCCCGCAGCAGCGCCTGCACCACCGGGTTGCCCTTGCGTGCCCCGAACCCCAGCCCGGTGGCTACTTCGTTGTTGGTCTGAAAGCCCATAAAACCGGGCAGCTCCAGCAGCTCGTCCAGCGGGCGCACCAGCTCCACGTCTGTATCCAGATAGACGCCGCCGTGCTCGTACAGCACCGCCAGCCGCGCATAGTCCGACACAAAGGCATATTTCTTTGCCTCGTAGGCCTGCTGCACATAGCGGTTTGTGCTGATGTCAAAGTTCTGCTCGTTCCACTCGATGATCTTGTAGTCCGGGCAGTATTTCTTCCAGCTTTCCATACATTTCCGGTTCTCCGGGCTGATCGTCCCGCCGCCGAACCAGCAGTAATGGATGATCTTGGGGATGCTCATGACCGCTCCTCCTTTTTTCTCTGCAAATGCCCCGTTCGTTACGACCTTATTTTACAAAAGTCCACATTTTCTTGTCAAGTTTTCCCGGCGTGTTTTACCGCGCCTTCCTGCAAAAAGATTGCCGCCCCGCTGCACGGTGTGGTATACTGGGTGCAGGCGGCTTTGTTTTTCCAAACCATTCACTTAAAATTCACAGCTTTTTCCAATTCTTGCATTAAAATAGAGCTGTATACTGAACTATGATAGGGAGGAGTCCTGTTTTATGGCAAAGATCCTGATCGTTGATGATGAGCCCCGCATTCGGGAGCTCATCCACGAGCATCTGCAATATTCCGGGTATATCTGCGAGGAAGCCGGGGACGGCTCTGCGGCACTGGCACAGCTGTCCGGCGGCGGGTTTGATCTGGTGATCTTAGACCTGATGATGCCCTTTATGGACGGCATGACCTGCCTGCGGGAGATGCGTGCCCGCCACATCAACACCCCGGTCATCATCCTGACCGCCCGGGGCGAGGAGTACGACAAGCTGGCCGGGCTGGAAAGCGGCGCGGATGACTATGTGGTAAAGCCCTTCTCCCCCCGGGAGCTGGTGGCGCGGGTGCGCGCGGTGCTGAACCGCACCATGCCCCGCCCCACCGAGGCCGCCGACACCATGACCTTTGGTGAGCTGACCATCGACACTGCCAGCCATACCGTGCGCGTATCCGGCGAGGAGGTGGCCCTGACCCCCAAGGAGTTTGACCTGCTGGTATTTCTGGCCTCCAACAAGGGCATTGCCCTGAGCCGGGAAAAGATCTTGCAGAAGGTGTGGAACTACGACTACTTTGGCGAGGACCGCACCGTGGACACTCATGTAAAGATGCTGCGCGGCCATCTGGGCAAATGCCGCAGCTACATTGCTACGGTATGGGGCATCGGCTATAAGTTCGACCCCGATGCCGCCCGTTGACTGAAGGAGCGTGCGGTTCATGCGGCAAACCACCAAAGCGCGGCATACCCTTGGCATCCGCGGGCAGCTAATGTGGTTTTTGTGCTTCATCTGCCTGTTTCTGCTGGGGCTGTTCTGGCTGCTGTCCACCCAGCTGCTGGAGCCCTTGTACACCAAGCACATCGAGACCCAGCTTACCAATCAGGCCGACAGCATCGTGGAGCGGCTGGACGACGCTATTGCCGAGGGCAAGGTGCTGTCCGCTTGGTCCTTCGGGCAGCTGTCGGTCAACAGCGATTTTTTTGATAAGCTCACGCTGGAGCTGTACACCAAGGGCACCTTGAACAGCTTCTGCGTGGATATCTCGGACACCACCCTGCACACCATTTATAAAATCGAGAACCAGTCCTTCTGCAACCTGCACGGCACCTATCTTTCGGACTCTGCCAACAACGATAAGATCATTGCCACCGCCCTTGCCATGCGGCGCAAGTGCCGCAGCATGGGCAGCTTTGTGCAGACGCTCAATCCGCCCCGGCTCTCCGGCTCGGCGCAGCTATTGGTAGGGCGCACCACGGCAGACGGCAGCTACACCGTGCTGGTGACCACCAGCCTTGTGCACGTTGCCGAGGCCGGAAAGGTGCTCAGCACCCTGCTGCCGCTGGCGGCGGCGCTGATCTTCGGCTTTGCTATGTCGGCGGCGTGGCTGTTCAGCGAGTGGTTCACAAAGCCGCTGCGCCAGCTTTCCAGCGCAGCGCGGCAGATGGCGCTGGGCAACTACGCCGTACAGGTGGACAACCGCCGCAACGACGAGCTGGGCGACCTTGCCCGGGACTTTAACCACATGGCCGAGGAGGTGCAGCACGCGGTACAGATGCAGCGCGACCTGCTGGCCAACGTCTCCCACGACCTGCGCACCCCGCTGACCCTTATCAAGGGCTACGCCGAGACGGTGCGTGACCTGACCGGCGACGACAAAGCCCACCGGGACGAGCAGATGAACATCATCGTGGACGAGGCCGACCGCCTGACCGCGCTGGTGTCCAGCGTGATGGAGCTGAGCAAGGTGACCAGCGGCACCTACAAGTGCGAGCGGGTGCACTTTGACATGGGGCAGCTGTGCGACGAAGTAAGCGAGCGCTACGACGCCATCTGCGCCCAGAACGGCTGGCAGCTGCAGCTGGAGCTGCCGGAGGAGGAGCTGCCGGTCTACGCCGACCCGGACATGATGCAGCGTGCGCTGCACAATTTGCTGGGCAACGCCATGCACCATATCGGCACGGACGGTATCTTTGTGCTGCGCGCCTTCCGCTGCACCGAGGGCGTGCGGGTAGAGGTGGAGGACCACGGCCCGGGCATTGCCGCCGCCGACCTGCCCTATATCTTTGACCGGTACTACCGCTCCCGCTCGGACGCCGGCAAGCAGGGCACCGGTCTGGGGCTTTCCATCACCAAGGCCATCTTCCAGCAGCACAGCTTCCGCTTTGGCGTACAAAGCACCCTCGGCAAGGGCACCACCTTCTGGTTCGTCATGAGCGACCTGCCCTATGTGGACGATTTTGAGGGTTAGTGAACGCCCCTATAATACAGAAAAAGCACCGGCAGTTTTCCTGATCTTCCAATCGGGAAGCTGCCGGTGCTTTTATTATGTTCCGCTCTCTGCCGTATGGTAGATGCCAAAGGTGTTGTCCGGGGCGGGCATCTCCACGCGGGAGGCGCGGTCATTCACCGCCCACATCATGGCGCCCATGGCACCCAGCACCACCAGAATGATGAGCCATTTTACTGCATTGGGTAATTTTTTCATTCCGTTATCCTTTCCACAGCCTCCATGCGGCACTTCTGCCGGGCAGTGCGCAGCAGCGCAGCGGCCTCAGCAGCCGAAAGTGCCCGCACCCAGCCGGGGCGCTCCCCTGCACCCGCGCCGGTGCTGCCTGCCTCGGCAAAGCCGGCCAGCGCCGTGTCGGTGCGGTCGTTCCAGCCAGCAAAGCCTTCCGGTGCAATGTGCGCCCCAAGGCGGCAGTCCAGCACCGCCGTTTTGCCGGTAGGCCGCCACGGTCTGCCCAGATACACACTGCCCGCCGGGCAGTCCGAGACAAAATCGCAGTCCCAGAACACAAAGCCCAGCCCATCTGCCGCGCCGGAGGGTGCGGTGACCCAGCTGTGCGCAAGGCCGTTATCCACCGTGCGCAGGGTGCAGTGCTCAAACAGAGCATCCGCCCCGCCAAAGATAAAATCAATGTCCCCTGCGATCTCGCAGGCGTGGTAATACTGCGCACTTGCCCGGCGGGGTGCCAGCACCCGCGGGCCCAGAAAGCCGTCCTTCTCCCGCTCTTTCTCCGGCAGAGGGGCGCAGAACAAAGTATCCTGATTGCCCAGCAGCCGCACGCGGCTGAACGCCGCCCGGGCACTGTCCACATAGGCTGCGATGGCCTGCCCGGCCTTTGCGCCGGGGCCTGCGTCGTTCTCGATGGTTAGATCCTCCACCCGCAGCTTTTCGCCGCTGAAAAAGGCGGTGTAGCTGCGGAAGGTGTGGGTAGGCCGCCCGTCCGGGTGCGGCAGCTTGCCGCCGTCGTTCCATACCAGCCGGGTGGCATCCATGCCCGCGCCCGCAAGGGTGATGTCCTTTTTCTCGCACACCAGCTTTTCCCGGTAAATACCCGGCGCGATGCGGATGACCGCAGGGCAGTCGTAGGGCACCGCCAGCACCGCCTCGGAAATGGTGGTAAACTGTCCGCTGCCGTCGGGTGCAACATTGATGGTAAGCATAAGCCGCCTCCTGCGCCCGGCACTGCCGGGCTGAAAAATATGCTTCCAGTATACCCCTCCTTCCCGCAAATTGCAACGGAAACTCTGCCGCCGTTATCCGCTCTTTTCCAGCCGGAGCACGGCGGCGGTGATATCGTCCGGGCGTCCGGTCTTTTGTGCGCGGATGCGGGCAGTCTCCACCAGCGTCTCGGCAAGCTTTTCCGGTGCGTCTCCCGCCGCCGCCGAAAGCTCCACCTGCTTTGCCACCCAGCCCGCACCGTCCACCAGCAAACCGTCCGATACCAGCACCGCGTAGTCCCCGGCGGTCAGGTGCACCACCCGGCTCTGCCCGTTCACCCCGCCCAGCACCCCCATGGGCAGGGTGGCTTCGCCCACAGCCCGCACCCGCCCGCCGTGCACCAGAAACCCCGGGGCGGCTCCGGCTTTGAACAGCCGCGCCGTGCCGGTGTATAGGTCCACGCTGATGAGGTCCAGCGTTGCGCCGCTCTCGTCCTCGCTTTTCAGCGCCAGCGCCACGTTCACCAGCCGCGCCGCCAGCTCAGCGGTAAAGCCCGCCTTGAGCAGCCGGGCGGTCAGCTCTGCCGCCAGATTGCCGTCCACCGCCGCCGGGCGTCCGGTGCCCATACCGTCACATAGGATCATCTGCGCCGCCGTAGGGCTGCAAAATTGCTGCACTGCATCGCCGGAAATCTCCCCCCGGGCGGCAGCGCTTGCCGCACCAAACACCGCCCGCAGCGCCGGTCTTTCGCTGAACAGCAGGGTGGTCATGCCCTTGCAGGAGAGCACCTGCGGCACTTCCAGCGTGCGGCGGCAGATATGCCCCACCTCCCCCGCCAGCGCCGCCAGCTCCTGCGGGGTGAACCGGGTGCGCGGCAGGGTGACGGCGGCATGGGTGCGCCCAAGGTCATCCAGCGTGACGGCGCACTCCTGCGGCGGCGCACCCAGCCCGGTAAAGAACTCCGCCACCCGGCTGGATTTATAGGGCTCGGGGTCGCCGGGGCGTCCCAGCTGCTCGCTGAGCACCCCAAGTGCTTCGGCTACGGCGCTGTACTGCTCGGTCAGGGCGGTGCGCATGGCCTCGGAATGGATGCGCGCCTCCTTGCGGCTGCGGTACAGCGCAAAGCTGCGCCCCGCCGCCGCGCACAGCGCCGCCGGGTGGATGCAGCGGGATAATTGCCCGGGCAATTGCGCCGTTTCCACGCTGCCATTGCCTTCCAGCAGCGGGCGCAGCGCTTCCATGCCCGCCATGGTGGCAGCATATTCCTGCTTCCAGCAGATCTCCCGCCGCCCGCAGTTAAAACAAAGAGTATCATGTACATTATCTATGACCCAGCGGAAACCTTCCCGCCGCCGGGGCAGCCCCTCGTAGACCGCGTTCACCGTCTCCGCCAGTGAGGTAAGGCTCTGCGCCACGGCTTCCAGCCGGGTGGACGCCGCCGCACTGCGGGCGGGCGCGGGAGCGTTTTCCCCGCTCTGCGGGGTGTCTGCTGCCGGGGCAAGCCAGCCGCCGGGCAGCAGACAGACCACCGCCATGCCGCCGCAGGCACTGAACAGCAGCCCGAAGGCGTTTCCGGGCGGCTGCACGCAGAGCACCCCGGACACACACCCGCCCGCGTAGGCGGCAAGGGTCTCCACCCGCCGTCCGGGTGCCAGCACCGCCGCCGCTGCCGTGGCACAGCCCAGCCCCGCTGCCGCCGGGGCAAGAGCAGGGTCTGCGGCGCAGAGGGCTGCCCCCAGCACCGCACTGCCACTCAGGGCGGCAAGCTTTTGCGCCCGGCAGCACAGCGCCAGCTCTGCGGCGGCACACGCCAGCACCCCGGGCGAGAACCACCCCCACCGCACACTGCCCAGCGCCGCCGCCACGGCTGCGCCTACCAGCAGCGTGCCCATGCCCGGGCGCTCCGGGGCAAATTTGCGCAGCCCGAAGCCGATACCCGCCGCAAGCAGGGCGTCCGCCATGCTGTACAGCAAAAGGTCTGCCCCGCCGCTGCTGCCCAGCGCAAAACACAGCGCCATGCCGCTCAGGGTGCCGCAGCCCGCCAGCGCGGCGGGCACAAACCTTTGCGGCAGCAGCCAGCGTGCCGCCACGGCTGCGCCCAGTGCACACAGCTGACACAGGCTGCGCAGCGAGAGCACCCCCAGCCCGTGGAGCAGCAGCGCAAGCGCCGCCCCTGCCGCGCAGGGGGCAAAGCAGTCCTCTGCCAGCCCAAGGGTCAGCCCCAGCCCAAAGGGCATCAGCGCCCCGTACAGCACCGCCCAGCCGCCGGCAAAGCCGATGCCCACCGCTGCCAGACGCCGGGTCGCCGGGCGCAGCATCGCCCGTGCCGCCAAGGGCGAAGGCTGCAAGCACCGCCCGTCCGAAGATAAAACACCCATCCGCTCTGTCATAAAAACTCCCCGCTTTCCGGCGGGGAATTTTTGTTCTTTTCCCCGCACTGTCTGCATATACTGTAACGCGGGGCAGCGGCAGTTTTTGGCGCGGTGCATAGAACCGCCCCAAACCCGCCCAAAGACGCAAAAAAGCCCTGCGGCCGTCATTTTGCCGCAGGGCTTTGGGGGTATTTTCAATTGTTCAGCAGAAATAGCGGATCTCGCCAAAAAAGGCTGTCCATTTTTCGATTACTTCACCGCTGCGCGCTTCAATAACTGCCATAATGTTGCGCAGCACCCGGGGCGGGATCTGAGAGTTATTATTGCACAGATAGCAGCCGCCCGCCTTGGTGATCCAGATCTTGGTGGCATTGCTGTTGGGTGCGCCCTGCGCAACGTGCACATGAATCGGTTCCAGCGGTTCGTTCTCATTGGCCCAGAAATAGACCCAGTAAGAACCAACCTTAAAAACCTGCGGCATTTTCCACGCCTCCTTCTTGGGAGAACTGCAAAATCAGATGCGCGGTGGACTCCACGATTTTCTGATACCGCGCGATCTCCTCCGGCGTGAAGCCGTGCACCTCCTGCCAGTCGTAGCCCGGCAGCCAGCACACCGCTGAGTGGAAACAATCTTCTGCATCCGGTTTTTCAAGGTACACCTTCACCCTGCCATCGGGCTTCATCTCGGAATGCACGATCTCGGTATCGTCATCCAATGTCATAAACGGGTACATCATAGGTTCCACCTCCCAGATCACTGTACTTATATCACTATTACTCAGCCGTTCAGCTTTGCAAGGGCATCCTGCACGCGCTGCAGGGTCTTTTCGCGGCCCATCATGCAGGCAAGGTCGGTGCCGCCGCCGGGGGTGCGCTGCTTGCCGGAAAGGGCAATGCCCAGCGGGTAGAGCAGCCAGCCGTTCTTTTTGCCCAGCTCCTCTGCCTTGGCCTTGCAGGCATCGAACACGGCGTCGCGGTTTGCAAAATCCAGCGCCTCGTTGCTCAGCACCGGCAGCAGGGCTTCCAGTGCTTCCTTGGCAGTTTCCGGGGTGGTCTTTTGCTTTTTGTTGGCGTACAGACTCACGTCGTACTCCGGCATGGCGTCAAAGAAGTCCAGCTGCTCGGGGATCTCGCCCAGCACCTCGCACCGGGGCTGCAGGTTTGCGCACAGCAGCTTTTTGTCGATGGTGCTGTGCACGGCGCTGTCGATCCACGGCTCGGCCTTTTTCTGGAACTCCTCGGGGCTCAGGCGGCGGATATACTCCGCATTGATGGCGCGCAGCTTGAGGGGGTCGAAGATGGCGGGGGACTTGGAGATGCCCTCCGGAGACCAGATCTTGACCAGCTCCGGCAGGGAGAAGATCTCCTGCTCGGCGTACTCGCCGCGGGGGCTCCAGCCCAGCAGGCAGATGTAGTTCAGCACAGCCTCGGTCAGGTAGCCCTTTGCCACCAAGTCCTGATAGCTCGCATCGCCGTTGCGCTTGGACAGCTTGTTCTGCGCGTCCTTCATCACCGGCGGGCAGTGGATATAGGTGGGGATGTCCCAGCCAAAGGCCTGATACAGCAGGTTATACTTGGGGGTGGAGGACAGATACTCGCTGCCGCGGATGACGTGGGTGATGCCCATCAGGTGGTCGTCCACCACGTTAGCAAAGTTATAGGTGGGCATACCATCAGTCTTGATGAGGATCTGGTCGTCCATCTCGCTGTTGTTCACCTCGATGTGACCGTACACCACATCGTCAAAGCCGGTCACGCCCTCGCGGGGGATCTTCTGGCGGATGACGTAGGGCTGGCCTGCGGCAAGGCGCTTTTCCACTTCCTCCTTGGGCAGCTCGCGGCAGCAGCCGTCGTAGTGGGTCATCTCACCGGCAGCGCGCTGCTCGGCGTGCAGAGCTTCCAGACGCTCCTCGGTGCAGAAGCAGTAATACGCCTTGCCCTCTGCCACCAGCTGCTCGGCATACTGCTTGAACATCCCCATGCGCTCGCTCTGCACATAGGGGCCCACGGGGCCGCCGATATCCGGGCCCTCGTCCCACAAAAGGCCGGTCTCCCGCAGGGTGTTGTAGATGACATCCACAGCGCCCTCCACATAGCGGCCCTGATCGGTATCCTCGATGCGCAGGATGAAGGTGCCATCCTCGTGCTTGGCCATCAGGTAGGTGTACAGGGCGGTACGCAGGTTGCCAACGTGCATATAACCCGTAGGCGAGGGTGCAAAACGGGTGCGGACTTTATTGCTCGGCATAGAAAAACGCTCCTTTATTCTCATGCAAAAAATTTGCGGATAGCTATGTTTTATTGTACTTATTCTGCGCAGTTTTGTCAATGCGGGATAATATCATGCACCCATGCAAAAAGGGCTGCTGCATCAAATGCTGTGCAGCAGCCCCTTTTTATAATATTATTCTCCGTCCTTCGGGTCATCCAGATGCTCGCGCCGTTTGCGTGTCAATGCGGCGCACAGTTGCAGCAATGCAAAGCACAGGATGCCGGTAAAAACACCGGTAAAAGCGGCACCGACCCAGTATCCACGGGAAAACCCGCTGATCAGCGTAACCGCCACCGCAGCCACCAGAGACAACACGGCATTGGCCGGGGCCGTATCCGAAAGGTGGCGATCCCACAGACCATTGCGCAGACACGCGACAACCATATAAATGCAGCCGATCATGAATACGACCCACTCTCCGGCAGCCTTGTCCGCAGCCCCGAACACCGTCTGCACGATCCACGCCGCCAGAAGGCTGCCCCACAGCAGCCAGAAGCCATGGCTTTCAATTTTGCGCAGGGTCTGCTCCTGCATCTCGTCCAACTGGTTTTTCTTGCTATACAGTGAAAATTTCATAGTTTATTCCTCCCAGAACAGTTCATCCAGTGTCTTATCCAGAATTTTACAGATACTGCGGCAAAGGTTGATGGTAGGGTTGTACTCCCCTTTTTCAATGGCGTTGATGGTCTGGCGCGAAACGCCTGCCGCCTCGGCAAGCGCGCCTTGCGTCATATCCTTTTCCGCACGGGCGGCCTTTAATTTCAGGTTCTTCGGCATTGCTATGCTCCTTTCCTGCCGGGTCGGCATTTGTTTTATCCTCTGGACATATAGTATCATTTACCATTCTAAATGTCAAGTATATATTACAAAAAGTTTTTTGCACGCAGACAAAAAGCACCCCGGCTGTTTCCAGCCGGGGTGCTTTGCGGTTACGATTATTTCAGCACGACTTCGCCGTTTTCATCGGCATCCACCACAAGGGTGCCGCCGGATGCCAGCGTGCCGTCGATCAGGCGCTCGGCGGCAGGATCCTCCACCGCCTTGCGGATGGTGCGGCGCAGGTCGCGTGCGCCAAAGCGCCCGCCCTGACTCTTTTGCACCAGTGCCTTGAGCGCTGCCGGGGTGTAGCTGTATGCGATGCCCTTGGCCTCCATGCCGGGCTTGTACTCGTCCAGCATCAGGGCGGCGATGCCCTGCAACGTCTCCTCGGTCAGGGGCTTGAAGGCGATCACCTCATCCACGCGGCCAAGGAACTCCGGGCGCAGGAACTGCGCCAGTGCCTTGCGGGTCTTTTCCTCGCTGCGCTGGGCGTCACTCTTGTTAAAGCCAAGGCTGCCCGCACTCTGGTCGCTGCTGCCGGCGTTGGAGGTCATGCAGATGACCGTGTTGGAAAAATCCACCGTGCGTCCCTGCGCATCGTTGATCTTGCCCTCGTCCAGAATTTGCAGCAGGATGTTCATCACATCCGGGTGTGCCTTTTCGATCTCGTCAAACAGCACCACGCTGTAGGGTCGGCGGCGCACCTTCTCGGTGAGCTGACCGGCTTCCTCGTAGCCCACATAGCCCGGAGGAGAACCGATCATACGGGACACCGCATATTTTTCCATGTACTCGCTCATGTCCAGACGGATAAGCGGGTCAGGGCCATCAAACAACTGTTCTGCCAGCTGCTTGACCAGTTCGGTCTTGCCTACGCCGGTGGGACCCACAAAGATGAAGCTTGCGGGACGGCGGCGGCCGGAAAGGTCGGCGCGGCTGCGCTTGATAGCCTGCGCCACCAGATGCACAGCTTCGTCCTGACCGATGACCTTCTGCTTGAGGGCATTTTCCAGCCCTGCCAGCTTGACGAACTCGGTCTCGCGGATCTTCACCGCCGGGATGCCCGTCCACAGCTCGATGACCTTGGCAACATCGTCCATGGTCACCTGAATCTCGCTGGCAGCGGCCTGCTTTGCGGGCAGTTCGGATTCCAGCTTGGCGATGCGGGTCTTGCGCTCGGCTACGCGCTCGTAGTCGATGGCTTCGTTCACATCCGCGCTTTCCATCTCGGCTTCTTCCTGCTTCAGGGCGTCCAGTTCCTTCTGCATTCCCAGATACTCGGAGATGACCGGGTGCGCCAGATTGCAGCAGGCACAGGCTTCGTCCAGCAGGTCGATGGCCTTATCCGGCAGAAAGCGGTCGGTGATGTAGCGCTCGCTCAGGGTAACAACCGCCGAAAGCACCTCGGCGGGCACCTGCACATGGTGGTGCTGCTCGTAGTAGCGCTTGATGCCGTTCATCACCGCAAGGGTGTCGGCTACGCTGGGCTCCTCCACCCGCACGGGCTGGAAACGGCGCTCCAACGCCTGATCTTTTTCAATGTACTTGCGGTACTCGGTAAAGGTGGTGGCGCCGATGACCTGAATCTCGCCGCGGGAGAGGGCGGGCTTTAAGATGTTGCCCGCGTTCATGGCGCCCTCACTCTCACCGGCAGAGGTGATGGTGTGGATCTCATCGATGAACAAGATCACGTTGCCTGCGGCCTTCACCTCGCTCAGCAGACCCTTGACCCGCTGCTCGAACTGGCCGCGGAACTGGGTGCCCGCCACAAGGCTGGTGAGGTCGAGAAGGAAAATTTCCTTATCCCGCAGGCCGATGGGCACCTGACCCTTGGCAATGCGCTCTGCAATGCCCTCGGCGATGGCGGTCTTGCCCACACCGGCTTCACCGATGAGGCAGGGGTTATTCTTCTGGCGGCGGCTCAGGATCTGGATGGTGCGGTAGATCTCGCGGTCGCGGCCGATGATATCATCCAGCTTGCCCTCCCGCGCCTTGCGGGTCAGGTTTTCGCAGTAGGTATCCAAAAACTTGCGCTTGGGCGGCTTTTTGCCGTTTTTGCGGTCGGCCTTTTTGTCGCCGTCCTGCTTTTCCGTGCCGGTAAAGCCCAGCGGGAAGGTGGCATTGCTGCCGGGTACAAGATCCTCGTCCATGTTCTCCGCATCGGCATCCTCGCCGCTGCCGGACATATTCATCAGCATGGAAAGAGGGTTGGAATCGCCCAGCTCCTCCATCATGCTCTCCATGCGGTTTTCCATGTTATCCAGATCCTGCTCCGACATCCCGAATTGTTTCATCAGATCGTCCACGGGCTTGATGTGCAGTTCCCGGGCACAGTGCAGACAGTACCCCTCCTGCTTCATCTGACCATTCTCCATCCGCTGGATAAAGATGATCGCCGGACGCTTCTGGCATCGAATACAGACCATAGTTCCTCCTTGTCGCCCCTGTTACAAAAAGGGGTTGAACATATTAAACGCTTTATAGTAAAGACTGCTGTGCATCACAGTGTCGTTGAGCACATTCAGGTTGCCGCCGGTGATGACCACAAGCCCCCACACCACGCACAGCACGAGGTATAAGTCCAGCAGAGCAGTCATGCCGCCGGTCAGCCAGCCCAGACCCCGGTTCACTGTACCGATGACCGGCAGCTTGTTCACCAGCCCCAGCACGGTGACCAGCATACTGACCAGCAGCCGCAGCACCGCGTAGAACACAAAGAACAGCACCAGCATGATCACCGGGGTGAGCAGCGGCTGCAATACTTTTTCCACGATGGTATCGGCCAGCACCACGGCGTTATCTGCCAGCACGGCGTTGATGCTGCGCTCGCACGCCGCCACGATGGAGGCGCGGAAGCTTTCGGGCAGAAAGCCCGCGTACTGCTGCGCAATGCCGGAAAGGTTGACCACGCCGTCCTCCGAAAGGTGGGCGGCGATCTGGGTACGGAAGCCCCCAGCCAGCAGATTTTCGAACACCCAGCCCGCACAGGCGGCAGAACACTGCCGTGCGCCCAGCAGGCTGATGAGGTTGCCGGACAGCTGCACGATGGACGCCAGAAAGCCCTTGCGGGCGTAGCGTGCCATCAGCACCAGCCATACCACCGTACATAGGATATCAAAAAGAAATGACGGATTCTTGAACATACCTTGTTTTCCCTGTTATAAAGATCACTTTCCCCGCAAAAATACTGTTTTTTCCCCTCGTTCACCGGGCGCTGGAAGCCGTTTGCTCCGGCGGCGCGATCTGCTGCACCGTGTTGCCGCACAGCACCAGCAGCTGCTTGCCCGCAATGAGCGCCTGCGGACGGACGGAAAGCGTCTGTCCCCACTGATACACCCCGTCTGCGGCAAAGCATTCCACGCCGCTGTCGGTGAGCAGATAAAAGTTTTGACCCCTGCGCAAGATCTGGTTTGCCGCCGGCACATTGCCGCTGTACTGCACGTTCAGGTCCTTATCCAGCAGCACAGCGGTGCACACCTGCCCGTTTTCCAGCAGCAGGGCCGCGTTTGCGCCGTCCTGCGAAACGCTGACAAGGTTGCCGCCGCCAAGGTCGAAGCGCCCGCGCTCGCCGCCGTCCGCGCCGTACACCACGGCGCAGTTCTCGTACACCGCCAGCACGGTGTCGTTGTTCAGCCAGCCCAGCCATTGGGGCACACTGTCCCCGCTGCTCAGCTGCACCGGGTCGCCCTGCGCAAGGCTGAGCACAAAGAGGTTCGCTTGCAGTTGTCCGGCACTGGAGGTGACCGCTGCCACCGCCAGACGGCGGCTGTCGGCGGCAAAGGCCATCCGCACCGGGGTGCCCTGGGTGCCGGTCATATCCCAGTGCAGCTGCTCCGTCATGGTGGGGGTATACACAGTCAGCCGGGCGGTGCTGTCGGCGGAATCAGTCGCCACTGCCAGCGTGCCGGTGTCCGACATGGCACACAGATAGATGCTGTTTTCCAGCGTTTTACTGTAAAGATTCTGGGTGCGGCTTTCCACCCGCAGCTCGTTACCGGAGCGGTTGTACAGCACAAAGCGGGTCTTGCCCGCAGCTAGCGCTGGGCGGGCGTAGCCGCTCTGGATGCTGGCAAGGCGGGTGCCGCCAAGGCTGTACACCGCGCAGGCATCCTCGTCCATGGCCACAAAGCTGCCGGACATGGGCTGCACGGCGGTCAGCTCGCCAAGGCCGGTCTGCTGCGGCCAGCCCACCGCCGGGGACAGGGCGATGTGCACCGTATCCACCATATCCTTCACCCGGGCGATGGATGCACCCACCGCACCGGTGGCAAACAGGGTGACCAGTATCAGCGCCGCCAGAAGGATCACGGTGCGGCGCAGACGGCGGCGGCGCACCCGCTGGCGCGCTGCCTCCAGATATTCCACACGCCCGGCAGAAAGCGGCTCTCCGTCCGGGCTGCCGCCGCGATGAAGCTTTTTCATAGCTGCTCTTCCTTCCTTTCCGGGTAATCCACACACTTTAAAAACAAGCCCTTTGCGGGCAGAGTAGGGCCCGCCCGGCTGCGGTCCCGGCTGGCCAGAATGGCGGGGATGTCCGCGGCGCGCAGCCGCCCCGCGCCCACCTCGCACAAGGTGCCCGCCAGAATGCGCACCATGTTGTACAGGTAGCCGTCGGCGGTCACCTCAATGTCCACCTCGTCCCCGCGCCGGGTGACGTGACAATCCGTGATGGTGCGCACGGTATCCCCGTGGGCGGCGGCAGAACTTCCCGCCGCGCACAGGGCCAGAAAATCGTGGGTGCCCACGAACTGCTGCGCCGCCGCCTGCATGGCAGCTTCGTCCAGCCGCCGGGGCACACGGGTGTAGTAGGCGGCGTCAAAGGGCGAGTCGATGGGATGATTATGGATGCGGTATAAATAGGTCTTGGTATGGGCGGCGTACCGGGCGTGGAAGTCCTCCGGCACGGTCTGCGCCGCCAGCACCCGGATATCCGGCGGCAGATGCTGGTTGAGCGCCAGCGGCAGCTTTTGGGGCGGGATGCGGGTATCGGCGTGGAAGTTCAGCCGGAAGCCCAGCGCGTGCACCCCGGCATCGGTGCGGCTGCAGCCTTTGATATCGGGGCGGCTGCCCAGCACCGCTTCCAGCGCATCCTGAAAGGCAGCCGCCACGCTGCGCCCATTGGGCTGCACCTGGAAGCCGCAGTAATTTGTGCCGTCGTAGGCAAGGGTAAGTAAAAAGTTCATAGTTCTGATTTAAAATGGCCTCCGCTTTGCTCTGGCCATATTCAGCGGAAAAGCGTTTTTAATTTCGTGTTTGTCGCGGCCTGCGGGCCGCGACAAACACATTTTCACCGGAGGGGCCGCAGCGGGAAACATCCTCTTTCTTCTCACACTTTAGCGCTGAACTTTATGGCTTGGCTCCCCCTTCGGGGGAGCTGGCGCGGGAGCGCCTGAGAGGGCTTTTCCTTTAATAATTCGGGAACACCAGCCGGGAGGCAAGGATGACGGCAAAGCAGGCGATGCAGACCGCAAGGTCGATATAGTCCTGCTTTTCGCAGCGCAGCACCTTCAGGCGGGTACGGCCCGTGCCGCCGCGGTAGCAGCGGCACTCCATCGCCATCGCCAGTTCATCCGCGCGGCGGAAGGCCGAGATGAACAGCGGGATGAGCACCGGCACCAGCGCCTTGACCCGGTCGGTCATTTTGCCGGTGTCCAGCTGCGCGCCGCGCGCCTTCTGCGCGTTCATGATCTTATCCGTCTCCTCGATGAGGGTGGGGATAAAGCGCAGGGCGATGCTCATCATCATGGCCAGTTCGTGCACCGGGAAGTGCAGCTTGCCCAAGGGCTTGAGCAGCTGCTCAATGGCATCGGTCAGCACGATGGGGCTGGTGGTGTAGGTAAGCAGGCTGGTGCCCGCGATGAGCGCCATCACGCGCACCGCCATCAGCACCGCGTAGCGCACGCCCTCGGCGTAGATGGTCAAGAACCAGAAATGCACCAGCGGGTCGCCCTCGCCGGAGACAAAGAACAGATTCAGCACCGCCGTGAACAGCACGATGGGCAGAATGGGCTTCAGGCTTTTGCCGATCATCTTGACCGGAATTTTTGCCACCTTGTACATGACCCCCAAGAAGAGGATGGACAAAGTAAGTCCCAAGGGGTTGGAGGCTGCAAACAGCAGCACGATATAGGTGACGGTCAGCACAAGCTTCAGTCTGGGGTCAAAACGGTGCACCAGACTGTTGCCCGGGAAGTGCTGACCGATGGTGATATCTCGCAGCATCAGACAGCACCCCCTTTCCGGGCAGCGCTGCGGGGCAGTACAAGGCTTTCCCCGGCATCGCGGCGGCGCTTGGCTTCCAGCAGGGTCTTGACCGCGTAGGGAATGGTGTATACGTCCGCCGGGACGTCCACGCCCATCTCCCGCAGCTTGAGGAAAATTTTCGTCACCTGCGGCACCGACAGCCCCAGCTCCAGCAGTTCCGGAGCGCGGGCAAAGATCTTTTCCACCGTGTCGTACATGGCAATTTTCCTGTTGCTCATCACCAGCACGCGGTTGGCGTACTTGGCGATATCCTCCATGCTGTGGGACACCAGCAGCACGGTGGTGCCGGTCTTTTTGTGGTACTCCTTCACCTCAGAAAGGATATCGTCCCGTCCCTCCGGGTCAAGACCGGCGGCGGGCTCGTCCAGCACAAGGATGCGGGGCTTCATCGCCATCACACCGGCCACCGCCACCCGGCGCTTCTGACCGCCGGACAGCTCAAAGGGGCTGCGCTCCAAAAGCGCCGGGTCTAAACCTACAAAGTCTGCGGCTTCGTGGACGCGGTGGTCTACCTCGGCTTCGTCCAAGCCCATGTTCTTGGGGCCAAAGGCGATGTCCTTGTAGCAGGTCTCCTCAAACAGCTGGTATTCCGGGTACTGGAACACAAGGCCGGTGAGGAAACGGAAATCCCGGATCTTTTCCGGGTCTGCCCACAGATCGCGGCCGTCAATGTAAATTTTGCCGCTGGTGGGCTTGTTCAGGCCGTTCATGTGGGTGATGAGGGTGCTTTTGCCGGAGCCGGTGGCCCCGATGATGCCCACAAAATCGCCCTCTTCTACGGTAAAGCTCACGTCATCCAGCGCGGTCACTGCGGTGGGCAGGCCGGGGTTATAGACGTAGCTCAGATGTTCTACCTTAATGATATCTGCCATTTCGTCCGCCCCCCTTACTGCAGCAGCTCATACAGCGCCTGTGCGCAGGCACCGGTGTCGATGATGCCCTCCGGCATCGGGATGCCGGCCTTCACCAGCTCGTCCCGCAGCTCAGCGGCCTGCGGCACGTCCAGATGCAGACTGCGCACCTTTTCGGTCTGGCTGAACACCTCTTTCGGGGTGCCCTCCATCACCACATGGCCCTTGCTCATCACCAGCACACGGTCGGCCTGTGCGGCTTCTTCCATATAGTGGGTGATGGACACCACCGTGATGCCCATGTTCTTGTTCAGGTAGTGGATGGTCTGCATCACCTGCTCGCGGCCGCGCGGGTCCAGCATGGCGGTGGCTTCGTCCAGAATCAGGCAGTCCGGGCGCATGGCCACCACACCGGCAATCGCCACGCGCTGCTTCTGACCGCCGGAAAGGTTGTGGGGTGCGCGCTCGCGGTATTCGTAGATGCCCGCCATCTTCATGGAGTCGTCCACCCGGCGGCGCATCTCGTCCTGCGGCACGCCGAGGTTTTCCAGCGCAAAGGCCACGTCCTCTTCCACCACGGTCGCAACGATCTGGTTGTCCGGGTTCTGGAACACCATGCCCACGGTCTGGCGGATATCGTAGAGCTTGTCCTCGTCTGCGGTATCCATGCCCTCCACATACACTTTGCCGCTCTCGGGCAGCAGAATGGCGTTGAAGTGCTTCGCCAGCGTGGATTTGCCGCAGCCGTTTGCACCCAGCACCGCCACGAACTCTCCGCGCTTTACCTGCGCAGATACGCCGTCCAGCGCGTAGACCGGCTGCTCGGCATCGTAGCGGAACTTCAAATTTTCAGCAGTTAAAATCGTATCACTCATGCTTTGTTTCTCTTTCTGGTGGTGCGCCCCTCCGAAAGGGGCTGTACCCCATTCTTGAATTTTTTGCTTTTTCAGGATGGCTTGCCTTAGGCGACCCCTCCCGTGAAAATGCGTTTGGAGCACGCCGCAGCGTGCGACAAACGCGAAATTAAAAATCTATTTTCCGCTGAATATGGCCAGAGCAAAGCGGAGGCCATTTCAATCGTCTCGGCTTCCTTATTCTTCCCAAATGGCGGTGGCACCGCAGGGCACCACGCCGCCGGTGGCAGACACCGGCAGGCCGATCTCATCGCAGGAGGTCTGCCCGCCAAAGCGGGGCACCAGCGTGGTCTTGAGCATATACTCCATGACCGCCGGAGACAGGCCGGTGGTGTAGCTGTTGACCGCAAAGAACAGCGGTGTATCGCTGAGCACCTCTTCGCACTGGCTGATGAGGTCGTAGATGCAGTCCTCCAGCTTCCAGATCTCGCCGCCGGGGCCGCGCCCATAGCTGGGCGGGTCCATGATGATGCCGTCATAGGTGTTGCCCCGGCGCTTTTCCCGCGCCACGAACTTGGCGCAGTCGTCCACCAGCCAGCGGATGGGCTTATCGGTCAGGCCGCTTGCCACGGCGTTGTCCTTGCCCCATGCCACGATGCCCTTGGAGGCATCCACATGGCAGACGGTGGCACCGGCAGCGGCGCAGGCCAGCGTAGCGCCGCCGGTGTAGCCGAAGAGGTTCAGCACCTTCACCGGGCGGTTCGCGGCGCGGATCTTCTGCTGGTACCACGCCCAGTTGACCGCCTGTTCCGGGAACACGCCGGTGTGCTTGAAGCCGGTAGGGCTGACGATAAGGGTCAGCTTATCCTCCCCCTCGCCGCAGCTGATCTTCCACTTTTCCGGCAGACGGCGGCGGTACTCCCACTCGCCGCCGCCCTGATTGGAGCGGTGGTAGATGGCATCTGCCTTTGCCCACAGGGGGCTTTGCTTCGGGGTCTTCCACACCACCTGCGGGTCGGGGCGGATGAGCAGGGTCTCTCCCCAGCGTTCCAGCCGGTTGCCGTCGGTGGCATCCAGCAGTTCGTAGTCTTTCCAAGTATCTGCAGGGCGCATAGCGTCCTCCTTCCGTTTACTGCTTTAAAATCCTATATATAATAAGTCAGAACAGGCTCTGCTGGCCGTTTTCCTCGGCGCTGCCGGTCTCCGGGGCCTTCATGCCCAGATGCTCGTAGGCAAGGCGGGTAGCGCAGCGTCCGCGGGGGGTGCGGGTCAAGAAGCCCATCTGCATCAGATACGGCTCGCACAGATCCTCCAGCGTGACGGCCTCCTCGCCCAGCGCGGCAGCCAGCGTTTCCAGACCCACCGGCCCGCCGTTGTACATCTCGATGATGGCGCGCAGCAGGCTGCGGTCCAGCTCGTCCAGACCCAGCGCGTCCACGTCCATCCGCTTGAGCCCCAGCAGCGCCACGTCCTGATCGATGATGCCGTCGCCCAGCACGGTGGCAAAGTCGCGGATGCGCTTCAAAAAGCGGTTCGCTACGCGGGGGGTGCCCCGGCTGCACTTTGCCAGCTCGTAAGCGCCTTCCGGGGTGATAGGCTGATCCAGAATGCCCGCCGACCGCATGATGATGCGGGAAAGTTCGTCCGGGCTGTACAGTTCCAGCTTGAGCAGCACGCCAAAGCGGTCGCGCAGGGGGCCGGTGATCTGCCCGGCGCGGGTGGTAGCGCCCACCAGCGTGAACCGGGGCAGATTGATGCGGATGCTCTGGGCACTGGGGCCTTTGCCGATCATGATATCCAGCGCGTAGTCCTCCAGCGCGGGGTACAGCACCTCTTCCACCTGCCGGGACAGGCGGTGGATCTCGTCGATGAACAGCACATCGCCCTCCTGCAGGTTGGTCAGCAGGGCGGCAAGGTCGCCGGGCTTTTCAATGGCCGGGCCGCTGGTGATGCGGATCTGCACCCCCATCTCGTTGGCGATGATGCCCGCCAGCGTGGTCTTGCC
>CAKTCK010000025.1 GCA_934539245.1 uncultured Faecalibacterium sp.
CAGAAGCCGGAACCGGACCCCAAGCCCGAGGACTACAAGCCCGAGTGGGAGACCTACACCGAGCTGGAGACCCTGAACAGCATGATCCCCATCTGGAAGAAGCAGAAGAGCGAAGTGACCGACGAGGAGTACAACAGCTTCTACAAGGATAAGTTCGGCGATTACGCCGACCCCGCCCGGGTCATCGTGAGCCGCACCGAGGGCACTGCCAACTACAACGCCCTGCTGTTCGTGCCCAGCCACCGCCCCTACGATTTCTACACCAAGGACTACGAGAAGGGTCTGGCGCTGTACGCTTCCGGCGTGCTGATTATGGAAAAGTGCGCCGACCTGCTGCCGGATTATTTCAGCTTTGTAAAGGGCATCGTGGACAGTCAAGATCTGAGCCTGAACATCAGCCGTGAGATGCTGCAGAAGGACAGCCAGCTGAAGCTGATCCACAACGCACTGGAAAAGAAGATCAAGAACGAACTGCACGCTATGCTGAACAACGACCGTGCAAAGTACGAGGAGTTCTGGAAGGAGTTTGGCCGTCAGATCAAGTTTGGTGCTTACTCTGACTACGGGATGCACGCCGAGCTGCTGCGCGACCTGCTGCTGTTCTGGTCCGCCAAGGAGCAGAAGATGGTCACCCTGCAGGAGTACATCGACAAGATGCCCGCAGAGCAGAAGTACATCTACTTTGCCGCAGGCGATTCCACCGACCGTCTGGCAAAGCTGCCCTCCGCAGAGCTGGTGCTGGACAAGGGCTTTGACGTGCTGCTGCTGACCGAGGACGTGGATGAGTTCTGCCTGCAGATTTTGCACAGCTACCCCCGCAAGGATGCCGAGGGCAAGGACGGCACTGTGGAGTTCAAGAATGTGAACAGCGGTGATCTGGGTCTGGAATCCGAGGAGGAGAAGAAGGCCGCCGAGGATGCCACCGCCGAGAACAAGGCACTGTTTGATGCCATGAAGGACGCTTTGAACGGCAAGGTGAAGGAGGTCAAGGTCTCCACCCGCCTGAAGGATCACCCCGTCTGCCTGAGCGCTGACGGCCCGCTGTCCATCGAGATGGAGAAGGTGCTGTCCAAGCAGCCCGGCAGCGAGGGCGTGAAGAGCGACAAGGTGCTGGAGCTGAACGTGAACCACCCCGTTTTTGCCGCCCTGAAAGCCGCACAGGAGGCCGGTGACACCGAGAAGCTGAACAAGTACAGCGCACTGCTGTACGCACAGGCACAGCTGATCGAGGGTCTGCCCGTGGACGACCCCGCCGCTTACGCCGAGGCCGTTTGCAGCCTGATGAAGTAAGTTTTTATAGAGAGGCCGTTGTGCATTTGCGCAGCGGTCTCTTTTTGTGTCAACGATTTTAAATGGCCTCCGCGTGCGCTTTGGCCATCTTCAGCGGAAGAGATATTTTTAATTTTTCGCTTGTCGCGGTCTGCGGACCGCTCCAAGCGCATTTTCACGGGATAGAAATACCCCCTTAACAAAAGGGCCGCGCTCCGCTATAATAGAGTGGAACGCGGTCTTTTATTTTTATCTTTCTGTGAAAGGAATTCTGTTTCATGGAGCCGAGAAAACATTATTTTGCAAAGATCCCCACCATTGCCATCTTTATCGTGATGGCGATGTCCGGGCCGTTGGGGGTGCTGTTGTTTATCCTGAAAGGCATCGACCAGAAGGTGCAGAAGGAAGAGCAGGAAGCCGCCCGTGCCCGGGGCGACTACCGCCCCGACCCAGAGCCTGCACCAATGCAAAACACAGACGCATCCTATGGGCAGGACATCCCAACGGCAGAGCAGAAAAGCGCCAAACAGTGGCATAAGAATATTGCCACTCTCTGCACCATTATGGGTGCCGTTTTCCTGTTTGCCGGAGTGACGGATGCGGTGGATATCATCAGTGCATGGCAGGTGCTGCCTGACCCCGGGGAGTTGTTTTCCGATATCGTCATGGCCATTGGCGGCGGCGGTGCGCTGCTGACCGGCCTGCGGATGAACCGCACCCACAAGCTGGAGCGGCTGCTGGATAAGGTGGTAGGTGAGCGGGATAACATCCCCCTGCCGGAGCTGTTTGCCGCTGCCGGGGTGGACGCTGCCCGGGGACGCGCTGCGGTGAAAAGCGCCATCGAGCACGGATACTTCGGCGCAGACGCCTATATTGACAACCGCACCGACACGCTGGTGGTGCGGGGCGCGGCACCGCAGCCGAAAAAGCCCGCACCCACTCCGGGACCCAAGCCCCAGCCCGCCGCAGAGGACGAATATGCCGCCCTGCTGCGCCAGCTGCGGGAGGTGAACGATGCCATCCCTGACCCGGTGATGAGCGCGAAGATCTCCCGGCTGGAAGAAGTCAGCGGGCGCATCTTTGCGCTGGCGCAGAAGGACCCGGAGAAAAAGGCGCAGCTGCAAAAGTTTATGAACTACTATCTGCCCACTGCGCTCAAGCTGCTGAACACCTATGCCAGCCTTTCCGGGCAGGCGGTGGAGGGCACGAACATCACCGACGCCAAGCACAGCATCGAGCGCAGCATGGACCTGCTGGTGACCGCCTTTGAAAACCAGCTGGACAAGCTGTTCCAAGCCGATGCGCTGGACGTGAACGCCGACATTGCCGCACTGGAAGGGATGCTGAACCTTGACGGACTGACCGGCAGCGAATTTACCCGCTGAACCACACCCCCGCACCCGATGGCTGCATCGACGCGGGGTGTTTTTTGTGCAAAGTGCAATTTTCCATCCCGTCATTTTTGGGCGCTGCGCTCAAAATTCCGGGATTTGTGTGCATTTATGCCAAGCATTCCGCTTTGACAGAAAAACTTTTATTTTATTTGTTCTCAAGCAACCGATCGGGCTGCACAGGCGTTTTTTGCAACTTTTCATCGAGATGCAACAATAACACATGGTTTTTTGCGTTGTGTTTGACTATTATAGAAGCAGCTACGGCAGCTGCGAACGGCTGCATCGACTTTTCCGATGATAATAGTAGGAGGAAATTTCCATGATGAAGTCCATTTCCACCTGGAAGCAGGAGCTGACCGAGGGCGCATACGCTGCGCGTCTGGCTGCGCTGTACTGCTGCACCCCCGACGAGACCCCTGCACAGGCAGCCCGCTATGCGGCTGTTCTGGACGGGTTAGAGACTACCTTTGGCGCACATACCAAGGCCGGTCTGTATAGTGCCCCCGGCCGCACCGAGATCGGCGGCAACCACACCGACCACCAGCATGGTCGTGTGCTGGCAGGCAGCGTAAACATTGATATGATCGCTGCTGCCGCCCCCAACAGCCTGAACCAGCTGCGCGTGCAGAGCGAGGGGTACGACCTGTGCGTCATCGACCTTGACGACCTGACCGCCCGCAAGGAGGAGGAGAACACCACCGCCTCCCTGCTGCGCGGCGAGTGCGAAGCTTTCCGTCAGCGTGGCGCAAAGCTGTCCGGTTTGGACGTGTACATCTCCTCCAACGTGCCCAAGGGCAGCGGCGTTTCTTCCTCTGCCGCCTTTGAGGTGCTGGTCGGCGTGATTTTGAACGACTGCTTCATGGCTGAAAAGGTCTCCCCCATCGCCATTGCACAGATCGGCCAGTGGGCTGAAAATGTGTACTTTGGCAAGCCCTGCGGCCTGATGGATCAGATGGCCTCCAGCGTGGGCAACATTATCACCATCGACTTTGCCGACAAGGAAAACCCTGATGTAGAGCCGGTGCAGGTGGACTTTTCCAAGGCCGGTCTGGCGCTGTGCATTCTGGACTCCGGTGCAGACCACGCCGACCTGACCGACGAGTACGCCGCCATTCCCAACGAGTGCCGTGCTGTGGCCGCTGTGTGCGGCGGCGAGGTGCTGCGGGACGTGCTTTTCGAGACTTTCCTTGCCAATATCCCGGCCTGCCGCAAGCAGTGCGGCGACCGCGCTGTGCTGCGCGCCTTCCACTTCTACGCCGATAATGACCGCGTACCCCAGCAGGTAGCCGCCCTGCGCGAGGGCGACTTTGACGCCTTTTTGCAGATGGTGACCGCCTCCGGCGACAGCAGCTGGGAGTATTTGCAGAACGTCATCCCCGCCGGTTACAAGGAGCATCAGGAGGTGGCCGTGACCATCGCCGCTGCCAAGCACTATCTGGGCGGCAAGGGCGCTGTGCGCGTGCACGGCGGCGGTTTTGCCGGTACGGTGCAGGCCTTTGTGCCGGTGGAGATGCTGGCAGACTTTAAGGCCAATATGGAAAAGATCCTCGGCGCTGGCCGCTGCCATGTGCTGAACATCCGCCCCGAAGGAGGTGCTGTGCTGTGATCTCCACTGCCATCCAGCAGCTCGTGAACTACGGGCTGGACACCGGGCTCATCTTGCCCGATGACGAGATCTATATCCGCAACCAGCTGCTGATGACCATGCAGCTGGACGACTTTACCGCCCCGGACAGCGAGGTATGCTATACCGATCTGGAAAGCATCCTCAAGACCCTTGTGGACGACGCCGTTGCCCGCGGCGTGTGCGCGGACAACTCCACCGCACGCGATCTGTTCGACACCAAGCTGATGGGCGTGCTGACCCCGCGCCCCAGCATCGTACGCGCCAACTTTGAGGAGCGGTACGAAAACGAAGGCCCGCAGGCCGCCACCGACTGGTTCTACAAGTTCAGTCAGGATACCGATTACATCCGCCGCTACCGCATCAAGCGCGATCTGAAGTGGGTCACCAAGACCGCGTACGGCGATTTGGATATCACCATCAACCTGTCCAAGCCGGAAAAGGACCCCAAGGCCATTGCCGCCGCAAAGCTTGCACCCCAGAGCGCTTACCCCAAGTGCCAGCTGTGCGTGGAGAACGAGGGCTACGCAGGCCGCATGAACCACCCCGCCCGCGAGAATCACCGCATCATCCCGCTAACTATCAACGACAGTGCGTGGAATTTGCAGTACAGCCCCTACGTTTACTACAACGAACACTGTATCGTGTTCAATAACCAGCACACCCCTATGAAGATCGAGCGGGCAACCTTCCGCAAGCTGCTGGATTTTGTGGGCCTGTTCCCCCACTACTTTGTGGGCAGCAACGCTGACCTGCCCATCGTGGGCGGCAGCATCCTGAGCCACGACCACTTCCAAGGCGGTCACTACGAGTTCGCCATGGCCAAGGCTCCCATTGAAAAGCCTTGGGTGTTCCCCGGCTTTGAGGATGTGGAAGCCGGTATCGTGCACTGGCCCATGAGCTGCATCCGTCTGACCTGTGCGGACGATGCACGCCTTGTGGAGCTGGCCGATAAGCTGCTGGCTGCTTGGCGCGGCTACACCGACGAGAGCTGCTTTATCTTCGCCGAGACCGATGGCGAGCCCCACAACACCATCACCCCCATCGCCCGGATGCGGGACGGCAAGTATCAGCTGGACTTGGTGCTGCGCAACAACATCACCACTCCGGAGCATCCGCTGGGTGTGTACCACCCCCATGCCAAGCTGCACCACATCAAAAAGGAGAACATCGGCCTCATTGAGGTGATGGGTCTGGCCGTGCTTCCCAGCCGTCTGAAGCAGGAGCTGTTCGACCTTGCCGATGTGCTGGTGGCACACCTGCCCACCGCAGAGTATCCCGAAGCCCTGCAAAAGCACGCTGCGTGGGCAGAAGAGATCCTTGCAAAGCACCCGGAGCTGAACGCCGACAATGTGCACCTGATTTTGCAGGACGAGGTAGGGTATGTGTTTGCACAAGTGCTGGCCGATGCCGGTGTGTACAAGCTGGATGAAGCCGGCCGTGCCGGTTTTGTCCGCTTTCTTGAAAGCGTAAAATAAACCATAACTCACCAAGGCTGTTGCACCTATTATAGCGCAACAGCCTTTTTTAGAGCACAGTATCGCGCAAAAAGAACTTTTTCTTTACTCTCTCCTGTGAAAAAGTCAACCGGGAAGATCCGCAAATCTTCCCGGTTGACAAATTAAAATTTTCATTTCGCATCGTTATTTTTTATGGAGGTATCCGCTTATGCAATACACCTTGGAAGTATGCGTAGACAGCACAGCCAGCGCGCTGGCAGCAAAACGCGGCGGCGCTGACCGGCTGGAGCTGTGCGCCGACCTGATCATCGGCGGCACTACCCCTTCCCCTGCCCTGCTGCGTCAGGTCAAGGCCGAGACCGGTCTGCCGGTACGGGCGCTCGTCCGTCCCCGCTTCGGTGATTTTTGCTACGACCGCTACGAGCTGGCACAGATGGCTGAATGCGCCGCTGAGCTGGTCGCCGCCGGTGCGGACGGCATCGTGACCGGCGTGCTGACCCCGACGGGGGCGTTAGATACCGATGCCCTGCGCCCCATCTACGCCGCAGCCCGGCAGGCGGCAGAAAAAGCCCACCGCACCGTGGACTGCACCCTGCACCGCGCCTTTGATGTCTGCTGCGACCCCTTTGCCGCACTGGAAGCTGCAAAGCAGCTGGGGCTTGCCACCATCCTGACCAGCGGACAGACCGCAAGCGCTCCGCAGGGTGCTGCCCTGCTGCGCCAGCTGGTGGATGCTGCCGGGCAGGAGGTAGAAATATTGGTGGGCGCAGGTGTTTCCGCCGCCAACATACCCGCCCTTGCCGCCCAGACCGGTGCCCGGGCGTTCCACCTTTCCGGCAAGCAAGTGCTGGACAGCCGCATGACCTTCCGGCGGGAGGGCGTGCCCATGGGGCTGCCGGGCTTTTCGGAGTTTGAGATATGGCAGACCAGCGAAGCAAACATCCGTGCCGCCCGCACCGCACTGGATGCGCTGTAACGGACACTTCCCGTGAAAATGCAAAATCGGGCAGCCCGCAGGCTGCCCGATTTTGCTCTATTCAAATGATTTTTCCGCTGAATATGCCCAGAGCAAAACGGAGGGCATTCCAAATCGTCCCACTTCAGTGCAGGGCGGCAAACCGGGCTGCGCCGCGGGTGCACAGCCAGCGGTGCAGCAACAAGTCCAGCCCCAGCAGCACTGCCAGACAAACAGCCTGCGCTGCCAGCGGCGGCACGGCGTAGTCCAGTAAGGTCAGGGGCAAAAACAGCACCCCGCCCGCCAGCAGCCACCCGCCGAACATCGCCAGCATACTGGCAGCGCTCCGCTTGACCACGGCGGCTTCGCTGACCCAATGGAGATTGGGTAGGCACAGTCCCAAGACAAGCCCAAACTGCGCCGTCAGCCACACAAAGGCTGCCAGCACCGCCAGCACCGGCAAGCCCTGCCCTGCCGGAATGCGCAGCGCTGCCATGGCGCACCCGGCACACAGCCACGCCGCAGGCAGCGTGAGCAGCAATTGCAGCTCTGCCTTTGCCCGCAGCACCTGCTGCGGGGTCACCGGCAGGCTTTGCAGCAGCCAGAGAGTGCCGCCCTCCAGCGATACCGAGGGCGCTGTGATAAAATTCATGGCGGCTGCGGTACACACCATGCCGCACACCAGCATGGGCAGGCTCTCGGGCGGGTAAGCTGCGGTAAAAGCGCGCAGGGCAGCGGCTTTCCACAGCGCTGCCACGCCCAGCACCGGCAGCAGCAGACTGCTCAGTGCACAGTTGAGCAGCCACATGGGGCAAGCGCCCAGATGCAGCAGTTCCCGCCGCAGCAATGCCCGGCGCGGGGGCTGCTTTTTTTGTGTCTTTGCGCGGTATTCCGCTTTGGCTCTGCCCGGCTCAAGGGTCAGCAGCCGCAGATAGGGTTTTGCCAGCACCTTGCCGCAAAGCACCATACAGGCCGCAGCCAGCGCAAGTAATAGCAGCAGTGCCGGGAGCTTGCCCACTGCGGCCATGCCCAGCAGTCGCAGCGGTGCGGCGGCACGGCTGGCAGCAGCGCCCGCCTGTACGGCATCCAGCGCAAGGGCGTCCACTGCGTTGCCAACCCATTGGAAAACTGCATAATAGACCGCCAGAAACAGCAGCGTGCCAACCACCGTGACAAGGCTTTTGTGCCGAGCACGGCGGTTGAGCAGCGCCACCGCCCAGCCCAGCAGAACGGCCAGCACCATGGAGACCCCCGCCAGCGCCAGTGCCACCGGCAGCGCCGCCAGCAGGGCTCCACCGGGGCGGGGTGCCGCCAGTGCATAGCAGACCACTGCGGGCACCCACGCCAGCAGCAGATAAATCAGCCCGGTCAGGTACACCCCGCCGCAGCGCACCGCAAAAATAGCGCCCGGCGGGATGGGCAGCGCCAGCAGCTGCTGGTTATCCCGGCAGCGGAACAAATGCCCATAGCTGGTAAAAGCACTGGCCAATACGCTGACCGTCAGCGCTGAAAGCTCCATCAATACAAAATAGAGCCAGTCCAGCCCCTGCGGCACCAGTGTTACCGCCAGCGGCAGCGCCATTGAGCTAAAGCTGAGCATGACCAGCAGCATCAGCACCGCAAACAGCAGTGCGTAGCCAAGAGCTTCTACCCGGGAGCGCCGCTTGCCCGTCTTGCTGCTGCGCGCAAAGGCCGCACCCAGCTCCAGAAGCTGTTTTTTGAGCAATGCACGGATCATAATGCTTCCCCCGTATCCTCCAGCTCCAGAAAGACCTCTTCCAGTGTGTCGTCGCCGCGCACCTGCTCCATGGCACCCTCACGCACCAGCTGGCCTTTGCGCAGAATGGCTACCCGGTCACAGAGCTTTTCGGCCACTTCCAGCACATGGGTGGAGAAAAAGATGGCACCGCCCTGCGCACAAAAGGCCTTCATCTGGGTCTTGAGCTGATGGGAAGCCAGCGGGTCCAGCCCGACAAAGGGCTCGTCCATTAAAATCAGCTTCGGCTCGTGCAGCAGCGCCGCAATAATGGCAAGCTTCTGCTTCATGCCGTGGGAGTATGCCCCGATGGACTGCGCAAGGTCCTGCGTCAGGCCAAAGGCATCGCCATACTGCCGGATGCGCTGCGCCCGCTGTGCGGCGCTTACGCCAAAAATGTCTGCGATAAAATCAAGGTACTGGATGCCGGTCATATAATCGTAAAGCTGCGGGTCGTCCGGCAGGTAGGCCAAGCGGCGCTTGCATTCCAGCGGGTCTTCCCGCACGGAAATGCCGTCCACATAAATTTCGCCTGCATCAAACTGCTGGATGCCGCAGCAGCATTTTAAAGTAGTGGTCTTTCCCGCGCCGTTGTGGCCGATAAAGGCGCACAACTCCCCCGGGCGAATGTGCAGGCAAAGGTCCTGCACGGCGGGCTTGCCGCCATAGGTTTTGGTCAGATGCTCTATTTTTAACATGGGCTGCCTCCTTGCTTTCAGGTTTGAGCCAAGTATACACCTTCCGGCGGGGGGAAGGTCAAGCATTTCTCTGTTTTTTCTTGCGTTTTGTATGGGGCTGTGCTATACTTTTTGTCGAACTGAACAGAAAACAGCAGGTGCGTTCCGTCACTTTGCCCCACCGGGCGGCGGCAGGAACGTTAAAAGGGAAGCGGGTGCAAATCCCGCACGATCTCGTCACTGTGATAAGGGAGTCCACTGTCAGGGTGCTTTTGCACCGGTCACTGAGCCATCCGGCTTGGGAAGGCGGCAGCGGGCGTTGAGCTTTCAGTCAGGAAACCTGCCCGCTGTTGGTACCGGGGCTTTGTCGCCCCAGATCACGAGGAATTGGTTGTACCAAAAAGCCTGTAGGATACGGGGTCTTTTTGCTTTGCCATTTCGCAAGCAGAAGACTCCGTTTTTTTGCAGGTTCTCTTTCCTGTACCCTTCTGTTCGGCGTCGTATTTTACCCACATCAGGAAAGGAAAACAAGATGAAAAAACGCAACATCCGCAAAACGGCGGCCGCTCTGACCGCTCTGGCTCTGTGCGCCGGTGTACTGACCGGCTGCGGCGGGGCTGCCTCCGGCACGGCTTCCTCTGCTGCTGCCAGCTCTGCCGCCAGCAGCGAGGCTTCCAGCGCAGACGCTGACGCGCTGGCCGCACAGAACGTGGCAGATTTGATCGATGCCATCTATGTGCAGCAGCGCACCGATGACACCGATGCCCAGTGCGAAGCCGCAAAGGCTGCTTGGGACGCTTTGACCGATGCCCAGAAGGAGCTGGTGGAGGGCGAGAACGCCGACCCCGACTACTTTGGTCGCGACACCGGCGATGCTTCCAAGGACGATGCCCGCAACGCTGACGAGATCGGTGAGAACGAGCTGCTGGTGGTGTCCTTCGGCACCTCCTTCAACGACAGCCGCGCTACCGACATCAAGGGCATCGAGGACGCTTTGCAGGCTGCTTACCCCGATTGGAGCGTGCGCCGCGCCTTTACCGCACAGATCATCATCAACCATGTGCAGGCACGCGATGGCGAGAAGATCGACAATATGCAGCAGGCGCTGGACCGCGCTGTGGCAAACGGTGTGAAGAACCTGATCGTGCAGCCTACCCATCTGATGCACGGTGCAGAGTATGACGAGATGAACGAGATGCTGGACCAGTACAGCGACAAGTTTGAGAGTGTCGCTGTAGCTGAACCCCTGCTGGGCGAGGTCGGCGCAGACGCCACCGTCATCAATGAAGACAAGGAAGCTGTTGCCAAGGCCGTTACCGCTGCCGCTGTGAAGGAAGCCGGTTACGACAGCGCCGCCGCTGCCGCTGCCGATAAGACCGCTTTCGTCTTTATGGGTCACGGTACTTCCCACACTGCCAAGGTGAGCTACAGCCAGATGCAGACCACCATGCAGACCTTAGGCTACGACAACGTGTTCATTGGCACGGTGGAGGGCGAGCCTGAGGACACCTCCTGCGAGGCTGTCATTGAGGCTGTAAAGGCTGCCGGTTACACCAAAGTCATCCTGCGCCCGCTGATGGTGGTGGCAGGCGACCACGCCAACAACGATATGGCCGGTGAGGACGCTGACAGCTGGCTGAGCCAGTTTACCGCAGCAGGCTGCTTTGAGAATGTGGACTGCCAGATCTCCGGTCTGGGCCGCATTGCGGATATCCAGCAGCTGTACATCGCACATACCAAGGCCGCTATGGATCTTCTGAACGGCTAATGGCTTCAGAAGCCCTCTCCGGCGCTGCCCTGCACACGGAGAGGGCTTCTTTTATGGGCGCATTCCCCGCACGAGGAGAAAGCACCCCCTACCCCGGCAGCTTAGACGCCGGGCAAAAATTTAGGATACTGAGGTATTTATTTTATGCGTTGCAAACAGTTTATCATCGTTTCTCTGGCCGGTGTGGTGCTGGCTGTTTCTCTGGCAGGCTGCGGCGGGACTGCCCCTGCCTCCTCCGCTGCGGCAAGCTCTGAGGCTGCTTCCTCCGTAGTAGCTTCCTCTGCCGCTGCTGAAGCCGCTCTGCCGGACGGCGTATACACCGCCGACTTTGAGACCGACAGCAGCATGTTCCACACCAGCGAAGCCTGCAACGGCAAGGGCACCCTGACCGTGGAAAACGGCGTGATGACCTTCCACGTCAGTCTGGCCTCCAAAAAGATCGTGAACCTCTACCCCGGCCTTGCAGCCGACGCCGAGGCCAACAAGACCGCATGGCTCATCCCCACTGTGGACACCGTTACCTATGCAGACGGCACCACCGAGGAGGTGTACGGTTACGATATTCCGGTGGAAGCACTGGACACCGACTTCCAGCTGGCTTTGCTGGGCACCAAGGGCAAGTGGTACGACCATACCGTCAGCGTGCGCAACGCTGAGCCTAAGACCGAACAGGCCGCTGAGACCCCCGCAGACGGTGCATACATCGCTGCCGTGGTGCTGGAGGGCGGCTCTGGCCGCGCCACCGTGGAAAGCCCCGCTGCCCTGACTGTGGCAGAGGGCAAGATGACCGCCACCATCGTGTGGAGCAGCCCCAACTATGATTACATGGTCGTGGACGGCGAAAAGTATCTGCCCACCAATACCGAAGGCAACTCCACCTTTGAAATTCCCGTAGCCGCTCTGGGCACCCCGCTGGCTGTTACCGCTGACACTGTTGCTATGAGCAAGCCCCACGAGATCGAATACACCCTGACCTTTACCTTGGAGTAACCTTCCATGAAGCTGACCCGCGCACAATTTTTAAAGGCTCTGCCCGCCGCCGCGCTGGTGCTTGCAGGCTGCACCGCCGCGCCCACCGCACCCGCCGATACGGACGAGCTGGTGTTTGACCACGCCTACCCGCTGGACTACGCCACCCAGTTTACCGCCGACTGCTATGCAGACGGCTCTACCCTGCTGACCATCCCGGACGCGCAGGCAAAGTTTCTTGTCCGGCCGGAGGGCGCTGCCACCCTGCGCACCGTACCCGAGGGCGTGACCGTTTTGCAGCAGTCGGTGCAGAACATCTATCTGGTGTCCACCTCTGCCATGGACTTATTTCTCCATCTGGACGCGCTGGACAGCATTGCCCTTTCCGGCACCCGTGCCGAGGGCTGGTATCTGGACGAGGCAAAGCAGGCCATGCAGGCCGGGCGCATTGCCTACGCGGGCAAGTACAGCGCCCCGGACTACGAGCGCATCCTGACCGCAGAATGCGGCCTTGCGGTGGAAAACACCATGATCTACCACACCCCGGAGGTGAAGGAACAGCTGGAACGGTTCGGCATTCCGGTGCTGGTGGAGCGTTCCAGCTACGAGAGCAGCCCGCTGGCGCGGATGGAATGGATCAAGCTGTACGGCATTTTGCTGGGCAAAGAAGCCCTTGCCGAGGAGGTGTTCGCCCGGCAGGCGCAGCGCATTGCACCACTGCTGGAACAGCCCTCTACCGGCAAACGTTGTGCGTTTTTCTCCATTACTTCCAGCGGCCTTGCCACGGTGCGCAAAAGTGGAGACTATGTGGCGCAGATGATCGGCATGGCCGGGGGCGAATATGTTTTTGCAGACCTTGCCGACAGCGGCAACAGCCTTTCCACTATGAATATCCCGCTGGAAGATCTTTACGCCAGGGTCAGGGACGCCGACGTGCTCATCTACAACGGCACCATCGAGGGCACTATTTCCACCAAGGAAGAGCTGCTTGCCCGCTGTGCATTACTGGCGGAGTGCAAGGCGGTACGCAGCGGGGATATCTGGTGCACGACGCCCAGCTTTTTTCAGCAGAGCATGGCGCTGGCAGATTTTATGCTGGATCTCCATGCCGTTTTTACCGGAGAGACTGACGACCCCGACACCCTGCATTTTTTGACCAAGATCACCTGAGGAGCCGCTTATGACCAGCCGCAAACGCCTTGTTTTTTCCTATTGCTGCCTTGTCCTGCTGCTGGCGGTGCTGTTTGCCGTGAGCTTGTTCTGGGGCAGCGTTGCACTTACCCCGCAGACTGTGCTTGCCGCCCTGACCGGTCGCGGACAGGACGCGCTGAGCGTGGGCATCATCACCCAGCTGCGCCTGCCCCGCGCGGTGATGGCCGCGTTACTGGGCGCTGCGCTCTCGGCGGCGGGCTACCTGTTGCAGACCTTTTTCGCAAACCCCATTGCCGGCCCCTTTGTCATGGGCATTTCCAGCGGAGCAAAGCTGGCGGTAGCGCTGGTAATGGTGCTGTTTTTGAACTACGGCCTGCTGACCAGTTCTGCCGTGCTCATCCTTGCGGCCTTTGCGGGCGCTATGGCGGCTATGGCCTTTGTGCTGGCCGCTGCCCGCCGGGTGCAGCGCATGAGCATCCTTGTAATCTGCGGTGTGATGATCGGTTACATCTGCTCTGCCATCACCGAGTTTGTGGTGGCCTTTGCGCAGGATAGCAGCATCGTCAACCTGCACAACTGGTCGCAGGGCAGCTTTTCCGGCATGACGTGGGGCAACGTGCGCACGGCGGCGCTGGTGGTGCTGCCCGCGCTGGCGGCGGCTTTCTGCCTTGCAAAGCCCATGGCCGCTTACCAGATGGGCGAAGCCTACGCCCGCAGCGTGGGCATAGATGTGCGGCGTTTTTCCCGGCTTTTGGTGCTTCTTTCCAGCCTGCTTGCCGCCTGTGTTACCGCCTTTGCGGGGCCGATCTCCTTTGTAGGCATCGCCGTGCCGCACCTTGTCAAGCAGCTGCTGGGCAGCGCCCGCCCGCTGTATGTGCTGCCCGGGTGTTGCCTAGGCGGGGCAGCGTTCTGCCTGCTGTGCGACCTGATTGCCCGCAGCCTGTTTGCGCCCATGGAGCTTTCCATCAGCGCAGTCACCGCTGTATTCGGCGCACCGGTGGTCATTGGGCTGCTGCTGCGCCGCAACCGGGAGGATGTGCGATGAAAAACTCCGTTGAAACCAGCGCCCTTGCCATCGGCTACGGCAAGGCTGCCCTTGCCCGGGATATCGCGCTGGGCGCTGCCAAGGGGCAGGTGCTGGCGCTCATCGGCCCGAACGGCGCGGGCAAATCCACCCTGCTCAAAACCTTGGCGGGGCAGCTTGCCCCCTTAGGCGGCGCGGTGCTGCTGGACGGGCAGGAATTAGCCCGTATTCCCGGCAACGCCCGTGCGCAAAAGCTGGCGCTGATGCTGCCCCACACCCGCCGTACGGAACTGACCACCTGCTTTGAGTTTGCAGCGGCGGGACGTATCCCCTACACCGGGCGGCTGGGCATCCTTTCTGCCGAGGACAAAAAACAGGTGCAGAGCGCGCTGGAACTGGTGGGCGCAGCGCAGCTGGCAGACCGGGACTTCAACTGCGTCAGCGATGGGCAACGGCAGCGCATTCTGCTGGCGCGGGCGGTCTGTCAGCAGCCGCAGGTTCTTTTGCTGGACGAGCCCACATCTTTTCTGGACATCAAGGGCAAGATCGAGTTGCTGACCATCCTGCAAAAGCTGGCGCATGAGCAGCAGCTTGCGGTCATCGTAACATTGCACGAGTTGGACATGGCGCAGAAGATCGCGGACGCGGTGGTATGCGTTTCGCCGCACGGCGTCTCTGCGCCTATGCCCCCGGCGCAGGCCTTTGCCCGGGAAAACATCAAAGCACTCTACGGCCTGACCGAGGAACAGTACAGCGCTGTTTTTGACCCACCAAAGCCGGAAAAGCCTCAATTTGAGCACTATATGCGCAGCGGGCAAAAGCTGCTGCGCTGCGGGTACACCACCGGCACCTGTGCGGCGCTGGCCGCTGCCGGAGCTGCCCGGCTGCTGCTGACCGGCTCTGCACCGGAAACCGTCGCTCTGCGCACACCCAAGGGCATCGTGGTGGAGGTGGCTCCCCTGTTCTGCCGCGCTGCTGCCGAGGGCGCGGAATGCTCCATTGAAAAGGACGGCGGCGACGACGTGGACGTGACCACCGGTCTGCCGGTGACCGCCACGGTAACACTGCTGCCCGGCACGCCCGAGGTACGCATTACCGGCGGCGCGGGGGTGGGCCGGGTGACGAAGCCCGGGCTGAACCAGCCGGTCGGGCAAGCCGCCATCAACCATGTGCCCCGGCAGATGATCACCGAGGCGCTGCGCCGGGAGGCGGAAGCCGTCTGTTACCCCGGCGGCTTTGCCGTGACTATCTCCATCCCCGGCGGCGAGGAGGTAGCCCGGCGCACCTTCAACCCCCATATCGGTGTGGAGGGCGGGCTGTCGGTGCTGGGCACCAGCGGTATCGTAGAGCCCATGAGCCAGCAGGCCATTCTGGACACCATCCAACTGGAAATGAATCAGGCGGCGCTGCGAGCAAAAGACCACCGGCGGCTCATCCTTGCCCCGGGCAACTACGGGCTGGACTATCTGCACGAAGTTTACCCGCAGTTTGCTGATATTCCGGTGGTCAAGACCTCAAACTTTATCGGAGATACGCTGGATATGGCAGCGGCGGCGCACTTTGAGCAGGTGCTGCTGGTGGGGCATGTCGGCAAGCTGTGCAAGCTGGCGGGCGGCATCATGAACACCCACTCCCACACGGCAGACTGCCGCACGGAGTTGTTCTGCACCCACGCCGCCCTGTGCGGTGCCGACCGGGAGGTGTGCACCGCGCTGTACAATGCCGCCACCACGGATGCCTGTCTGGAAATTCTGGATGCTGCCAGGCTGCGGGAGCTGGTGCTGCAAAGTCTGCTTGCCGCAATCCAGCTGCATCTTGACCGCCGTGCTGGCGAGGCGTTCCGGGTGGGCGCGGTACTGTTTTCAAACCAGCACGGCCCGCTGGGACAGACCGAGACGGCCGCCCGCCTGCTGAACGAATGGAAGGAGTAATGCACATGGTACATTTTGTGGGCGCCGGGCCCGGCGCACCGGATCTGATCACCCAGCGTGGTGCAGCATTTTTACAGGCCGCAGACTGCATTATTTATGCGGGCAGTCTGGTCAACCCGGCGCTGCTGGGGCTGGCAAAGCCGGGCTGTGCTATCTACAACAGCGCCGAGATGACGCTGGAGCAGGTGCTGGACATGATGCGCCAAATGGAAGCTGCCGGTATGACCACCGTGCGTCTGCACACCGGTGATCCCTGCCTGTACGGTGCCATCCGGGAGCAGATGGATGCGCTGGACGCAGACGGCATTTGTTACGATGATACCCCCGGTGTTTCCAGCTTTTGCGGCGCTGCCGCCGCGCTGAACGCCGAGTATACTTTACCCACGGTCAGCCAGACGGTCATCATCACCCGCATGGAGGGGCGTACCCCGGTACCGGAGCGGGAAAGGCTGGCAAGCCTTGCCGCACATGGCGCGACCATGGTGATCTTCCTGTCCATCGGGCTGATCGATAAGGTGCAGGCGGCGCTTTTGCAGGGTGCGTACACGCCGGACACCCCCGCCGCCGTGGTGTACAAGGCCAGCTGGCCGGAAGAGAAAATCGTGCGTTGCACGGTAGGTTCTCTGGCGGAAAACACCCGTGCAGCGGGCATTACCAAGACGGCGCTTATCGTGGTGGGAGATTTTCTCGGTACGCAGTACGAGCGCAGCAAGTTGTACGACCCTGCCTTTACCACCGAGTTCCGCAAAGGAGAGCCGGTATGACCCGCGCCTACCTTGCCTTTACGGATACCGGCCTTGCACTGGCAAAGCGCCTTGCCGCCGCCCTGCCCGGCAGCGTTGCCCGGTGCGGGCAGGATGGCGCTTCTCTTGCAGAATGGACAAGCGTGCAGTTTGTGCAGTCGGATGCGCTAATATTTGTAGGGGCTGCGGGCATTGCGGTGCGGGCTATCGCGCCCCACTGCAAGAGCAAGACCACCGACCCGGCTGTGGTGGTGGTGGATGAATGCGGGCGGTTTGCCGTGCCCATTTTGTCCGGGCATCTGGGCGGCGCGAACGATCTGGCGCGGGCCATTGCTGCTGTATGCGGTGCTGTACCGGTGATCACCACCGCCACCGATGCCCACGGCATTTTTGCAGTGGACGAGTGGGCGAAGCATCAAAACTGCATGGTGCTGGAACCGGAGCGCATCAAGCTAGTCAGCGGCAAATTACTGGCCGGACAACCGGTACATTACTGGACTGATTTCCCGGTAACGGGCACTGTGCCCGCAGGGTTATTCCCCGCCGATATCTCGAAAAAAGCTGACCTTGCACTCACCCTCTGCCCCACCGGGCAGGCGTTGCATCTTGTGCCGCGCATTGGGGTGCTGGGCATCGGCTGCAAGCGGGGCACAAGCGCCGACACGCTGGAGGCCGCTTTTGCCGCTTTCTGCGCACGGCATGGCCTTGCTGCGCAGGCAGTTACCGCCGCTGCAAGCATCGACCTGAAACAAAACGAGCCGGGCTTGCTGGCCTTTTGTCAGACGCACGGCTGGCCGGTGCGGTTTTATTCTGCCGCACAGCTGCGCAGCGCGCCCGGGCAGTTCACCCCCTCCCCTTTTGTACAGAGCGTGACCGGGGTGGACAATGTATGCGAGCGGGCGGCAGTGCTGGACACAGACGGCAGCTTATTTTACCCGAAATTTGCCTGCAGCGGCGTAACTTTTGCGCTGGCGTGCAGGCCCTTTGCCCCGGACTGGAGGTGGCAGAATGCTTGACATGATGGAAATTGACATAGACCGCCCGCAGAAGGTAGTCTATGTCGTGGGGCTTGGCCCCGGCGAGCCTTTTTATATGACCCAGCAGGCTGCGAATACGCTGGAAAGCGTTGACGCTATCTGCGGGTATAAGGTCTACCTTGACCTTATCCGCGATAAATTCCCCTGCGAGGAATACTACGCTACCGGCATGACACAAGAGATTGACCGCTGCCGCTGGGCACTGGAAAAGGCAAGCACCGGCAAGCGGGTGGCGCTGGTCTGCTCCGGCGATGCCGGGGTGTACGGCATGGCAAGTCCCCTGCTGGAGCTTGCCCCGGATTACCCGGACGTTGCCGTGGACATCGTGCCCGGACTGACCGCTGCCCTCAGCGGCGGGGCAGTGCTGGGCGCACCGCTGGCGCACGATTTCTGCGTCATTTCCCTTTCCGACCGGCTGACCCCGTGGAAGGTCATCGAGAAACGGCTGGCCTGCGCTGCTATGGGGGATTTCTGCGTTGCGCTGTATAATCCCTCCTCCAAGGGCAGACCGGACTATCTGGCAAAGGCGGTGCGCATCCTGCTGGAAAACGGCAAAAGCGCCGACACCGTCTGCGGCCTTGTGCGCAACATTGGTCGTGAGGGGCAGACCGCCCGCGTTCTGTCCCTTGCGCAGCTGGAAAACACTGCGGTAGATATGTTCACCACCGTGTACATCGGCAACGCCGCTACAAAGCAGTTGGGCGGCAGAATGGTCACCCCACGGGGGTACCGCAGATGAGGGCAGTGGTTTTCAGCGGCACTACCGAGGGGCGGGTGTTCTCCCGGCAGCTGGCGGCGCTGGGCGCACAGGTGCTGGTCAGCGTAGCCACCCCGCTGGGCGCGGAAGAGCAGGGCGAAACGGACGGCATTACCGTGCACTGCGGGCGGCTGACCACCGAAGAAATGACCGCCCTTTTGCAGGGCGCTGTCCTGTGCGTGGACGCCACCCACCCCTACGCGGTGGACGCCACCAAAAACATCCGGGCAGCATGTAATGCAGCCGGGGTGGAGTACCACCGGCTGCTGCGGGCAGAAAGCCCGCTGCCTGCCGGGAGCATGGTGTTTGCCACCGCCGCCCACGCGGCTGCGTTTCTGGCCGGGTGCAGCGGCAATGTGCTGCTAGCCACTGGTGCAAAAGAGCTTGCCGCCTTTGCGCCGCTCAGCCCGGAGCGGCTGTTCCCCCGGGTGCTGCCCACGCGGGAGGGCATTGCCGCCTGCGAGGCTGCCAGTATCCCGCACAGGAACATCATTGCCATGCAGGGGCCTTTCAGCTACGCGCTGAACTGCGCCTTAATGAAGCAATTCTCCATCCGGTATCTTGTCACGAAGGACGGCGGCGCTGTGGGCGGCTTTGCCGAAAAGGCACAGGCCGCACAGGACACCGGTGCACAGCTGATCGTGGTGCGCCGCCCGGCTGAAAACGGACAAACTGCCGCACAAATTCTGTCACGCTGCAAGGAGTTTCTGGTATGATCTCTCTGATCGGAATGGGCTCCGGCTGCCCGGAAAGCCTGACCTCGCAAGGGCTGGCTGCGCTGCAAGGCGCAGGGCTTATCCTTGGGGCAAAGCGCCTGTTGGAGCATTTACCGGTGGGGTGCACTGATAACTGCAAAGCCGTGTATAAACCCGAGGAGATCCTTGCGTGTCTTGCCGCACAGCCGGATACCGACACCGCTGTTTTGTACAGCGGCGACACCGGGTTTTACTCCGGTGCGGCAAAGCTGCTGCCCCTGCTGCGGGCTATGGGATACTCCGTCCGGGTGCTGCCCGGGCTTTCCAGCGTGCAGCTTTTAGCCGCCGCTGTGGGACGTCCCTGGCAGGACTGGAAACTGGTATCGGCCCATGGCCGTGCCTGCGACCCGGTAGCCGAAGTCTTAGCGCATCCACAGGTGTTTTTCCTCACCGGCGGCGGGGACACCCCTGCCACCCTTTGCGCCAAGCTGACCGCCGCCGGGCTGGGCGTTGCCCATGCCCTTGTGGGCGAAAACCTTGGCACGCCGGCGGAAGCCATCCGCTTTGGCCTTGCCCGGGAGCTGGCAGCGCAGAGCTTTGCACCACTGAGCGTACTACTCATTGAGCGGGAGGCTCTGCCGCCCCGCCGTACCCCCGGCCTGCCGGACGATGCTTTTATCCGGGGCGCTGTACCCATGACCAAGCAGGAGGTGCGCGCCGCCGCGCTGGCAAAACTGGCGGTGACCTCCACGGACATCCTATGGGACGTAGGTGCGGGCACCGGAAGCGTGAGCGTAGAGCTGGCACTTGCCGCCCCTGCCGGGCAGGTATATGCCGTAGAGTGTGACCCAGAAGCCTGTGCACTCATCCAGAAAAACCGGGAGAAATTTGCAGCCTATAATCTGACCCTGCTCGAGGGCAAAGCGCCCGAAGCACTGGACGCCCTGCCTGCCCCGGATGCCGTATTTATCGGCGGTACAAAGGGCAATATGGACGCCGTTATAAACGCTGTGCTGCACAAAAATCCAGCTGCGCGGCTGTGTATTGCCGCCATTGCGCTGGAAACGCTCAGCGCTGCCGTGGCTGCCCTGACCGCCCACAGCCTTGCCGCCGAGGTAACGCAGATCGCCGTCAGCCACGCAAAAACGGCGGGCAGTCTGCACCTGCTGATGGCCAACAACCCGGTATTCCTCATTACGGGGGCACGGACATGATGCAGTTTCTCATCGCCGCATCGCGCTCCGGCAGCGGCAAGACCACCGTTACCTGTGCCGTGCTGACCGCGCTGCAGCGGCGCGGGGTGGACCCCTGCGCCTTCAAGTGCGGGCCGGACTATATCGACCCCATGTTCCACCGCAGCGCGCTTGGGGTGGAAAGCCATAATTTAGACCTCTACCTCTCTGCCCCGGATACGGTGCGCACGCTTTACGCCCGATATGCCGCCGGACACGGCGCTGCCGTATGCGAAGGTGCCATGGGCTTTTACGATGGGCAGGGGCTGACTACCCGCGCAAGTGCATGGGAGTTGGCCGATACGCTGGCACTGCCGGTGCTGCTGGTGGTGCAGCCCAAAGGGGCAAGCATCACCCTTGCCGCAGAACTGCAGGGACTTTTGCAGTTCCGCACGCCCAGCCATATCGTGGGCATTCTGCTCAACGATTGCTCTGAAAGTTTGTACAAAACGCTGCGCCCGATGCTGGAAGCCGAGACCGGATTGCCGGTAGTGGGGTATCTGCCCCATCTGCCGGGATGTACCATTGAGAGCCGTCACCTCGGGCTGAAAACCGCCGGGGAGATCGTTACCTTACAGCAAAAGCTGGGGCAACTGGCCGATGCCCTTGTGCTGGACTGGGCACAGCTGGCGGCGTTGACCAACCGCCCTGCCCCGGCTGCGCCGCAGCTTAACATACCGTGCGCACCAGCTATCCGCATTGCCGTGGCGCGGGACGAAGCCTTCTGCTTTGCCTACGCCGAAACGCTGGACGCCTTGCGGGACACGGGTGCGGAACTTGTATTTTTCAGCCCGCTGCGGGATGCTGCCCTGCCGGAAAATATCGGCGGGCTGTACCTGCCCGGGGGCTACCCGGAGCTGTACGCCCGGCAGCTGAGCGAAAACTGCGCCCTGCGTGCTGCTATCCGGGAGGCTGTTCAGAAGAGCCTGCCCACCGCCGCCGAGTGCGGTGGTTTTCTGTACTTAGGGCAGTCGTTGGAGGGCACGGACGGCAAGGTTTACCCCATGGCGGGCGTGCTGCCGGGCAGCGGACACAACGCCGGACGGCTGGTGCGCTTTGGCTATGCCGCTATGACGGCAAAGGCCGACAGCATGCTTTTCCGCACCGGAGAAGCGCTGCCTATCCACGAATTTCACCACTGGGATTCCTCTGAAAATGGCACAGACTTTTCTGTGCGCAAAACCGAAAAAAGGCAGTGGGAATGCGGCTTTGCCAACGCGCATTTGTATGCCGGTTTCCCGCATCTTTACTGGGCGGGCACTGTCCTGCCCCGCCGCTTTGTGCAGGCGGCGCAGCACTTTTTGAAACACAAAGGATGACGAAAATGACCGAAGCTGAACTGATGCAGATGCTTGCTGCCATCACCCCGCCGGACGAAGCCGCCCGCGCCGCCGCCCACGCCCACTGGGCAAGCCTTGCCAAGCCCTTGGGCGGGCTGGGTTCACTGGAGACCCTGCTGGAAGATGTCGCCGCGCTGACCGGCACGGCGCAGTTTGATTTTTCCCGCCGGGCGGTGGCGGTGCTCTGCGCGGACAACGGCGTAGTGGCGCAGGGCGTAAGCCAGACCGACCAGAGCGTGACCCGCACCGTGGCCGAGAACCTTGCCGCGCGGCGCACCAGCGTATGCCGGATGGCGCAGGCCGCGCACTGCGATGTGCTGCCGGTAGATATGGGCATATCCGGTGCGCCGGTGCCCGGCGTGCGGGACTGTCGCATTGCCGCCGGAACTGCGGACTTTACCAAAGGCCCCGCCATGACCCGCGCCGAGGCAGTAGAGGCCATTGGCCGGGGCATCGCCCTAACCCGGCAGCTTGCCGCCGATGGTTACGGGCTGGTGGCTACCGGCGAAATGGGCATTGGCAACACCACCACTTCCAGCGCCGTGGCTGCCGTGCTGCTGGCACAGCCGGTGCAGACCATGACCGGGCGCGGTGCGGGGCTTTCCGACGCAGGGCTTGCCCGCAAGGTGGACGCCATCCGGCGGGGCATTGCCTGCAATGCCCCCAACCCCGCTGACGCCTTGGACGTACTGAGCAAGCTGGGCGGCTTTGATATCGCCGGGCTGTGCGGAATGTTTTTGGGCGGTGCGCTGGCGGGCGTGCCCGTGCTGATGGATGGCTTCATCAGCGGGGTGGCGGCGCTGTGCGCCGTGCGGCTGTGCCCGACAGCAGCCAAGGCCGTGTTCGCCAGCCACTGCTCCACCGAACCCGCCGCCCGGCTGGTGCTGGACGCGCTGGGCAAAACGCCCCTGCTTACCGCCGGGCTGCATCTGGGCGAGGGTACCGGCGCAGTGGCCAGCATCCCGCTGTGGGACATGGCGCTAGCGGTGTACGAGGGGTGCTATTCCTTTGCGGAGGGCGGCATTGCGCCGTATACGCCCCAATGCTGACGCTGGTGCTGGGCGGCGCAGCCAGCGGCAAAAGCGAATACGCCGAAGCGCTTGTGCTACGCAGTGCTTTGCCGCGGTATTATCTGGCCACCATGCAGGTGTGGGATGCCGAGTGCGCCGCCCGGGTGGATAAGCACCGCAAAATGCGCGCCGCCAAGCAGTTTGAGACCATCGAATGCCCACTGCATTTAGAGACAGTGCGTCTTCCCCGCAAGGGGACGGCGCTGCTGGAGGACCTAGGCAACCTGACCGCCAACGAGCTGTACGACCCCGCCGGAGCGGGCGATGCCGCCGCCGAGCACATTTTGCAGGGGCTGGACGCCCTTGCCGCGCAGTGCGAAAACTTAATTGTTGTCTCCAATGAGGTGTTCAGCGGCGGCGCGGACTATGCCGGAGACACAGACCGCTATCTGCTGGCGCTGGCGCGGGTGAACAACGCCCTTGCCGCCCGGGCAGACGCCGTGGTGCGGGTGGTGTGCGGCATCCCTGTCTATTATAAAGGAGTGGAAAAATGATCGTTTTGCAGACCATTGCGGTAGCGTTTGCCATGTTTTCGGCGGTGCCGGTACCGCAGTTTGGGTGGAACGAAAAGAATATGCGGTACGCGCTGTGCGCCTTCCCGCTGGTGGGGCTTTTATGCGGGGCACTGTGGTGCGTGTGCGGGGTGCTGCCCCTGCCTGCCCCGGCGCAGGCGGCAGGCTTCTGCCTTGTGCCGGTGTGGGTGACCGGCGGCATCCATCTGGACGGCTATGCCGACACCTGTGACGCCCTTGCCAGCTACGGCGACCGGGAAAAGAAGCTGGAAATTTTAAAAGACCCGCACTGCGGTGCCTTTGCGGTCATCCGGCTGTGCAGCTATTTTGCGGCTTACCTCTGCCTTGCCGCCTGCGTGCAGTTCACGCCCCGGGTGGGTGCGCTGTGGACGCTGGCGCTGGTTTTGGAGCGGACACTTTCCGGCCTTGCGGTGGCGGCCTTTCCCATGGCAAAAAATACCGGCCTTGCCCACACTTTTGCCTCTGCTGCCGACCGCACTGCTGTGCGCAATGTGCTGGCAGTTCTGGCGGTGCTACTTTGCGGTGTGCTGCTGGCTTTAGGCGGCGGAGCGCTGGCAGCAGTTGCAATCTTGCTGTTTTTGTGGTATCACCATGTAGCCGTACAGCAGCTGGGCGGCATTACCGGCGATTTGGCCGGGTGGTTTTTGCAAAAAACCGAGCTGTGGATGCTGATGGCGCTGTGCGCCTGCCAGTGGGGAGGGCTGTTATGATTTTGATCACCGGGCCGCTTTACAGCGGCAAGCGTACCTTTGCCCGCACCCTGCCCGGCCGCTGCATTGCGGATGCGCAGCAGCTCGCCGCCGGGTGCAAAGATAACACTGAACTTGAGAAACTCGCGAACAAATTATCCGCTTATGATATCGTGCTGTCCACCGAGGTGGGCGGCGGTGTGGTGCCCATAGACCCCGCAGAGCGTGCCGCACGGGAAAACGCCGGGCGGCTGGCCTGTATGCTTGCGGCGCGCGCTGTGTGCGTGGTGCAGATGTTCTGCGGCATCCCCACCGTTTTGAAAGGAGAATTGCCGGTATGCTGATCTATTTATTGCGTCACGGCTTGACCGAATACAACGCCGAAAAGCGCTATCAGGGGCAGCGGGATATCCCGCTTTCTGCCGCCGGGCGCGCTATGCTGTGCCGGGCAGATATCGCCCCCAAGACCGTGTACACCACTCCCCTTTGCCGCACCCGGCAGACCGCCGAGGTGCTGTTTCCGGGCGCAAGGCTCGTAGAAATAGACGGGCTGAAGGAGATGTGCTTTGGCAGCTTTGAGGGGAGAAACTATATCGAAATGGAGCACGACCCGGACTACCTTGCATGGGTAGCCGCCAACTGCGAAAGCCCCTGCCCGGACGGCGAGACCAAGGCTGCGTTTTGTGACCGCATCTGTGCGGCTTTTTCTGCGCTGGTGGATAAAGCCCTTGCAAGCGGCGAGGAGATGCTGGTCATCTTGGCCCACGGCGGCACCCAGATGGCCGCCATGGAGCGCTATACCCTGCCCCACAAGGATTATTATGAATGGTGCGCCCCCAATGCCGGCGGCTTTGTGCTGGATGCCAAGGACTGGGCGGAAAAACGGGTGCTGCATCTGGTAAAGACCGTGCAGTACACAAAGGAGGCACAGGAATGATCGGCTACGCGGTACTGGGCGGCTTTGTACTGGACGCGATTTTCGGCGACCCGGCGTGGCTGCCGCATCCGGTGGTGTATATGGGCAAGGCCATCTCTGCGCTGGAAAAAGGGCTGCGTGCCCGCCTGCCCAAAACGCCGGAGGGCGAGCTTTGGGGCGGGCGCATCTTGGCCTTTTGCCTGCCGGTGGGCACCTTTGCGTTTACAAGCCTTGTCTGCCTAGGCACCGCCGCCCTGCACCCGCTGCTGGGACTGGCGGTGCAGATGTTCTGGTGCGGACAGGCACTGGCGGCAAAGGGGCTAGTGCAGGAGAGCATGAACGTTTACCGGGAACTGACAAAGTCCAACCTGCCTGCGGCACGCACTGCCGTGAGCCGCATCGTGGGGCGAGACACGCAGGCACTGACCGCCGAGGGTGTGACCAAAGCCGCTGTGGAAACGGTTGCCGAAAACGCCAGCGACGGGGTGATCGCACCGCTGTTGTATATGCTGCTAGGCGGCGCACCGCTGGCGCTTACTTATAAAGCCATCAACACCATGGACAGCATGGTGGGCTACAAAAACACGCAGTATCTCTATTTTGGCCGTGCTGCGGCAAAGCTGGACGATATTGCCAATTACCTGCCCAGCCGCATTTCCGCTTTGCTGTGGGTGGCCGCTGCTGCCCTGACCGGCAGCGATGCCCGCAGCGCGTGGCGCATCTGGCGGCGGGACAGGCGCAACCACGCCAGCCCCAACAGTGCCCAGACCGAGAGCGCCTGCGCCGGTGCGCTGAACGTGCAGCTGGCCGGGCCCGCCTATTATTTTGGTGAATACTACCCTAAGCCCACCATCGGCGATGCCGTGCGTCCCATTGAGCCGGAGGATATCCGCCGCGCGGACCGCATGATGTACGCCGAAAGCCTGCTGGCGCTGGCGCTTGGGCTCGTGATACGAGGTATTTTATGATGCAGCTGGTACATGGTGGCGACTGGGCCGGTTACCGGGCGCAGTACGGACAGGACGCGCTGGACCTTTCGGCAAATGTCAGCCCACTGGGACTACCGGAGGGGGTGGCAAAGGCCATTACCGCCGCGCTTGCCACCGCAGACCGCTACCCCGACCCCCTCTGCCGCGCTCTACGGGCAAAGCTGGCGGTGCACGAAAAGGTGCCCGCAGAGCATATCCTCTGCGGCAACGGCGCGGCAGACCTCATCTTCCGGCTGGTGTGGGCGGCAAAGCCCCGCACCGCCCTGCTGCCCGCCCCTACCTTTGCGGAGTATGCCGCCGCACTGGAAACAGCGGGCTGCACTGTCCGGCGGCATTTTCTGCGGGAAAGCGAAGATTTTGCAGTAACGGAGACGTTTGTTTCCGCTGTGGACGAGTACACCGACATGGTTTTCCTCTGCCAGCCCAATAACCCCACCGGGCAGCTGACTGCGCTGCCGCTGGTGGAGGCGCTGCTGCGCCGGTGCGAAGCTTGCGGTGCCCTGCTGGTGGTGGACGAGTGCTTTCTGGACTTTTTGCCGGAAAGCGAGGCGCTGTCTGCCAAAAAACTGCTGGCAAGCCCGAATCTCGTCATCCTGAAAGCTTTTACAAAGCTGTACGGCATGGCCGGGGTGCGGCTGGGCTACTGCCTGTGCAGCAACACCGCTCTGCTGGACAAAATGCAGGCCGCCGGGCAGCCGTGGGCAGTTTCCAGCCTTGCACAGGCGGCGGGGCTGGCGGCACTGGATGAGACTGCTTATGTAGCCCGGGTGCAGGCGCTTATTGCACAGCAGCGTCCTGTTTTGCGGGACGGTTTGCGTGCACTGGGGCTGCGGGTGCTGGATGGCAGCGCGAATTATCTGCTGTTCCAGGCACCGGAAACGCTGGGCAACAGCCTGCGGCAGCGCGGCATCGTGCTGCGCTGCTGCGGCAACTACCCCGGGCTGGACGGCAGCTGGTACCGCACCGCCGTGCGCACCGCGCCGGAAAACCAGCAGCTTTTAAAGACCTTACAGGAGGTGCTTGCATGAGCCGGGCAAAATGCATCATGGTGCAGGGCACGATGAGCGGTGCAGGCAAAAGCCTGCTGTGCACCGCGCTGTGCCGTATTTTTACACAAGACGGCTACCGGGTAGCCCCCTTTAAAAGCCAGAACATGGCGCTGAACAGTTTTGTCACCCGGGACGGGCTGGAAATGGGCCGCGCACAGGTGGTGCAGGCACAGGCCGCCGGCATGGAGCCGGATGTGCGCATGAACCCCATTCTGCTCAAGCCCAGCAGCGATGTGGGCAGTCAGGTCATCGTGAACGGCGAGGTGCGCGGGCAGATGCCCGCTGCCGCCTACTTCAAGCTGAAAAAGAGCCTCATCCCCGACATTTTAGCTGCCTACGACAGTCTGGCCGAAGCGGTGGATATCATCGTTATTGAGGGCGCGGGCAGCCCGGCAGAGATCAACCTGAAAGCGGACGATATCGTCAACATGGGGCTGGCAAAGCTGGTGGATGCACCGGTGCTGCTGGCGGGCGATATCGACCGGGGCGGCGTGTTTGCGCAGCTATACGGCACGGTGGAACTGCTGGAACCCGCCGAGCGGGCACGCATCAAAGGGCTGGTCATCAACAAGTTCCGGGGCGATGCCGCCATCCTGAAGCCCGGTCTTACCATGCTGGAGGAAAAGACCCATCTGCCGGTGCTGGGCGTTGTGCCCTATCTGCGGGTGGACATTGAGGACGAGGACTCCCTCTCCTCCCGGCTGGAAAGCAGCCGCGCCGTCAAGCCGCTGGACGTTGCCATTCTGCGGCTGCCGCATATCTCCAATTTTACGGATTTCATGCCGCTGGAGCAGCACCCGCTGCTGAGCGTGCGGTATGTGCAAAGCCCCCGGCAGCTGGGCGCACCGGATGTGGTCATTCTGCCGGGCACAAAAAACACCATAGACGACCTGCTCTGGCTGCGGCAGTGCGGGCTGGAAACTGCGGTGCAGAAGCTGGCAGCATCCGGCACGCCGGTGCTGGGCGTGTGCGGCGGCTACCAGATGCTGGGCGAGACCCTCGCCGACCCTGAGGGCACCGAGAGCGGACGCAGCCAGACCGTGCGCGGACTAGGACTGCTGCCCACCCAGACCGTGTTTACGGACGCTAAGCACCGCACGCAGGATACCGCTACCGTCACCGCGCCGCAGCTGGCAGGTGCAGCGCTGACCGGCTACCAGATCCATACCGGGCGCACTGCCGTGCAGGGCGCGCCCTTCTGCCGCCTTGCGGACGGCAGCGCCGAGGGCTGCGTGCAGGACAACGTGGCGGGCACTTATCTGCACGGGCTGTTCGACACCGGGGAACTGACCGAAAAGCTGGTGCAGCTGCTGTGCAGCCGCAAGGGCATCTCCCCTGCCGATGCACCGCTGCTCTCCATGGCAGAATACCGCCAGCAGCAGTTTGACCTGCTGGCCGACGGCGTGCGCCGGGCGCTGGACATGAATGCCCTATACGCCGCCATGGGACTGGAAAGGAGGAACACCGTATGACCCCGCAGCATCATCTGCCCGCCGATATTGAGCGGACGAGCCTTTCTATCATCACCGCAGAGCTGGACGCAATGGGTCTGACTCCACCGCCGGAGACTGCCGCCGTGGTCAAGCGGGTGATCCACACCACCGCCGATTTTGACTACGCCCGCAATTTGCGCTTTACCCCCGGCGCGGTGGCGGCGGGCGTGGCGGCGCTGCAAGCCGCTGCGCCCATCGTTACCGACACCAACATGGCGCTATCTGGTATTACAAAGCCGGGCCTTGCGCGGCTGGGCGGCACCGCGCTGTGCTACATGGCCGACCCGGAGGTGGCCGCGCTGGCAAAGGCCAACGGCACCACCCGGGCGGTGGCGTCCATGCAAAGAGCCGCCGCCGAGCATCCCGGTGCTATCCTCGCAGTGGGCAATGCACCCACGGCGCTGCTGACCATTGCCGACCTGATCGAAACCGCCGGGCTGCGCCCTGCACTGGTCATCGGGGTGCCGGTGGGCTTTGTGAACGTGGTGGAGAGCAAGGAGCGGCTGTTTGAGGTGTGCACCGCCTACGGCGTGCCCGCCATCGTCGCCATGGGACGCAAGGGCGGCAGCAACGTTGCCGCTGCCATCTGCAACGCGCTGGTCTATTCCGCCGCTGGGATGCTGGACCCCACCGACCGGGGATGGAAATAATATTTTTATCGTTCGCGTTTAAAGTGCTCTGCGGCGCACTTTAAACGCTTTTTTTGCCAATTCCCCCCTAGAGGGGTATCTTTTCATTGGCTGGTATGGTATACTCGACTTAGTTCAACAAATCGGAATTTATAAGGAACTGATAATATGAAAGGATTTGAGCGAAAAAATCAATTATTTTCCCTTTGCGGATTGA
>CAKTCK010000026.1 GCA_934539245.1 uncultured Faecalibacterium sp.
TGGTTTTCTCCACTCATAGCAGTGGTTTGGCCCTCAGAAATTCCCTCGGTACTTTCAGGCATAAACAGGATCTTCACGGTTGCCAGCATGATTTTCAAATCTTCAATCAGACTGGGATGTGCAATATACATCAGATCCATCTGCAGTTTGTCGTAGGGAGTGGTATTGTATTTGCCGTACACCTGTGCATAACCGGTCAAACCAGCTTTTGCCTGAAGGCGCAGCGCAAATTCCGGCATCTCCTCACAGTACTGGGCGGCGATCTCCGGGCGCTCCGGGCGGGGACCAACAACGGACAGATCACCCTTCAGGATGTTCAACAGCTGCGGCAGCTCATCCAGACGGCAGGCACGGATGATGTGGCCAACCTTAGTGATGCGGTCATCCTTGTCGCCGGTGGAAAGACGTGCCACGCCATCCTTCTCGGCATCCACACGCATGGAACGGAACTTCAAAATCTCGAACCGCTTGCCGTCCTTGGTCAGTCGCACCTGCTTGTAGAAAGCGGGACCACCATCGGATTTGACCGCAATGGCCGTAATCAGGAACAGCGGGCTCAGAATAATCAGTGCCACCAGTGAGATCACAATGTCCATCGCACGCTTAACAAACAAGAACTCCGGGCTTGCCATGTAACGACCAATGCGCAGCATCGGCAGATGGAACATATGCATCGGCCGCGCGCCGCTCATGATAACGTCGCCAACGCGGGGGATAACGAACATATTGATGCCCTTCCCTACGCAGTGCTTCAGGATAATGTTACGCTCATGGCTGTGGACACCGCTAACAAAAACAGTCTCCATGCCGTCCAGAACGCTCAGGTCTGCCAGACACTCCGACACGCTCAGGGTGACCTGCACATCATATTTCTGACTCAGACCGTACTCGTTGATGAGCTTTTCCATGCCGTGACGTACATCATAGACCACAGCGGTCTTCTGCGGTGGGAAGGTCATGTAGTACCATTTATGTGCGCAGGACGCCCAGATCGCAGCCATCAACAGCTGCCCCACAATTGCCGCAATGCCCGGCCACAGATTGCAGAGCTTTGCCGACATCAGGCAGATCACAATGTACAAAATGCCATCGGTTGCCATAGCGCCAAGGATCTGGCCGTACACCAGCTCTGAGACCCGCTGCATTGACATTAGGAATGCGTCGTACACTTTACCAAAAATGATATACAGAACAAAAAACAGGCCAAGGATTGCCAGATTCCCCTTCCATTCCAGATTTGCATAGGTCTGGTGCGAGTAATACAGGAACCAGCAAGCCGCAAAGGGCAATTCGATCATCAGAACGTTTAGAATCTTTACGATCCGCAACATCACATCATGCTGAAATTTTGACATAATCCTCCAATAACTCCTTTAGTTTTTCTTTTTACGTCTTACTCAACTTCTCCGACCCACATTGCATCAACTGTTCAGGGTCGATTTATTAACCACACAAACCGATATCTTCCCCCGTTTTGTGGTTAGTCAAAACTTTCAGGTCTCTGTTTTCCCTCTTAGACCCCTGCGCCAGCTCCAACCGGTGCGGCCTTGAATCCTCTTTCTCCCACCGCATCCCGCTTTCATCCAGCTTTGCAATACACCCCTCTGTCAGAACAGCACCGCTTTTTTCAAGATTAAACCGTACATACCGCTGCCGCTTGACCAATTCTCCGATGGTATATCCGTCCGGCGAAACATAATCGGCAGGCGATTTCTGATACCGATAAACCGTGGTCTCATAGTTCAGAGTAGGCAAAACACCCCTGACGGCTGCTTCGCCAAGGGTCATTTCTCTTGCAATATGTCCACAAAGCAGTTCTTCGGTCACATCACGGTTATTGTCCAAATATCGGATGTTTGTCACTGCCAGAACAAGCAATTTCGCATTCGGGCATAACTTTAATAAAGCTACCGCACTCTCGCCCCAGCATTCCGCATGATACTTTTTTTCGTAGTGCTCAAACAGACGCAATGCCAATCTGCTCACCCCCCCCCCGCATATCAGGGGTATCCTCAACAGGAAAAATGGAGGATACCAATCTTTCGACATCGATATTTGATTTCTTTTATTATTTTATCATGGTTATATCTGGGAATCAATAGAAAATCTTACAAATACATCCCACATGACCTCAGAAAAAATCTCGCAGAATTTGAAACTTTTTTACAAATTGCCTAGTTTCTCATGAAAAATCCAGCTAAAAACAAAGATGGGCAAAATTAGTGGTCAGATAGGTGTCCAAGCCGCAAGAGGAAACAGAAATGGCACGACAGGGAGAAAACATACGCAAACGCAAAGATGGTCGATGGAAAGGGCTCTACATCAAAGCACGCACAGGAAGGGAGAATGCAGTGGGGTTACGTCTATGGCATGGTCTATGCAAACAGGTGCTGGTCCAGAAAAAGGCAGAAGCGGTTTTCTACAACCTGAAAAGAACCAACCTGACTATTGAAGCGCTGGCTGAGGTATGTGTAGGAAAATTCGACACCTCGCAAGGTCTCTTACTATTTGGGCTGGAATCAGGGCTCCGCATTGGCGAGATTTGCGGTCTGCAATGGAGCGATTTCGACCCGAAACTCGGGAAACTGAAGATCAACCGGGCGGTCTGTCGAATTTTCTGCGGAAAGAAAGGTGATTTTAGAATTTCATACCCATTGTTAGCCCGTTCTGTGCTCTTTTGCATCAGTCGGGCAATTTTTGCGCTATTCCCGAATCAATACCTGTTCATAGTTATGTATGTTAACAATGTAATCGACCCGCCTATTAATTCTTACAAGAATAAGCATCGAATTATTGACTCAAAATAGTGCAAAAAGAAAAAGCGCAGGTTCATTCGAATCAACGAACGATCCTGCGCTTTCACATGCCGCCGACGGGGGTCGAACCCGTACTCTGTCTCCAGAAAGGGATTTTAAGTCCCTCGTGTCTGCCAATTTCACCACAGCGGCGCAAACCCGGCTTACAAAGCCCTGCTGCCCTCTTTATAAGGGAACCGGGAATAACAGGTGCGAGGTAAAATGTCATCCAAATGACTTGCCGCCACTTGAAGAAACATAAAATTCAGCGATATTCATGATACAATAGTTTCCCTGTTTTGTCAAGAAAAACCGCGTATTTCGTATTGCTTACACCTTGCCGCCATGCAGCTCGGCATACATCCGGGAGCGACACTCGGCCACTGCGGGGGTCATGTTGACATAGTGCTTGTGGGGGCACTCCAGACGCAGCTCGCTCTCCCAAGTCTCCTCAGTGAGCTGCTTTGCAATATAGGCTTTTTTCTCCGCAATGGAGGGCAAGTCGATGGCAAGCTCACCACCCAGAATATGCGGCACCAGCAGCGGACGCACAGCGGTGGGGGTAAAGGTGATAGTGCGCTCGATGGCGTCCGAATCCAGATTGACCATGGTAACCGGCTTACCAGCTTCGATGACCTCTCCATCCATGGCGATCAGGTCGCACTGTGCCTGACCGTTTTCGTCGTACAGACGCCACGGCATCTTTTTGCCCGGGATGATGGCCTTGCTAGCAGAATCCGAGCACTTCATCTTGGGGGTGTAGCTGCCGTCCGGCTTCTTCACGGCCACCAGCTTGTACACGCCGCCGAACACGGGGTCGGAGGCAGAGGTGATGAGGTTCTCGCCCACGCCGTAGGAATCGAAGTGTGCGTGCTCGTACAGCTCCATATTGGCGATCTTCTTCTCGTCCAGACCGTTGGAGGCCACCAGCTTGATGTAGGGCTTGCCTGCGGCATCCAGTGCCTTGCGCAGCCGCTTAGAGCCGCGGGCAAGGTCGCCGGAGTCAATGCGGGCGCTCTTGACGCGGCGGTTAGGGTTGTTGGGGTATTTCTCAATGAGATAATCGTCCAGCTTGATCAGGTTGGGCAGGCCGCTCTCCATAATATTATAGGTATCCAGCAGCAGGCTGACCGAATCCGGGTAGGTATCGGCAAAGGCCTTGAAGGCATCGAATTCGGTGGGGAAGAATTCAATAAAACTGTGTGCCACGGTGCCCACGGCCTTGACCTCTGCGCCGAACTTCATCTCGGCCAGACAGTTGGCCGTGCCGATGCAGCCTCCAAGCACTGCGGCGTAAGCACCATCATTGCCGGCGCTCTCGCCCTGTGCGCGGCGGGTGCCGAACTCCATGACGTTGCGGGGGGTGTGGGTGTTCAGGCCGGTAACGCGGGTGGCCTTGGTGGCGATCAGGCTATGGAAGTTCATGGTCTGCAGCAGGTAGGTCTCGATGAGGATCGCGCCCACCAGATCGCACTCGATGCGTACCATCTGTACATGGGGATAGCAGACCGTACCCTCGGGCATGGCGTACATATCGCCCTGCCACTTATAGGTGCGCAGATACTCGCAGAACTCCTCGCTCATGCCCTTAGTGCGCAGCCAGTGGATATCCTGCTCGTTGAAGTGATAGTTCAACAAAAAGCGGGTCAGCTTGCGCTGGCCTGCGCTGATGGAGTAGCCCTGATTATCCGGGTTTTTGCGGAAGAACATATCAAACACCAGCGTGGTATCCTTAAAGCCATGCAGGAACAGGCAATTTGCCATAGTGAACTCGTAAAAATCCACCACCATCGCAGGGTTATCGTAGTCCTCATCGGGAATATAAGGCTCAACCTTGATCTCGTTCATGAATGTTTTCCTCTCTATCTATACCCGGCGTCAGCTCTTCCCTGCTGCGCGCCGCCTGCCGCTTGCCCGGCAGGGGGATCCTCTGCCCTGTCATGACAGAGCGTTTCTATCATGATAGCACGATTTCCCTGCCGGTGCAAGTATTTTCGCGCAAAAAGGAGGTGCTGGGCTCACAGGCTGTGGCTTCCCGTGGCAGAAACGTCTGCGGACATTTCTCGCTTCTCTTTTAGCGTATAGAAAGAGACCGCCGCACAAACGCTGTGCAGCGGTCTCTGCGCTTAAATCAACAGGTTCGCTTCAGAACAGGCTCAGCCGTTCATGATGCTGGGGGTAGCGTTCTTCAGCACAACGTCGTGGCTGCCGCCCTCCACGATGGAGGTGGAGGAAACAACAGTCAGCTTGGCCTTCTGCTGCAGCTCAGGGATGGACAAAGCACCGCAGTTGCACATGGTGCTCTTCACCTTGTACAGGGTGGTCTGCACGCCGTCTGCCAGAGGACCTGCGTAAGGCACATAGCTGTCCACGCCCTCCTCAAAGCTCAGCTTGGTGGAGCCGCCCAGATCGTAGCGCTGCCAGTTGCGGGCACGGTTGGAGCCTTCGCCCCAGTACTCCTTCATATACTGGCCGTTGATGCGCACCTTGTTCGTGGGGCTCTCGTCAAAGCGGGCAAAGTAGCGGCCCAGCATCACAAAGTCTGCGCCCATAGCCAGTGCGAGGGTGATGTGGTAGTCGTGGACGATGCCACCGTCGGAGCAGATGGGCACATAGATGCCGGTCTCCTTGTAGTACTCGTCACGAGCCTTGGCAACCTCGATGACAGCGGTAGCCTGACCACGGCCGATGCCCTTGGTCTCGCGGGTGATGCAGATAGAGCCGCCGCCGATGCCGATCTTCACAAAGTCTGCGCCAGCCTCAGCCAGGAAGCGGAAGCCCTCAGCGTCCACCACGTTACCGGCACCCACCTTGACGGTGTCGCCGTAGTGCTCGCGGATCCAGCCGATGGTGCGGCTCTGCCACTCGGAGTAGCCCTCGGAGGAGTCGATGCACAGCACATCCACACCGGCCTCTACCAGTGCGGGCACGCGCTGGGCGTAGTCGCGGGTGTTGATACCAGCACCCACAACGTAGCTCTTGTTCTCATCCAGCAGCTCGTTGACGTTAGCCTTGTGGGAATCGTAGTCCTTGCGGAATACCATATACACCAGATTGCCCTCGGCATCCACCAGCGGCAGGGTGTTGATCTTGTTATCCCAGATGATGTTGTTGCAATCGTGCAGGGAGGTGTTGGACGGAGCGGTGACCAGCTTTTCAATGGGGGTCATAAAGGTGGTGACGCAGGCGTCGTCCGGGGTGTGGTTGACGCGGTAATCGCGGGAGGCCACAATGCCCAGCAGCTTGCCATTGGGAGTACCGTCGGCAGTGATGGCGATGGTGGAGTGACCGGTGCGTGCCTTCAGTTCCAGCACGTCATGCAGGGTGGCAGTGGGAGCCAGGTTGGAATCGGACACCACATAACCGGCCTTGAAGCTCTTGACGCGGCGCACCATGGCAGCCTCGTTCTCGATGCTCTGAGAGCCATAGATAAAGGAAACGCCGCCCTGACGAGCCAGTGCAATGGCCAGCTTATCGCCGGAGACCGACTGCATGATGGCGCTGATCATGGGGATATTCATCTGCAGCGGGCACTCCTCCTGTCCCTTGCGGTACTTGACCAGCGGGGTCTTCAGGCTGACCGCCGTGGGCACATTCTCCGCAGAGGAATAGCCGGGGACCAGCAGATACTCGCCAAAGGTGCGGGAGGGTTCTTCGTAGAAATAAGCCATAATCAAACTCCTTTTCTCTTAACACATCCGATTAACGCATCCGATAAAGATCAGCATCAAAATCATTCATGTTTGCTGCCTATAAATTGATTGTATATACTTTACCACAAAGCCCGCAAGAATACAAACCCCTGCCGCGCCAAACTTTATAATTGTCCTTTGCGGAAAAACAGACAAATTGCCAAGCGTTTTTGGGCATTGGTCGTACTTTATTTTTTGAAGTATCACTTTTACAGGCAAATTAGAGCTTGCAGAACGCAAAAAAGCTCGTCCGAATCACCGGACGAGCCCTTTTGCACACGAAGCGGGACACTGCCTGTGCGGCGCATGGATCATAGCTGTGAAGGAGAACAGCCGGAGGAGGAGGATCCGCGCCCAGTATCCCAAAAACAAGAAGAAAAAGATTTCACACACAGCCTTGGGGCTTTGCCCTTGCTGTAACCATATTGTAACTCTTTTGAAACCATTTTGCAATAGGGTTTTGTAATTTTTTTGTAATTTATTTTGTTAACTTTTTATGTCCTGCCCCGCCGGGCTGCCGCAAACATTATTTCCCTTTTTGTGCCCGGTATGGTATACTGATTTTGAATATGCTGCCACAGGCAGAAAAAAGGAGTTTAGGATACGGATATGAAAACAAAATTGGGTATTGTGGGCTGCGGCTTTCTGGGCAACATCGTGGCTGACGCGTGGAAGAAGGGTCTGCTGCCGGACTACGAGCTGGTAGGCGTGACCAGCCGCACCCGTGCTTCGGCCGAAAAGACCGCCGCCAATGTCGGCTGCGCCGTCTGCGAGGATGTGGACGCGCTGCTGGCGCTTGAGCCGGAGTACATCGTGGAGGCCGCCTCGGTGGAGTCGGTGCGCGCTATGGCGATCCCGGTGCTGAAGCGGGGCGTGAATCTGGTCATTCTGTCCATCGGTGCCTTTGCGGATCTGGATTTCTACGCACAGGTCAAGGCAGCCGCCGTGGAGGGCGGTGCCAAGGTGCATCTGGCCAGCGGTGCCATCGGCGGCTTTGATGTGCTGCAAACGGTCACTTTGATGGCACAGGCGCAGGGTCTGCCGGAGAGCGCCGGCATCGAGACCCATACCGGTGCAAAGGGCTTCCGCAACACCCCGGTGTGGGCAGAGCATCTGCTGACCGACACCGAAAAGACCACCGTGTTCACCGGCAACGCCAAGCAGGCCATTGCTACCTTCCCCCGCCGGGTGAACGTGGCGGTGGCCACCTCTCTGGCTACCACCGGTCCCGAGATCACCGGTGTGACCATGCACTCCGTACCCGGCTGGGTGGGCGATGACCACTGCATCACCGCCGAGATCGAGGGCGTAAAGGCTGTGGTGGATATCTGCTCCTCCACCAGCGCCATTGCGGGCTGGAGCGCCGTCTCCCTGCTGCGCAATCTGGCTTCGCCCGTCTGCTTCTACTGATATAAGGAGGAGTCCGTCATGTTTGAAAAGCTTGTTGCCATTGAGCCGGTCAGCCTGATCCCCTCTGCCGAGGAGGAGCTGCACCGCTATGCCAAGCAGGTGGTGCTGTACCGGGACGTGCCCGGCAGTGATGCCGAGATGGTGCGCCGCATCGGGGACGCCGATGCCGTGCTGCTGAGCTACACCTCCCGCATGGGCAGGGAGGTCATTGCGCAGTGCCCCAACATCCGCTATATCGGGATGTGCTGCAGCCTGTACTCTGAGGAGAGCGCCAATGTGGATATCGCCTACGCACGCACCCGGGGCATCCAGGTGCTGGGCATCCGGGACTACGGCGACCGCGGCGTTGTGGAGTACGTTCTGCACGAGCTGACCGGCCTGCTGCACGGCTTTGGGATGCCCATGCTGCGGGACGAGCCGATGGAGATCACCGGCCTGAAGGTGGGCATCGTAGGGCTGGGCGTTTCCGGCCGGATGATCGCCGATGCGCTGCAATTTATGGGCGCAGAGATCAGCTACTTTGCCCGCAGCGCAAAGCCGGACGCCGAGGCCGCCGGTATGACCTTCAAGCCCCTGCCCCAGCTGCTGGCAGACAGCGAGGTGGTGTTCACCTGCCTGAACAAGAACGTGCTGCTGCTGGGCGAAAACGAGTTTGCCCAGTTGGGTGCAGGCAAGGTGCTGTTCAACACCTCCATCGGCCCCGGCTTTGATTCCACTGCGCTGGAAAAGTGGCTTGATCTGCCCGGCACCCATTTCTTCTGCGACACCCGCGCCGCTGCAGGCCCTGTGGCTGAGGACTTCTTTGCCCGGGAAAACGTGCGCTGCGCCAATGTGTCCGCAGGTCGTACCAAACAGGCATTCGTGCTGCTGAGCAAAAAGGTGCTGGATAACATCCGCACCGCACTGGGCGAGTAAGCGGTGCATTTTGCGCAGCCTGTTTTTCTTGCATCTTTCCCCCGATTGTGGTATGCTTTCTAGTATAAAAAGGGAGCCCGCGCAAAGCGGGCTGAGAGTGGGCTGCACTGCCCTGACCTGTGACCTGATTTGGATCATGCCAACGTAGGGAGATAGCGCTTTTATCTGCGGATATGTCTTTGCGGGCATATCCGCATTTTTGCTGCAAAGGAGCATTTTATCCATGAAAACTGCATTGACCATTGCCGGCAGTGATTCCAGCGGCGGCGCCGGAATTCAGGCCGATATCAAGACCATGACCGCCAACGGCGTGTTTGCCATGAGCGCCATTACCGCCCTGACAGCGCAGAATACTACCGGCGTGACCGCCATTTTTGACACCACGCCGCAGTTTCTGGCACAGCAGCTCGACGCCGTGTTCACCGACATCTACCCGGATGCGGTGAAGATCGGCATGGTATCCTCTGCCCCGCTCATCGACACCATCGCCGAGCGGCTGCACTTCTACGGCGCAAAGCATATCGTGGTGGACCCCGTGATGGTGGCTACCTCCGGCGCAAAGCTGCTGCAGGACGATGCCGTGCAGGCGCTGACCGAAAAGCTGCTGCCGCTGGCTGAGGTACTTACTCCCAACATCCCGGAGGCTGAAATTTTGTCCGGCATGACTATTACAAACGCCGCCGACATGGAAGCCGCTGCCCGCACCATCAGCGAGCGCTACGGCTGCGCCGTGCTATGCAAGGGCGGTCACCAAATCAATGATGCCGACGACCTTTTGTGGCGCAACGGCACCGGCAAGTGGTTCAAGGGCAAGCGCATTGCAAACCCTAACACCCACGGCACCGGCTGCACCCTGTCCAGCGCCATCGCCTCCAATCTTGCCAAAGGGTACGACCTTGACACCGCCGTGGAGCGCGCCAAGGCCTACATCTCCGGCTGCCTGTCCGCCATGCTGGACTTAGGGCACGGCTCCGGGCCCATGGATCACACCTTCAACCTGAAGGGAGATTTTGTCCGTGACTGACCTGCCCTTTGTTTCGGCGCTGGTGCAAGCCGACCTGCCTGTGTGGGAGCAGTGTTTGCAGACCGAGTTTCTGCAAAAGATGGAAAATGGCACCCTGCGCGAGGACTGCTTTAAAAGCTACCTTGTGGAGGACAGCCTGTATCTGCGGGAGTATGCCAAAATTTTTGCTTGGGGCATGACCAAGGCCACCACCATGGCGGCCATGCGCACCTACTATTCCCTGCTGTCCTTCGTGCAGGAGAATGAGGATCTGACCCGGCTGCAGTATCTGGAGCAGTACGGCCTGCGGGAAGCCGATATCCAGTCCCTGCCCCTGCGGCCGGAGAACCGCGCCTATCTGGACTGCATGATCGACGCCGCCCGCAACGGCGAGGGCGAAGCCGAGTGCCTGATGGCCTGCCTGCCCTGTATGCTGAGCTACGGCTGGCTGTTCCAGAAACTTTTGCAGCGCTCCCCCGCCGTAAAGGACACCTACTACGGCGCGCTGGTGCTGGACTACGCCGGCCCCGGCTACGATGCCGCCTGCCGCGCATGGGCAGAACGCGCTGAAGCAGCCTGCACCGGCCTTTCGCCGGAGCGCGCCGCTCGCTGCCGCGCAATCTTCCGCGCCTGCTCGGAGCACGAGCTGCACTTCTGGGAGATGTGCGCCGCACCCCGGACGGATATTTAAGAATAAATATAGAGAACCCGGAAGGTCCACAGACCTTCCGGGTTCTCTTCTTGTAAAATCTTTATCGCAGCACCGAGAGTTCCTCGATGCCGTAGCGCTGCATCAGGGCGATGGCCGCCGGGGTGATCTCCTCGCCGCTGACCGCCACAGGGATAGCGGGCGGGCAGGACACCGTAGGCATGGCACACACCCGTCCCAGTGCCTTATGCACCGGGACGCGCACCTGTGCGCCCAGCACCGCCTGCCGGATGGTGCAGCACTGCACCGCCTGCTGCTGCAAGGCGGCAAACTCCCCTGCCCGGTTCTCCGGGCGGAGTAGCCCGGCGGGCACGGCAGCCAGAAGCTGTTCCAGCGCGGTTTGCAGGCGTTCAAAGTCCTGCGGCGGGTTCTCCGGGGTGAACATCAGTACCACATAGCGGGGGTCGGCGTACTCGCACTCCAGCTTTGCGCTGCGTAGGGCTTCGGCCAACGCCGTGCCGGTGCAGCCAAGGGCGGCGGCGTCCAGCGTAAGCTTCATCGGCTCCTGCTGCGCCCCGGCAACTGCCAGCGGCACCGGGCACTGCCGCACCTCTGCGGCCTTGTTCAGGCTGTTGCGCAGACCTTCCAGCGCCGTGCAGCACTGTGCCAGCCGCCGGGGGTAATCCCCTGCCAGCACCGCGTTGCACACGTCCAGCGATTGCAGAATGAGGTAAGAGGGGCTGGTCGAGCCGAACAGTGCCAGCGCCCCCCGCACAGCCGCTTCGTCCTGCACAGGGGCATCGTGCGCCAGATGCAGATACGCGCCGCCGGTGACCACCGGCAGAGTCTTGTGGGCAGAGTCGCAGCACATGGCCGCGCCCTGCGCGATGGGATGGCAGTTTTGCGGCAGAAAGCGCAGATAGGCCCCATGGGCGTTATCCACCAGCAAAGGCACGCCCTGCGCCCGGCAGACAGCGGCCAGCGCCGGGATGTCCTGCACCCCGCCCAGATAATCCGGGCTGGTGACGTACACGCCAAAGGGGGTGTTGCCCTGCTGCGCCAGCGCGTGCAAAGTCCCGGCCAGCGCTTCGGCTGTGACCGGGCAGCTGCACAGCGCACCCTCTGCCTGCGCAGACGGCCAAAGCCAGCGGATGTCAAAATCCAGCAGCGCCGCCGCGTACAGCAGCGCCTTGTGGGCGTTGCGGGCAGCCAGCAGCACCGGGCGCCTGCCGTTTTGCGGTGCGCCTTGCAGCGCCAGAAACAGCATGGCGCGGATGCACTGGGACGAGCCCTCGGTGCTGTAATAACTGTGTGCCGTGCCAAACAGCCGTGTGGCGTTGGCTTCGCTTTCGGCAATAATGCCCTCCGGCGCGTAAAGCTCGTCTGCGCCGCAGATCTCAGTGATATCCAGCGGTTCAAAGCCTAAAAGGCTCTGTCCCTTGTGGCCGGGCATGTGCAGCCGGGCGGTGCCGGACTGTGCATAGCTGCGCACAAAATCCACGATGGGGGTGGTCATGCTCATTCGCAGGCTTCGCCGTCAGCGCAGGCGTTGCAGGTAGAGCCCAACTCAATGGGCACCTCAATGCCCTTGGCTGCCAGTTCCTGATTTTCTGCAACCTTGATCATGATGGCGCACTCCATGCGCTTTTTGAACAGCTCGCAGCCGTACTCGTACACGCCGGTAATGCTGCCGGTGGCATGGTAGGAGTTGGCAGCGCAGCCGCCGGAGCAGTACAACTTTGCCCAGCAATCCTGACACTCCTTGCGGGCGTAGGCGTTGCAGTGCTTGAACTCATCCCGCACGGCGGTGTTGGTAACACCCTTCCAGATATCGCCCAGCAGGTACTTGGGGTCGCCCACGAACTGGTGGCAGGGGTACAAGTCGCCCCAGGGGGTAACCGCCATGTACTCGGTGCCGGAGCCGCAGCCGGAGATGCGCTTATAGATGCAGGGGCCGCCGGTCAGATCGATCATGTAGTGGTAGAAAGTAAAACCTCTGCCCTCGCGGTCGCGCTTGATCATCTCCTTGGCAAGGATCTCGTACTGCTCCTTCAGGATGGGCAGGTCGGCCTCGGTCAGGGCACTGGGGTCGCTGGGGTCGCAGACCACCGGCTCCATGCTCAGCTCGGTAAAGCCAAGGTCTGCCATGTGGAAGATATCGTTGGTGAAGTCGGTGTTATAGTGGGTATAGGTACCGCGCATATAGTAGTTCTTGTCGCCGCGCTTCTTGACGAACTCCTGGAACTTGGGCACGATGCGGTCGTAGCTGCCGTTGCCAGCGCAGTCCACGCGGAAGCGGTCGTTGACCTCCTTGCGGCCGTCCAGACTCAGCACCACGTTATGGCACTCCTTGTTGCAGAAATCGATGACATCATCATCGATCAGCACGCCGTTGGTGGTCATGGTAAAGCGGAAGTTCTTGTTATGGATCTTTTCCTGCTCGCGGCAGTAAGCCACCAGCTTTTTGACCATGTCAAAGTTCATCAGCGGCTCGCCGCCAAAGAAGTCCACTTCCAGATTGCGGCGGGTGCCGCTGTTCTCGATGAGGAAATCCATGGCGCGCTTGCCCACCTCAAAGCTCATCAGGGCGCGGTCGCCGTGGTAGCGCCCCTGCGAAGCAAAGCAGTAAGAGCAGCTCAGGTTGCAGCTGTGGGCAACGTGCAGGCACAGTGCCTTGACCACAGTGTTGCGGTTCTTGAAGTCGAAAGCCATGTCCTTATAGACATCCGGGCTCCACAGCTTGCCGTTTTCCTTCAGGCTGGTCACATCGTCGATGCACTGGCGCAGATCCTCCTCGGTCACGTCCGGGCGGCTGCCGTACTTTGCCAGCATGGCGGCAACGATCTCGTCTGCGGTATGCTCCGGGTACATGGCGATGACATCGTAGGCCACCTCGTCCACAACATGCACCGAGCCGCTGCAGGTGTCCAGCACGATGTTATAACCGTTTAATTGATACTGATGTACCATTTTACACTCCATTCCAGATTACACAAAAAAATGCCGCCCGGCAAAGGCGGCATAGGGTTTGCAAAAATTACTTGTTGCTGTTCTCGCACTGCTGGTTAGCCACGCCGCAGGAGGTCTTGCAGGCGGACTGGCAGGAAGTCTGGCACTCACCGCAGCCACCGGTCTTAACGCTCTTGGTCAGGTCACGAGTAGCAATAGTCTTGATACGCTCCATGATAGAAACCTCTCTAACTCTCAAAAATTTATCGCGCCGGACATAGTTCCGGTACGCTTTTATCTTGTAATAGGATATCACGCAGCGCGCCTTTTGTCAAGATTTTTTCGCTGACCGTTTTCACCCGCCCATGGGCTGGTAGCGGGTAAGCACCGTATGCAGCCCCAGTTCCCGGGCGCGCGCCAGTAAGTACCGGTAACGGCACAGCAGCGCCTGCCGCTCGTAGATGCGCTGCTCGATGAGGTCGGTATCCACCTCCATATCAAACATCATCTCGTTGCGCTTCAAACAGAACAGGCATTCCTTCAGTTCCTCTTCCAGTTCCGGGTGATAGCGCTCGTGCTCGGTGTCCCGCGGGACGCGGGGCGAAAGCAGGGTCTGGGCGTTTTGTGTGGTACGTTCCGGCATAGGCATCCTCCTTCTGGTACTCTGCAAGGTTTTGTACCTTCCAGTATAGGCGGTGCGGTGCGCAGAACCTGCCGAAACGCAGCAGCGCTCCGGCGCAAATTATCCGGCGCTGCTGCGGCATTTTCCAAAAAAGTACAACTTTTTTCAAAATTATGCTTGACAACGCCGGGCTTTTCCCGTATAATAGCACACGTTGAGCGGCTCACCCCGCAAAACACAACAGAATATTGGGGATTTGCATAGTGGTAGTGCGGTAGACTCTGACTCTACTTGTGGGAGTTCGATTCTCTCATCCCCAACCAGAACAAAGCCATCTGAGGAAACTCAGGTGGCTTTTCTGTTTAATTATGATAGAAAGAGCGAACCCGGAAAGTCCGCAGGACTTTCCGGGTTCGCCTTTTTCAAGGAAAATATATTTTTACAGAATGGTGATGCGGCCTGCGCCGTAGGACTGCTCGTAGTTGAGCAGGTAGCCGGGGTAAGCGGCCAGCGGGCTGTTGGCGCTGGACAGGTGCGGCAGACCAGCAGCATCTGCGCCGTCAAAGGTCATGGCGTAGGTAGCCATTACCAGATAGTCCTCGGACACATAGTCCTTGATCAGCTCTGCGCCGTCAAACATGGCAAAGCCGTCGCCCAGATTACGCAGAGTGTAGTTCATGCCGGCCAGCGCGTAGGTAGCGGCCGGGTCCAGCGGCAGATAGCTGCCGGAAGCCTTATCGTAGATCTTCACGTTCTGCACGCGCGGGGTGCCGGTGGCGCTGCCGATCCAAACGTTCTTCTCGTCGGTCTGCACGGTGTTGGGAATATCGGTGTGGATCTCGTAGGTAGCACCGGCCACCTGCAGGAAGCCGCCGTTCTCCTTGCCGCCCTCGCCTGCAAAGCGGGCTGCAAACTCCAGTGCGTCCTGGATCTGCTTGCCGGTGACCGACATCAGGCAGGCCACGTTGCCAAAGGGGCTGACCTGCTTGCAGGTCTTGAAGGTCCAGTCGCCTGCGGGCACATCGGCGCGGATGCCGCCGCCGTTCATGATGGCCACATCACAGTGCAGCTTTTCCACCTCGTTGAAGTAGGTGTAGATGCCGTCAGCCACAAAGTCGCCGAGGTTGGTCTCAGCAGAGCGGATGCGGCGCTTACCGGTGGCGGGGTCGGAAACATAGAAATCGCTGTCGCCCACAGCGATCTTCTCGCCCAGCATATCGTCCACGGTGTTCACCCAGCTGGTCTGCATGGCGGCGATGCCTGCGTCCATACCCTCGTGGGTGGGGATGAGCTTGGTGGTGATGGTGCCGTCCGCAGCAATGGTCATCTCGCCAACGTTGGCAAAGTAAGCGCCGGTCTGAGTCAGGGTGACAGCCTTGCCGGAGGCATCCTGCACCTGCTTGTTCTCCATTACGGTATGGGAGTGGCCGTCGATAAAGGCATCAAAGCCGCTGGTGTGGGCAATGACCTCCTCACTGGTCCACGGAGAGGAAGAGGGGTCTACGCCCAGATGACCCAGACCGATGACCACATCTGCCAGAAGCTTTGCCTTATCAATGGCCTTCTGCACGGCGTCATAGAGCTTTTTGCCGTCCTCGCCGCCCTGAATATCGTAGATGTACTTGCGCTGTGCCTTATCCATAAAGTAGGCCGGGGTAGACTTGGTAAAGGTCTCGGGGGTGGTCACGCCCACAAAGGCAATGCGTCTGCCGCCGCGCACGAACACCTTGACGGAGGGCAGCACACGCAGCGTAGTGCGCAGGTCTACCCAGTTGCAGGACAGGTACGGGAAGTCTGCTTCCTTCATGATGGCCTTGGCGCGATCCATGCCGTAGTCGAACTCGTGGTTGCCGGGGGTGGCGGCATCGTAACCGGCAGCGTTCATCAGCTTGATGATGGAAGCGCCCTCGTCCATGGAGCCGTAGGCAGTGCCCTGCACATGGTCGCCTGCGTCCACCAGCAGCACGTCCTTACCGGCGTTCTGGTAGCTCTGCTTCAGGTCGGCAATGGCAGCATAGGTCAGCTTGGGGCTCTGCTTGTCGATGTAGGTATGGACATCGTTGGTGTACAGGATGGTGACGTCAGACTTATCACCAAGCCAGCAGGCCGATGCGGCAGGCGCACCGATGGCCATGGATGCAGCGGCAGCGGTCACACCAGCAGCCTTTAAAAAGCTGCGACGGGAAATAAGTTGTTTCACAGGAAAACGACCTCCTTTTATTTTTGGCGTATCGCATTTGGGGCAGGCTCTTCCCTCCTGCCCTTTCAATAGCTCTAGCATAGCACAGAACGCCGCCGCAAACAAGCCAAAATCATTCTTTTGGCACAAATAATTTTCACGTTCCGCTTTATTTTGACACACATTGTACCATTTTTACACAAAAAGATCTCCCCGTGCCCTGTCGCAGAGCAGCGGAGAGGTCTTTTTTAGGGGGGTGTTGACCCGTTGCCGGGTCTATCGGAGGAGAGGGAAATATCAGATGGCGTTATACTCCTTGAGGAACTTCTCAAGGTCGGTGCCCTCGATCTTCTTCAAAGCTTCCTTCAAAGCCAGACGCGGGATCAGCGGCAGATCCATGTCGGTGATCTTTTTGCCGTCGCGCAGCTTCACGGTGGCATCGATCAGGGCGCGTACATCGTAGGTGCTGCCCCAGACCTCGGGCACGCCGCGGTCAATGTTCAGCAGGGTGTACACGGCCTCCATACCGGTGCGCATGGAGTACTCGGTGGTAAAGATGGTATCGCGGGCGGTCTCGGCAAACTGACCGAGGAAGGCAAAGTTCACAGCACCCTCGGGCACAACATCGGGACGGTCGCCCAGAGCACGGGGCATAAAGAAGGCATCGATATAGGGCATCATCACAGGCACGGTGTTTGCGCTGTGCTCTGCCAGCTCAGCGATCTGATCCTCCGGCACACCGATGTGATACAGCCACTCCATGCAGATCTCGCGGCCGGTGCACTCACGCATGGGCTTTTTGACGTAATCGCCGGGCTTATCGCTGAACAGGCCGTACACCCAGACGCACAGCTGGTTCTTGGGCTGATCCTTGAACTGCTGCTGACGGTTCAGCGTCCAGCTGAGCAGCCAGCTGGAGTCCTTGACGGTGACGATGCCGCCGGTGACGGTGTGGCCGCTGAAGGGGTCGCGCTTGCAGATCTTGCGGATATACTGGGGGATCTTGTCGTCCAGTGTGGTGATGGTGGCGCTCTCCCAGTTGCTCAGTTCCGGCTCAGAACAGAACTTCTCCGGGTGACCGAAGGAGGGGTCCTGTGCGGCGATCTTCTTCCACAGATCCCAGCCGTTGCCGGGCTGGATGGTGGGGTCAAAGCCGGTGGCCTTATCCTGTGCGCCCACGGTGCAGCTTTCCACGCAGCCGCCGTTGGTGATGAACAGCAGATCGTTCTCGGTCAGATCGATGTTGGAAGTCTCGCCCTCGTGCTCCACGGTGACAGAGCTTGCCAGCTTGCGGCCCTTCTGGATATCAAACTTCACGTCCGTGACCTTGGTGTTGTAGTGGAACTGCACGCCAAAGCTTTCCAGATAGCGCACCATGGGCAAAATGATGGACTCGTACTGGTTATAGCGGGTAAAACGCAGGGCGGTAAAGTCCGGCAGACCGCCGATGTGGTGGATATAGCGCTTGAGGTACAGCTTCATCTCCAAAGCGCTGTGCCAGTTCTCGAAGGCGAACATGGTGCGCCAGTACATCCAGAAGTTGGTGTTGAGCACCTCGTCATCGAAGAAATCGGTGATCTTTTTATCCTGCAGCTGCTCGTCCGGGGTGAAGAACAGCTTCATGATCTCCATGGCACCCTTATCGGACAGGCCAAACTTGCCATCGGTGTGGGCATCCTCGCCGCGGTTGACGGTGGCACGGCACAAGGAGAAGTTGGGATCCTCCTTGTTCAGCCAGTAATACTCGTCCAGCACGCTGGCACCCTCGGTCTCCAGAGACGGGATAGAGTGCAGCAGATCCCACATGACCTCGAAGTGGTTGTCCATCTCGCGGCCGCCGCGCATCACATAGCCGATATCGTACTTGTAGCCATCGCAGGCACCGCCGGCCAGTGCGTTCTTTTCAAACACATGGACGTGCTCACCCTTCATCTGGCCATCGCGCACCAGATAGCAGGCAGCGGTCAGAGCTGCCAGACCGGAGCCGATGATATAAGCGGACTTATGATCCACGCCCTCCGGCTTTTTGGGGGTTGCAAAAGCTTCGTAGTTGCCACTGGAATAGTACATAAAAAAGCCTCCCTGCTTCAGCGTTTTGTTATTCACAGCCTTCATCGTGCTGTTCTCTATGGCAACAGTATACCCCGCAAAGTGAACTTGAACAACAAACAAACCCCGCCCGGTGTATAGATTTTTTACATCCTCCCCTATTTGCTGGAATTGCGTACAAATTGTGACATAAAAGCGAAGCGCAAGATCATTTAAAACACTCCCTCAATAGTGCAATGCCGGGCAGTCCGCAGGCTGCCCGGCATTGCACTAATTTAAAATAATTTTCCGCTATTCATGCCCAGAGCATAGCGGCGGGCATTCAAAATCGTCCCCGTGCAAAAAGAGAGCTGCCGCACAAAGCTCTGTGCAGCGGCTCTCCGGTGGGTTTAGTTCATCTCTTCCAGAGCCTTTTTCAGGTTCTTTGCGATCTGGTCCGGGCAGCTGGTGCTGCGGAAGCCGCACAGCGTACCGTCCAAACGGGCAATGGCGTCCTCTGCCTTCATGCCGGTAAGCAGCTGGCAGATGCCCTTCAGGTTGCCGTTGCAGCCGCCAATCACCTCGATGGATGCAATGGTGTGGTCATCGTTCAGCACAAAGTTGGTCTGCTTGGAGCAGGTGCCCTTGTTCGGGAAGGAAAATTCCTTGCTCATGGTCTTTACGTCCTCTCTCTTTTACGTTTTTCGGCGATGGCGCGCAGCTGTGCTGCGGCTTCGTCCGGTGCGGTGCAGGTGCCGATGGGGTGTGGATGCTTGTGGTTGCGGCCATGGAAGTCCGTGCCCGCAGTCGCCACAAGGCCGTATCGCTTGCACAGGGCAAGGCATTCGGCGCTGTCCTCCGCACTGTTGCTGGGGTGGTACACCTCTATGCCGTCCACCGCGCCCTCTGCCGCCAGTTCGCGCAGCAGGGGCATACTTTTATAGACCGTGGGGTGGGCAAACACCACCGCGCCGCCGCTGGCTTTAGCGGTAGCCAGCACCTGCCGCACCGGCAGATACTCCGGCGAGTGCAGCACGATGCCCCGGGGGTTCCACCCGAACAGCTTGTGGTAGGTCTCGCCGTAGATGCTGCCATCGGTCAGGCCAAGCAGTTCTAGCGCCTGCATCAGCCCGCTTTTGAACAGCACCCCGCTGGCCTTGGTGATCTCCCACGCAAGGTCGGTGGTAAATTGCGGGTACAGCTGCTCCAGCTCCTTTGCGCTCTGCAAAGCGCAGGCGTTGCGGCGCTCCTTCATGATGGCGCAGTGCTCCCGCAGCGCCGGGCAGTCCACGTCCGGGTAGTAGCACAGCAGGTGCACCCGGTGCTGCCGCTCAAAATCGTAGCCAGTCAGCTCCACGGCGGGGATCAGCTCTACCCCGTCCTGCCCGGTGTGGGCGTAGGCGTACTGGGCGCTGAGCAGGGTGTCGTGGTCAGAAAGAGCGATGGCGTGCAGCCCGGTGCGGGCGGCGATGGACGCCAGTCGCTCGATGGGCACAGCACCGTCCGAGCAGGTGGAATGGATATGCAGGTCACAGGACATAGCGGGTTACTTCCTTAGTGCTTATAGAAATTGATCAGGCAGCCGTCAGCCAAAATCTGGCGCTCGTCGGTGGTGAGCGGAGCCATGTACAGCTCAAACTCCTTGACGGTATCGCCCAGAACGTAGGCTTTGATGTTCTGCAGGTCGCCCTTGAGTGCTTCCCGCACATTGGGGATGAGCACATAGTCCCCCAGACCAAAGGGGGTGGCACCTGCCAGCTGCAGGGGCAGCATGCCCCAGTTGATCAGGTTGGAGCGGTAACGCTTGGTGGCGTACTCGGTAACGATATTGGCACCGGCACCCAGCACACGCTGGCAGCTGGCGGCCTGCTCACGGGCAGAGCCGTCACCGGGCTTGACTGCAAAGATGGTGGAGGCGATCTGGATATCGTCCCACTTCAGCTGCTCGCAGCCGGGCACGGCGTTTACCTTTGCCAGCAGGGCGGCATCCCCTGCACCGGCACGGCGGGCAGTTTCCTCGGCCTGCACAGCCTTGGCGCGGCCCACGTACTCCGGGTCCTTGCGGCTGAGGGTGAACTCAGCCAGACCCAAGGGGTTCGAGCGGTAAGAAGAGGTCTCGCCGGAGGGGATCAGCTCATCGGTGGTAGTGACGGGGTCGGTGATATAAGAAGCCACCTTCAGCAGCAGATTGTCGCCCAGCGGTGCGATCTCCGGCCAGTCCTTGATGTTGGGGCCGAACTTGAGCAGAGCATCGTAATCGCCCTTGCCAAAGCCCTGATACACGCGGGTATCGTAGCTGGAAGCATCGTACTGGTACTCCGGCACGGTGGGATCGTAATCAATGTCGGTGGCGGGGGTCAGGATGCCGCCGTTGGCGGTGGTGGCTGCAATGCTGCGGGCATCCATCAGTGCCACACCGGACAGCTGGCCGCTGCCGGGCTTGGAGCCCTCGCGGCTGGGGAAGTTGCGGGTGGTGTGACGGATGGACAGTGCGCCGTTGGCGGGCACATCGCCTGCGCCGAAGCAGGGGCCACAGAAGGCGGTGCGGATGGTAGCGCCGCTGGCCATCAGTTCACCGATAACGCCGGTGCGCACCAGTTCCATCATGATGGGCTGGCTGCCGGGGTAAACGCTCAGGGCGTAGTCGCCGCAGCCGCCGGTGTGACCCTTGAGGATGGAAGCAGCCTCGTAGATGCTGTCGTACAGGCCGCCTGCGCAGCCTGCAATCACGCCCTGATCCACACGCAGCTTACCGTTCTCGATCTTGCTGCACAGATCCAGCTGCACGTCCTTGCGGCCGATCAGCTTCTGCACATCCTGCTCGCAGGCGTGGAGGATGTCCTCCAGATTTGCGTTCAGCTCCTCGATGGTAAAGGCGTTGGAGGGGTGCATAGGAAGGGCGATCATGGGACGGATGGCAGAAAGATCCACCTCCACCACGCCGTCGTAATAGGCAATGTCTGCCGGTGCCAGCTTTTTGTAGTCTGCTGCACGGCCGTGCACTGCCAGAAAACGCTGGGTGACTTCGTCGGTCTCCCAGATGGAGGACAGGCAGGTGGTCTCGGTGGTCATGGCATCGATGGCGTTGCGGGTATCCTGCCGCAGGGAAGCAATGCCGGGGCCCACGAACTCCATGACCTTGTTCTTGACGTAGCCGCTCTTGAACAGCTTGCCCACAAGGGCAATGGCTACATCGTGGGGGCCGCAGCCCGCCGGCAGACTGCCGGTCAGGTAGATGGCCACCACGCCCGGGCGGGCAACATCATAGGTGCGGCCCAGCAGCTGCTTTGCCAGCTCGCCGCCGCCCTCGCCGATCGCCATGGTGCCCAGTGCGCCGTAGCGGGTGTGGGAGTCCGAGCCAAGGATCATTTTGCCGCAGCCAGCAAAGCGCTCACGCATATACTGGTGGATGACTGCCATGTGCGGGGGCACAAAGATGCCGCCGTATTTCTTGGCTGCGGACAGGCCGAAGCGGTGGTCATCCTCGTTGATGGTGCCGCCCACAGCGCACAGGCTGTTGTGACAGTTGGTGAGTACATAAGGGATGGGGAACTTTTCCAGCCCGGAAGCACGGGCGGTCTGGATAATGCCCACAAAGGTGATGTCATGGCTTGCCATGGCATCAAACTTGATCTTCAGGTTCTCGGCATCGCCGCTGGTGTTGTGTGCCTGCATAATATTGTAGGCCATGGTGCCGGTCTTAGCCTTGGCAACGGCGGCGGCATCAAAGCCCTTTGCCGCCAGTGCAGCGGGTGCGTTGCCGTCTGCGGGCACCCACTCTCCGCGCACATAGTACGCGCCGCCGGTGCTGCATTTGATCATATCCAACATCTCGATTCGCCTCTCTTTTTGTATTTTCCCGCCCGCCGCAATTGCGGGCATTGCCCCGGCAGTGCAGAGTTCCCCTGCCCTGCCCTATTACGGCATAAGCCGTATTTATCTGTTATTATAGCATGAAAAGGCGAAAAGAAAAAGCACTTTTTATGAACCCTTACTGCGCCTTTGCGGCGGCTTCCTGCTGCTTTTCCTTTTGCAGTTTACGGAACACCACAAAATACGCCGGGATCAGGAAGAAGCAGGCAAAGAACCATGCCACCGGGTTTGCGATGCAGGCGGCAAAGTAGCCCCACAGCGGCACGAACCAGAAGCCCACCATGGCGCGGGCGATCATCTCAGCCACACCGGCAAACATGGCAAGGCCGGAGTGCCCCAGACCCTGAATGGTGTAGCGGTAGATGATAAGCACGGCCAGCGGGATGTAGAACACGCTGTTCCAGAAGATGAAGTCCTGCGCGTTGGCCATAATGGCGGTCTCGCCTGCGTCCAGAAACAGGCCGATCAGGGGCTTGTCCAGCACGCGCAGGATGAGGAAGGACGCCACGCTGTACACGCAGCCGATGCCCAGTGCGGTGTTCACGCCGCGGTTCACGCGGTCCAGATCCTTCGCGCCCATATTCTGGCTGGTGTAGGTGGTCATGGCGGTGCCGATGCTCTCCAGCGGCACGCTGAGGAACTGCGCAGCCTTGCCGCCGGCGGTCTGCGCCGCCACGATATCGCTGCCCAGACCGTTCACCGCGCCCTGCAGCACCACGCTGCCGATGGCGGTAATGCTGCACTGCAGGCCCATGGGGAGGCCCATGGCGCAAAGCTTTGCGCAGTGCGGTGCGCTGATGCGCCCTTCTTCCTTATTCCAGCGCAGCTCCGGGTAGTGGCGCACGATGTAAAGAAGGCTGCCGATGCCTGCCACAGCCTGACTGAACACGGTGGCAAAGGCGGCGCCGAACACGCCCATGTTGAACACAATGATGCAGGCAAGGTCCAGCCCGATGTTCAGCACGCTGGCCACCAGCAGGAAATACAGCGGGCGCTTGCTGTCGCCCAGTGCACGCATCAAAGCGCTGGTCACATTATAAAGCAGGGTGAAAGGGATGCCCGCAAAGATGGTGCGGATATACACATCCGCAAGGTCGATGATGTTGGCGGGGGTGTTCGTCCACACCAGAACCAGCCGGGTCATAGCCACCGTAACGATGGTGAGCACCGTGGCAAAGGCGATGGACAGCCACACGGTATTGGCGGTGTAGCGGCGCATCTCGTGGTGGTCGTGGGCACCGAAGGTCCATGAGATGGGGATGGAAAAGCCGCAGGCAATGCCGTTGACAAAGCCCAGCACCAGATAGTTCAAACCGCCCACGCTGCCTACCGCCGCCAGTGCCTCCACGCCCACGAACCGACCCACGATGATGGTATCGGCCAGATTGTAGAACTGCTGGAACAGGCTGCCCAGCATCAGCGGCACAGCAAAGGCAAGGATCAACTTCAACGGGCTGCCCTGCGTCATGTCTTTGGTCATGGAAATATACCTCCTGCCCACATAAAAAGGATGGATGTTCGCATTTTTGCCGTGAAAAACGCCCTGCCGGAAAAGCGGCAGGACGTTGATAAGGATTCATGAGTGGTATTATAGCGGAGCAGCGCCGGTTTTACAAGACTTGGTTTGCATCAACATTTCTAGTTTTTTACCCAAAGAATTGGTGATTTTGCTCACTCCGCGTAGTGTGCCAGAAACTGTTTGGTGCGCTGCTCTCTGGGATGGTCGATCAGCTGCTTTGCAGGGCCTTCCTCCACCACCACACCGCCGTCCATGAACAGGATGCGGTCGGCCACATCCCGGGCAAAATGCATCTCGTGGGTCACGATGATCATGGTGGTCTTGCGGTCGGCCAGCTCCCGCAGCACCCGCAGCACCTCGCCGGTCAGCTCCGGGTCAAGGGCGCTGGTGGGCTCGTCGAAGCAGAGGATGTCCGGATGCAGTGCCAGCGCGCGGGCAATGGCTACCCGCTGCTGCTGCCCGCCGGAAAGCTGGTGCGGGTAGTGGTCTGCCCGCTCCGAAAGCCCCATCTGCGCCAGCAGCTCCCGCGCCTGCTGTTCCAGCTGCGCGTGCACCGCCTTTTTGTTGGCGCGGTAGTCCGGGCGCTCCTTTGCCAGCAGTTCCCCTGCCAGCATCACGTTCTGCAAGGCGGTATACTGCGGGAAAAGGTTGAAATTCTGGAACACCAGCCCGAAGTGCAGCCGCTTTTTGCGGATCTCGCTCTCCCGCTGAGTGGCGGGGTCGGCGGCGTCCCACATGGTCTCGCCGTTCACCCGGATGCAGCCGGTGTCCGGCCGCTCCAGAAAGTTCAGGCAGCGCAGCAGGGTGGTCTTGCCAGAACCGGACGAGCCGATGATAGCCAGTGCCTCGCCCTGCTCCAAGGTAAGGGAAATATCCTTTAAGACCTTTGTATCTCCGAAATTTTTGCCAATGCCGGAGGCTTCCAGTAATGCCATATTCTTAAAAACCTCCTCAGCAGCGGAAATAATCCAGTTTCTTTTCAGCCCATCCGAACAGCAGGGTGAGTGCGCCTACGAACACAAGGAAGAACAGCGCCGTGGAGAACAGCGGCCAGATCAGACCCTTTGCGCTGTACTCCTTTGCCATCATGATGATCTCCTTGTTGGCGATGGTGTTTGCCAGCGAGGTGTCCTTGACAAGGGTGATGATCTCGTTGCCCATGGGCGGCAGGATGCGCTTGACCACCTGCAAAAGGGTGACCTTGAAAAAGATCTGCGTGCGGGTCATGCCCAGCACCTGCCCGGCTTCGGTCTGCCCCTTGGGCACTGCCTCGATGCCGCCGCGGTAGATCTCGGAAAAATAGCAGGCGTAGTTGATGGCAAAAGCCACCACCGCCGCCACCATGCGCCCACCGGAGCCGGAGGGCCAGGGGTTATTCATGCCCAGCAGACCGGGCCCCAGATAAATGACGATGATCTGCAGCATCAGCGGCGTACCGCGGATGACCCAGACAAAGGTCTTTACCGCACCGGA
>CAKTCK010000027.1 GCA_934539245.1 uncultured Faecalibacterium sp.
CCTCAGCTGCCAATGACAGCCGCGAGGGACCAGCTTCATCCAACAATTTCAAAGACTCGAAATCGTTTTGTCCTTAATCGGGCACGTGGGTTCGAATCCCACCATCTCCGCCAACAAAAGGCATCAGCTCAGGCTGGTGCCTTTTTATGTTCTCCAGCCATTAAAAAGAATGTATCAATATTTTTTGCTCAGAATCTTCTCAAGCGTATCCGCAAACCTGACATCCTGCTCCTTCGTCCGCTTTGGGCTCCCCTTGGGGTGCTTTCCGGCACGGAGGAGCTTTTTGTTTTCATAACGCCGCAGCATGAGAGCGTCTATGTTGTCGGCGGTGTATTCCAGACCATTCTGGTTCAGCACTCGTGCGCACTTGGCAAGACACATACTCGCCAGCCCGTAGTCCTGTGTCACGACCACATCCCCCGGTTTTACCCGGTTCACCAGCGCAAAGTCTACGCTGTCAGCCCCTTTATCGAACACCAATGTCTGCGCACCTTCCCGCTCGATTTGGTGAGAGGTGTCGCACAGGATGATGACCGGAACATCAAACTGTTTTGCAATCTGCAATGTCAGGTCGACCACCGGGCAGCCGTCGGCATCGATCAAAATATTCATCGACTTTCCTCCATCGCCCACTGAAAGGCTTTCGCGGTACGCAAATCGGCGTCTTTGAAATGCCCGCCGCTGTTCCATTCAAGGGTGCAGTCTACCCCACGCGCTGTAAGCCGGCTGTGCAGGGCACGGATGTTATCGCCCACCGCAGCCATGACGGTGTTTTTCGTGTGATCTTCCTTGTCACCAAGGCTCAGATAAACGCGCTGTGCCTGTATAGGGTGCTGCTGTTCAAACTCCATCCAGCCCGGAAACCACACAGAGGGAGACGTGGCGGCGACACCATAGAACAAATCGGTCTGGGTGGATGCCCACAATGCAAACAGCCCTGCCAGCGAATAGCCACCCAGAATGATTTTGATGTCTTCCGGGAGACGAGACTGCTGCTTCAGTGTGGGGATGACCTGTTCCGTCAGAAAGCGCAGGGTGTCCCCAGCCTTGCCGCCAAATCCTTGCTTTCCCCACACGGCAGGGGCTTCCCACGGAGAAAGTGCATCGTTCCAGTTTGAGACCGGAACGGCGGCAAACAGATACTTTCGGCTGCTTTGTGCGATAGCATCCACTTCGTTGTCCATGCTTTGCTGCTCGTGTTCGCCTGTCATTTGGAGCAGCAGGTATTCTGCACTAGCCCTGCCGTAAATACGGCAAGGTCTGTTCCCGATTTGCATTGTCTGTGCAGTCACTGCGGCATCCTCCCGAAAAAAATTTTGGTAAGCCCAGTATAGCAACTGAAAAAGCATTTTGCAATTCAAAAGGCGTTCGCATTTGCAGCAAGCAGTGCAAGTTGGTCAGAACGTTTCCCATATCAAATACGATATTTTTAATCATGTGGAACCTTCTTTCTGCACAAACCGCTTAACGCAGCTCCTCGATGTGATAGATTAAAAACGCAAACTGCTATAGCATTAGCTGCTTTTTTGATTCTTCTTCATGATCCTTCGGACCCGTCCGCGCGTGGTGTCCTCAAAGATTCCATCTTCGCTAAATCGCAGCCAATAGAGGGCCTTTTCTCCAGTATACTATGGTCAGGCGGATAGACAAGATGAATTGTTGCTTCACTGCGCATACACGATCTCCCTTAACACTACTTCCTCACCTGCGCTTCGATCTCTCCGGTAAACTGAAACCATCCATCCTCATAGTCCATAACAAAGTCTGCGTGATACTTGTTCAGAATAAGTTTTATATTGGAAAGCCCGAATCCATGAAGACTTGCATTCGGTTTTGTCGTCTGGATCGTATCATTTTTTATTTCGACCGGAAGGGTCGTATTCCGAACAGAAAACAAAAAGCTTTGTTTTAACACTGCAGAAACCCGAATCACCCGATCGTCCTCGATTTTTTCGCAGGCTTCAATGGCGTTATCCAGCAGATTGGAAAACAGGACGACCATATCCGATACATCAAAAGGCAGAGCCGATAAATCGTTCAGCTCGAAATCAATGTCGATCCCCTTCTGGATCGCTTCCGTTGCTTTCGTATTGAACAGTGCATCCAAGATCGCATGGTGAGAGTTGACGAGGAACGATCGGTCTGTCTGTTCCTTGGATACAGAATTCAAATATTGCTCTGCCGCATCATATTCCTGATTTTGCAAAAGACCTTGAAGTGTATTGAGATGTGCCTGAAAGTCATGTACCTTATGGCGCTGAGCCGTATAGAGCTGACTTGCGGCTTCCATATTTTTAGCCTGAAACTGGAGCTGCTGTTCCAGCGCCAAAACTCTTTCCTGATTTTCAACGGTCTTTTCCATTCGTTCCAAAAGATACAGCACTGCCACATTTGCGGCAAAAATCAAACCGCATACCGCAGCAATCACCATTTCGCTTGCGCTTTTACCAGTCGTCATGTACAGCAAAAGCACCAGCATCACAAAAGATGTTCCCGGAAACAAAAAATAAAGACCTGATTTTACGCCCGTCAGCTTGTTGGGGGTTCTCAAGCTCCTTCTTCTCCGCATAAGCTTTCGAAATGTGTATGCCAGAAAAAGCTCTGCCGAATAGTTGATAACTCCATAGCTTATCATAAGCGGAAAACTTGTTTGAAAGGACGCTCCGTCCATTCCGCAGATAAAAGCACCTGCCATGCCAAGCCCAAAAGACAAACAATAGGTCATGAGATATTCTATACAGACTAAGAGCAGCAGCATTCCGCTGGAGATCTCTCTATACAATGCTCTTGCGCTCAATGTGTACGACAAAAGGATCATGCCGATCTTTACAGCCGGATCTCGGCCAAAGAAAACAAGCGGAACTTGCAGGATCCAGAAATTCAGAGCAACAAGGCACCCGATGCCCAACGTAAACTTCCAATTATCCCATCGTCTTTGGGCAAATGCATCCAAAAAGAAGATCAAAGACAGTGTATCGACCACCGTATAAAGAAAGCTCAAGAGATCGCCCATCGATTTTTCCCTCTCCACTTCAAGTAATGCTGTTTTAATTCCTTGTGGCTTTTAGCGCTTGAGGGCAAAACGATCCCTCCGCGTAAGTGCACCTTTTCATACTGCATCTGTTCGATGTACTCCATATTTACCAGAAAGGACTTTTGGATACGCAGAAACCCAAGGTCTTCCAACTTTTCCGATAAATCTGTCATATTTCCATAAAACCGATATTCGGTCCGTTCGTCGTGGATCAGGTGCATGATAACGATCCTCAGATTTGACTCCAGATAGAGAATATGATTTACCGGAATATCGATCAATTCCGAATTGACGGAGATCGTAATGATTTGTTTTTTTCGGATCACTTCTTTGACTGCATCCTCAAAATAGGATACCAGTCTTTCCTGCATATTGGTTTTCAAAAGATACCGAAACGCCTGTACTTCAAACCCTTCCGGCGCATACTGGATGAAGTTGGTCAGAAAAATGATCACGATCCCCGGTTTTTCTTTCCGAAGTCTCCGCGCCAGATCGATGCCGCTGAAGTCTCCCATATCGATATCCAGAATCGCGATATCGTACCCCGCAAGGTCTTTGATCGCACAGGGATCATCAAACAGGTGAAACCGCACCTGCATTCCATTTTCTGCGCAATGCTTTTGGAGCAGCTCTGAAACCTGCTCCGTAACACGCCACTCATCATCACAGATCAATACATTCATCTGAAATTTCCCCCAAGATAAACGAACCGGCTTTTGGTTATTCAAAATATCTCATCCGCTCTCACAGCGATTATAATACGATTATGTTGAAATCGCAAATAGTGCACTCTATAGGACAGAGCCGTGCCTTTTCATGACAGAAAAACCGTTTTTCGTTACCATAATGTGGATTTTTTCGTGGTATGAGCGTAAAACAAAACCACCTTCCCGCATTATAAAATACCAAGGAGTGTCGTCATGAAAGCACCGCAATATAACAGCAGTTTGCGCAAGAGGTTCCTCGCTTTCGCAGCTGCTCTTGTCCTTCTTTTCGCTCTTGTGTTTGAACTTTATCCAAGAAGCTCTCAGATCATCGATCTCTCCACCGGTTCCGGGCTTTCCAGAATGCTCCGATACGATGACGCGCAGGTCTATATCTTTGGCGAGATTCATCGAAAAGTAGAATACCAAAAGTTCCGCAATGTGCTATTCAAGTATCTTGTGGAGAAAAAAGGTGTGCGTGTCCTTTTGATGGAGCATGGCTATGCAAGCGGCTTTATCGAAAACGAAACGATACAGAACCGGATGACCTTTTCCGATGCGTTCGATCAGTTTACGATATCCCAAGAGGACTACGAATTATTCCGGTGGATGTCGGAATTCAACCGAAACAGACCGGACAATGATAAGATCTCCATCGTTGGCGCAGACATCACGGATTCGATTGAGATGCTCTGCACCTTCTGCAAGTATCTTCTGAAAGATTGTGATTTTTCAGCAGCAGACAGAGAGACACAGATGCTTTTGATCGGCATCCAGAAATGCCGGTTGCAGTATCGTTTTCAAAACAGTCTGCTGCCACAGCTGATCAAGCAGATGCAGACTCGGCCGGAACAACTCGAATTAGTGCTGGGCGATAAGATGATCCATCTGGAGCGTGCTCTTCTAGGCTGGCAACAGGAGCTGACGTGCAATGAACTGAACGATTATCAGGCAGAGCTTCAACATGGCGGCAAGGCTATGGCTTATCGGGAGGATGCCCTGTATGCAAATCTCCAGCGGATCTATCAGGAAAATCCAACTGCAAAGTATTTCGGTTCGTTCGGGGCAGCACACGTCCAAATGACACGCTATGTTGGCGATGGAACGGTTTATTGGATCGATGATTGTTTCGTTTCACGGATGGCTGGTGAAGAAAGCTTCCTTGACGGCAAACTGACCGTCATTGACGGCATCGTGACCCATGAGATCGGAGATCTGGGCGAATCTGATACGAACCATATCATCTTGTATAATACCGCCCGCGCAAAGAATCCCGCCGCTGAAAACGGAAAGTTCTTTGCGGAAGCCCCTGACATCCCGGATGAAAAAATTGCGCAGTATGCAATATTGTTTGAGCACCCGGATCAGATCACAAGCAGCGAGGAGCATCCGGGCTGGTATTGGCTCAGCCATAGGTAAAATTTTCCCAAAAGCAAAATTTGGTATTGACAAATCCAAAATCCGTGCTTTAATATAGGAAAATTCAATACACTAAACCGTTGAAGCGGAGATAACGGCGAACCATGCCTGTACAGAGAGCCTGCGCAGCTGAGAAGCAGACCGGAAACAGTTCGTCAAGGAAAAGGCGGCGCTGCGTCGCTTTTTCCCGAAATGGACCGCTGAGGGTGCAGGGAACTGCGGTGCGCTGAACACGCCGCACAGTATTCTGCAACGTAGGGCATACGTCAGTTGCCGGGGATGTGTTGGCATCCCGCCAAGTGCATGGGGTCGTTCCCATGAAGTCAGGGTGGCACCGCGGATCAAAGGCCTAGCTTTATTCGTCCTTGACAGAAGAAGGTTTCTTCTGTCCGGGGCGTTTTTCTTTTACACTCCTCCGGCAGAAGCGCCGGGGGAGTTTTTTGTTTGACGCAGAAAGGGGTAGCGGCTATGAAGATACGGCCTGCACTGGACGAAGTAAAAACCATTGCGGCGGCGGGCGGTTACAAGGTGCTGCCGGTCAGCGGCGAGATCTTGTCCGACATCTGCACGCCCATTGAGGCGCTGAAGATCCTGAAAAACGTTTCCACCCACTGCTACCTGCTGGAAAGTGCCCAGCCCAGCGAAAAGTGGGGACGCTACACCTTTCTGGGGCTTGACCCCAAAATGGAGATCACCTGCCGCAACGGCGTAATGAAGGCTGGGGAGCTTACCTTTGAAACGCAAGATCCCTCGCAGACGCTGCGGGAGATCCTTGCACAATACAAAAGCCCGCGCTTTGCAGAGCTGCCCACCTTCACCGGCGGTCTTGTGGGCTACTTTGCCTACGATTACCTTGGTTACAGCGAGCCGAAAGCCAGCGCCGGAGCGCAGGACACCGAAAACTTCAAGGATGTGGATCTGATGCTTTTCGATCAGGTCATCGCCTTTGACAATCTGCGGCAGAAGATCGTGCTCATCGTAAATATGCCGCTGCAGCCGGATGCGCTGGAAACGAACTACAACAAAGCTGTTCTTCGTTTACAGCAGCTGGCGCAGCTGCTGCAGACAGGCACCCAAAAGCAGGAAGCCGCAGGCAGGCTGCTGGGCGATGTGACCCCGCTTTTTGACAAGGCCGCCTACTGCGCAATGGTGGAAAAGGCAAAGCACGCCATCCATGAAGGCGAGATCTTCCAGATCGTGCTTTCCAACCGGCTGGCGGCACCCTTTGAGGGCAGTCTGCTGGGCGCTTACCGGATGCTGCGCACCATCAACCCCTCGCCGTATATGTTCTATTTTTCCGGTACGGACGTAGAGGTGGCCGGTGCTTCGCCGGAAACGCTGGTCAAGCTGGAGGACGGCGTACTGCACACCTTTCCGCTGGCCGGCACCCGCCCGCGCGGAAAGACCGATGCCGAGGACAAAGCACTGGAGGCGGAGCTGCTGGCAGACGAAAAGGAGCTGGCAGAGCACAATATGCTGGTAGACCTTGGCCGCAACGATCTTGGCAAGGTGAGCCGCTTCGGTACGGTAGAAGTGGAAAAGCTGCACTCCATCGAGCGGTATTCCCATGTGATGCACATCGGCTCCACCGTGCGCGGCCAGCTGCGGCCGGAATGCGATGCACTGGACGCCATCGAGGCGGTGCTTCCGGCAGGCACTCTTTCCGGTGCACCCAAAATACGCGCCTGCCAGCTGATCGGGGAACTGGAAAACAACAAGCGCGGCATCTACGGCGGTGCTATCGGCTACATTGATTTTACCGGCAACATGGACACCTGCATTGCCATCCGCATCGCCTATAAGAAAAACGGGCAGGTGTTCGTCCGCAGCGGTGCAGGCATCGTGGCAGACTCGGTGCCCGAAAAGGAATATCAGGAGTGCATCAACAAGGCGCAGGCCGTGGTCAGCGCACTCCGTCAGGCACAGGAGGAAGGATTATGACACTGCTGATCGACAACTACGACAGCTTTTCCTATAACCTCTACCAGCTGGTGGGCGAGCTGGACCCCGGCATCCGGGTCATCCGCAACGATGAGCTGACCTTGGACGAGATCCGCGCTTTGCATCCGGCACGCATCATCCTTTCGCCGGGACCCGGCAGACCGGAGGATGCAGGCATCACGCTGGAAGCTGCCCGCACATTGGGCAGGGAAGTCCCCACACTGGGCGTCTGCCTTGGGCATCAGGCCATCTGCGCAGCCTTTGGTGCTACCGTCACCTACGCAAAGCAGCTCATGCACGGCAAGCAGTCCGAAGTGGAATTTGCCCCCGCGTGTCCGCTGTTCCGCGGCTGTGAAGCCCCTCTGCTGGTGGCGCGGTATCACTCGCTGGCGGCAGACCCCGCTACCCTGCCGCCGGAGCTTAAAATCACCGCCCGCACCGCCGACGGCGAAGTGATGGCGGTGCAGCATACAAAATACCCCATCTACGGGGTGCAGTTCCACCCGGAATCCATCCTGACCCCGCAGGGTCGGCTGATCTTGAAGAATTTTATGGAGGGTTAAAAATGATCAAGGAAGCCATTGTAAAGATCGTCAATAAACAAGACTTGACCTATGACGAAGCCTACGCTGTCATGAACGAGATCATGAGCGGCGAGACCTCCCCCACCCAGAACGCCGCCTTCCTTGCGGCGCTTTCCACCAAGAGCACCAAGGCGGAGACCACCGATGAGATTGCAGGCTGCGCCGCCGCCATGCGCGACCACGCCACCAAGGTGGACACCGGCATGGAACTCTTTGAGATCGTGGGCACCGGCGGCGACAATGCCCACAGCTTTAACATTTCCACCACCTCGGCGCTGGTAGCGGCGGCAGGCGGCATGAAGGTAGCCAAACACGGCAACCGGGCAGCCTCCTCCCAGTGCGGCACCGCCGACTGTCTGGAGGCGCTGGGCGTGAACATCCAGCAAAGCCCCGCCCGCTGTGCGGAGCTGCTGCAGGAGGTAGGTATCTGCTTCTTCTTTGCGCAGAAGTACCACACCTCCATGAAATATGTGGGCCCCATCCGCAGGGAACTGGGCTTCCGCACCGTGTTCAACATCCTTGGCCCGCTTACCAATCCCGGCTCCCCCAAGATGCAGCTGCTGGGCGTCTACGATGAATATCTGGTCGAGCCGCTGGCGCAGGTGCTTGTCAGTCTGGGCGTCCGGCGCGGCATGGTGGTCTACGGCAAGGATAAGCTGGACGAGATCTCTCTCAGCGCTCCTACAAAAGTCTGCGAGATCAAGGACGGCTGGTACAAGTGCTACACCATCACGCCGGAGCAGTTTGGGCTGAACCGCTGCGAAAAGGCCGACCTTGTGGGCGGCACCCCGGCCGAAAACGCCGCCATCACCCGGGCGATCCTTGCCGGGGAAAAAGGCCCCAAGCGGGACGCAGTGCTGCTGAACGCGGGCGCTTCCCTTTACATCGGCGGCAAGGCCGAGACCATGGCGGACGGCATCGCGCTGGCGGCGCAGCTGATCGACAGCGGCAAGGCGGCGGCTGTGCTGGAAAAGTTCATCGCCGTGAGCAACCGCCCGGAGGAGACCGCATGAACATTTTAGACCAGCTGGCCGACTACGCCCGGCAGCGGGTGGAAGAAGCCAAGCGGCAGACTCCGCTTGCCGAGCTAAGGCGGCAGGCGATGGCGCTGCCGAAGGGCGATTTCCGCTTTGAAAAAGCACTGGCAAAGCAGGGGCTCTCCTTCATCTGCGAGTGCAAAAAGGCATCGCCCTCCAAGGGGCTCATCGCACCGAATTTTCCGTACCTGCAAATCGCCAAGGAATACGAGACCGCCGGGGCAGATGCCATTTCGGTGCTGACCGAGCCAAAGTGGTTCTTGGGCAGTGACAGCTATTTAAAAGAGATCGCTGCCGCCGTTTCTACGCCCTGTCTGCGCAAGGATTTTACGGTGGATGACTACATGATCTACGAAGCAAAGCTTCTCGGTGCATCGGCGGTGCTGCTCATCTGTGCCATTCTGGACGATGTACAGCTGCGGGAATACATTGCCATCTGCGCGGACTTGGGGCTTTCCGCTCTGGTGGAAACCCACGATGATGCCGAGGTGGACCGGGCGCTTGCCGCCGGGGCACGCATCCTTGGCGTGAACAACCGCAACCTGAAAACCTTCACGGTGGATACTGAAAACAGCCGCCGCCTGCGGGCGCGTATCCCGCAGGACGTGCTCTTTGTTTCGGAGAGCGGCGTAAAAACCGCCGCGGATGTTGCCGGGCTTGCCGCCATCGGGGCAGACGCCGTGCTCATTGGTGAAACGCTCATGCGTGCGCCGGACAAGACCGCAAAGCTGCGGGAGCTGAAAGGGCTGTTGTGATATGACCAAGATCAAATTCTGCGGTCTGACCCGTGCGGAGGATATCGCGGCGGCAAACGCGCTGAAGCCGGAATACATCGGCTTTGTGTTTGCCCCCAAAAGCAAGCGGTATGTATCCCCGCAGCAGGCGGCGCTGCTCCGGGCAAGGCTTGACCCCGCCATCAAGGCGGTGGGCGTGTTCGTGAACGAACCGCCGGAGGCGGTCGCCCGGCTGCTGAACGAAAACATCCTCGACATTGCCCAGCTGCACGGGCAGGAGGATGCTGCTTACCTTGCCCGGCTGCGCAGCCTGACCGCAAAGCCGCTCTGGCAAGCCTTCCGGGCGGAAAGTGCCGCAGGCTTAGCCGCTGCCGCCCGAAGCACGGCAGACATGGTACTGCTGGACTCCGGCACAGGCGGCACGGGCACGGTGTTCAACTGGAAGCTGCTGCAGGGCTTTCCACGGCCTTATATTCTGGCTGGTGGGCTGGATGCAGACAATGCAGCAGATGCCGTGACCCGGCTGCACCCTTATGCGGTGGATGTAAGTTCCGGCATTGAAACGGCAGGGAAGAAGGACTCCGCAAAAATGGCGGCCTTTGCAGCCGCTGTACGCGGGCAGGACAACGAAGGAAAGGAATGAACGACCATGACGAACCCCAACGGACGCTTTGGCATCCACGGCGGGCAGTATATCCCCGAAACGCTGATGAATGCTGTGATTGAACTGGAAGAGGCCTACAATCATTATAAGGACGACCCGGAGTTCAACCGGGAGCTCACCGAGCTGCTCAACGAGTACGCAGACCGCCCCAGCCGGTTGTACTACGCAAAAAAGATGACCGAGGATTTCGGCGGTGCAAAAATTTACCTCAAGCGCGAGGACCTGAACCACACCGGCGCACATAAAATCAACAACGTCCTCGGGCAGGCACTGCTTGCCAAAAAGATGGGCAAGACCCGCCTCATCGCCGAGACCGGCGCAGGCCAGCACGGCGTAGCCACGGCTACTGCTGCCGCCCTGATGGGCATGGAGTGCGTGGTGTTCATGGGCGAGGAGGACACTAAGCGTCAGGCTCTGAACGTCTACCGGATGCGTCTTTTGGGCGCAGAGGTCATCCCCGTTACCAGCGGCACCGGCACGCTGAAGGATGCCGTGTCCGAAGCCATGCGCGAGTGGACCAGCCGCATCAGCGACACCCACTACTGCCTTGGCTCGGTGATGGGGCCGCACCCCTTCCCCACCATCGTGCGCGATTTTCAGGCGGTCATCTCCAAGGAGATCAAGGAGCAGCTGCTGGAAAAGGAAGGCCGCCTGCCGGATGTCGTCATTGCCTGTGTGGGCGGCGGCTCCAACGCCATCGGCAGCTTCTACAACTTTATCAACGATAAGAGCGTGCGCCTGATCGGCTGCGAGGCCGCAGGCCGCGGCATTGACACCTTCGAGACTGCCGCCACCATCAACACGGGGCGTCTGGGCATTTTCCACGGCATGAAGTCCTATTTCTGTCAGGACGAATACGGCCAGATCGCGCCGGTCTATTCCATTTCTGCCGGTCTGGATTACCCCGGCATCGGCCCGGAGCACGCATGGCTGCACGACATCGGCCGCGCCGAGTATGTAGCCGTTACCGACGATGAAGCCGTGAACGCCTTTGAGTATCTGGCACGCACCGAGGGCATCATCCCCGCCATCGAGTCCGCCCATGCCGTGGCACAGGCCATCAAGCTGGCACCCGCCATGGACAAGGACAAGATCATCGTCATCACCATTTCCGGCCGCGGCGATAAGGACTGCGCCGCCATTGCCCGTTACAGAGGGGAGGATCTTCATGAGTAACATTGCCAAGGCCTTTGCAGACGGCAAGGCGTTTATTCCGTTCATCACCTGCGGCGACCCAGACTTAAAAACCACCGCCGCCGCCATCCGCGCTATGGCTGCAAACGGTGCCGACCTCATTGAACTGGGCATCCCCTTCTCCGACCCTACCGCCGAAGGCCCGGTCATTCAGGGCGCAAACCTCCGCGCCCTGCAGGCCGGTACCACCACGGATAAGGTCTTTGACCTTGTGCGGGAGGTGCGCCGGGATGTGACCATCCCCATGGTGTTCATGACCTACGCCAATGTCGTGTTCTCCTACGGGGCCGAGCGGTTTGTCTCCACCTGCGCAGCAATCGGCATTGATGGGCTGATCCTGCCCGACCTGCCCTATGAGGAAAAGGACGAGTTTGCGCCCATCTGCAGCCAGTACGGTGTGGATCTTATCTCCATGATCGCGCCCACTTCGGAAAACCGTATTGCCATGATCGCCAAAGAAGCGGAGGGCTTTTTGTATATCGTGTCCAGCCTTGGCGTCACCGGCACTCGCATCGAGATCAAGACCGACCTTGCCGCCATCGTAAAGGTGGTGCGGGAAAACACCAAGACGCCCTGTGCCATCGGCTTTGGCATCTCCACCCCGGAGCAGGCTGCAAAGATGGCTGGCATCGCCGATGGCGCGATCGTCGGTTCGGCCATCATCAAGCTGCTGGAGCAGTACGGTACCGCCGCACCGGAGCAGATCGGTGCCTATGTCAAGCGCATGAAGGACGCCGTGCGCGGATAATCACGCACAAACAAAAAAGCATCGGCAGCTTCCGCTGATTTTCTGAGCTTCAGAAGCGGAGGAGGTCGATGCTATTTGTTCTTTTTACAGCTTGCTCAGACGATGCGCTTGCCGTCCAGCACGGCTTGTTTCAGGGTATCGCCGTCATACACCAGCTTGAGGGAGAAGTAGGGATGCTCTTCCTCCAGCAGACGGAAAAAGAGCTTGTCCCCCTCCCAGATGGGCAGCGTTTGCACCTCGGTCTTTTGCACCCACTGCAATTCGCCTTCGGCGCAGGCATCGCCCCTTATCATCTCGCCCTCCCACCGGTCGGCGGTGTACAGGTGGATGAACTCGGTCATATTGCCCCACACAAAGGTCAGCAGTCCCCGGGCGCGGTAGCGCGTCAGGGTAAGGCCGGTCTCCTCCCGCACCTCCCGCACAAGGCAGTCCTCCGGGCTTTCAAACCGCTCAAATTTGCCGCCCACGCCCACCCATTTGTCGTGGTTGTAGTCGTCCTGCTTTTTGACGCGGTGCAGCATCAGGTAAGCGTCCTCCCGCTCCAGATAGCAAAGGGTGGTGCTGAAAATGGGAAATTCCGGGTCCATAAATGCGCCTAAGTTCATGGGTGGTTCTCCTTATCATTCTCATAAAAAGGACTGCTGCATGAAACGCTGTGCAGCAGCCCTTTGGGAAGTGTCTCCGCTGCGGATGCCCACATAGCAGCGGAAGCGTTTTTCGATTTATGCCTTGCGCCCGGCGCGGCCCTTGCCTGCGCTGTTCAGCTTGCGCACCAGATCATTCTGGTGCTTGCGCTGGCTGGGGGTAGGCTGGGAGTCTTTGGCTTCCCCGGCGCGCTTGCCGGTCTGGGCAACATCAGGGTCAATGCGTTCCAGCGTCCACTCCTGATTGCCGCCCGCCACATAGTTCCAGATCTGCGCCTGTGCGCCGTTGGCGGTATTCATGCCCACAAGGTCGATGTACTTATCCGACAGCACATTGCGGATACGGGTGCGTCCGCTGCGGGTAGGTTCCAGCGCCCAGCACTGGCTCAGCCCGCTGGTGCGGCTCCACTGGTGCAGCCATGTGCCCTCCACCACGCCGCCAAGCGCCAGATCGATCATCTTGCCGGTAAAGCGGTTCTGGATGCGCCAGCGTCCCTCGCCCGCGTCCACAAACTGCCACTGCTGCCACGGATGACCCGCATAGCTCCACAGCTGGATGCCGGCGCCGTTCTCCGTGTTGAAATCCTTTACTTCCAGTACCTTCCCGTTGGGGGACTTGATAATGTAGTATTCCCCCTCCATAATGACGACCTGCGATGCCTTTGCCATAGAGCACAACTCCTTTCCGCTATGGTAGCCCTATTATACCCGATTTGCCCGCTGGCAACAAGAATGCTTTTCCATAATCTTTCTTTTGTTTTTTGTGCATTCTGCCGTGTTTTTGCGCCGGGAACGTTTTCGGAAGCCGATAATGATTTTTACCGGCGGGTACTTTGCACTCCGGCGCAGGTTGTGGTACAATAAAGTTATCCACGATTAAGGAGGGGATCTTTCATGACTAACGAGACTTTACAAACCATTTACAGCCGCCGCAGCTGCCGCGCCTACGAGCCCCGGCAGATCACGGATGCAGAGCTTGACGCCGTGCTAGAGGCCGGCACCTACGCCGCCAGCGCCATGGGACGCCAGAGCGCTAAGATCGTGGTCGTGCAGGATGCCGCTGCCCGCGCCCAGCTGACCCGGATGAACGCCGCCGTCATGGGCACCGACAGCGACCCCATGTACGGCGCACCCACCATTCTGGTGGTGCTGGCCGATGCCCACGCAAACTGCGCCGTGCAGGACGGCAGCCTTGTCATGGGCAACCTGATGCTGGCTGCCGCATCGCTGGGGCTGGGCAGCTGCTGGATCAACCGCGCCCGGGAGGAGTTCGACTCCGCCGAGGGCAAGGCACTGCTGAAAAAGTGGGGCATTGAGGGCGACTGGATCGGCGTAGGCCACTGCATTCTGGGCTACCCCGCTGCTGAGCCCAAGCCCGCCGCGCCCCGCAAGCCGGATTACATCGTAAGAGTATAAGGAGTTTTATGAAGCCTGATTACAAGCTGGTCGCAAAGGCCAAATACATCCACAACACTGCCGACCTTGCCAGCGAGCTGTGGCACGAGGTCTACAAGCGCTACTACCCCGCAAAGCAGCTGGACACCCTTGTGGAGGAGCTGCAAAGCGCCGACGCCATTGAAGCGGACATCGACAATGACGTGAACTATTTTCTGGTGTTTCTGGGGGGCAAGCTCATCGGCTACTTCGCGTGGAAGATGGAGAACACTGCCCTGCACCTGATGCACCTGTACCTCAAGCCGGAGTATCGCGGCAAAGCTATTGGCAGGGATATCGTGCAGACCTGCGAGCGGCTGGCAAAGGGCGAGGGCAAGGGCCGGGTGTGGTGCACCATCCACGCCAAGGCACTGCCGGTGCAGCAGTTCTTCAAGGCGCTGCGCTACCGCGAACTGCGCCCCGCCGAGCAGGAAAACGGCACCGTGCCCCGCAACGAGCTGGTGTATGAGCATACCCTGAGCTGATTTCCGAAAAATCACAAAATAGCCATTGAAATTTTTCCGCGTTTGTACTACACTGATGTAGTGTAATAAAGCCGCTGTCTGCGGGCATTCTGTGCAAAAAAGGAGACTATCATGGCGAAAGATCATCCCACCGGCAACTCCGGTCTGTATCGGGCTTTTCTGCAGCTCAAGACCCCGGAGGAATGCTATCGTTTTCTGCAGGACGTGTGCAGCTATTCAGAGCTCAGCGCAATGGAGCAGCGCTACAATATTGCCGAGCTGCTGGCCGACAAGTGCATCTACACCGAGATCATGGACAAGACCGGTGCGTCCAGCGCCATCATCAGCCGGGTCAGCCGGGTGCTGAGCGCAGACGACAGTGTGCTGCGTGCACTGCTGGAAGCTGAAAAAAAGTCCGCTGACTGATACAAAGGCCGCGTACCGCCAAAAGGGCTGTTGCCCAAAGCTGCGGCACGCGGCTTTTCTTTTTAAGATTTGAACAGGAGGTTATTCTTATGGCAAAAGCTGTTGTATTTTTTGCGGAGGGCACCGAGGAGTGCGAGGCTCTGCTGGTGGTGGACCTGCTCCGCCGCGCCAAGGTGGAGGTGCTGGTTGCCAGCGCCTCCGGCAGCCGGGAGATCCTGAGCAGCCATAAGGTGCATATCACTGCCGATGCACTGGCGGAGGAAGTCGATTATTCCGATGTGGATCTGGTGGTACTGCCCGGCGGCATTCCCGGCACGCCGAACCTTGCCGCCAACAAGACGGTGACCGACACCTGTGTTGCCTTTGCAAAAGCGGGCAAAAAGGTAGCCGCCATCTGCGCCGCACCCAGCGTGCTGGCGGCACTGGGTCTGCTGGAGGGCAAAAACGCCACCGCCCACGCTGCATTTCAGGATCAGCTGGCGGGTGCCCATGTGCTGGACACCGAGGTGGTCGTGGACGGCAACATCACCACCAGCTATGGTCTGGGCGGTGCCATCCCCTTTGCGCTGGAGCTGGTGCGCCAGCTGGCCGGAGAAGCTGAGGCCGACCGCATCCGCAGCGCCATCGCCTACCGGCACTGAGAGGAGGGGCACTGTATGCGTTTTGTCACCTGCCGCCTGCCGGACGGCATGGAGGACCCTGCCATCCTCTCGCAGGACGGCACACAGGTCTGGCCGCTGAGCTGGCTGGGGCTCTCCTACGAGACCCTGTCCGACGCTATCCCCTTCCTCACCCCGCAGGTGCGGTTCGGTTTGCAGCTGGCCATCAGCGGCATCCCGGCGCTGCCGGTGGAAGCCGTCACCCTGCAAAGCCCCATCCCCTGCCCTGCGCAGGACGTGGTCTGTCTGGGCATCAACTACATGGCGCACTCGGACGAGGCCGAAAAGTATTCTGCGGACGCCTTTTCCACCCAGCATCAGGACGCCATCTACTTCTCCAAGCGGGTCAGCCGTGCGGTGCCGGACGGCGGCTTCATCGAGGCGCACACCGACCTTGTGCAGAAGCTGGACTACGAGTGTGAGTTGGCCGTGGTGCTGGGCAAGGACGCCAAGGACGTGCCCGCCGGGCAGACCAAGGACTATGTGTTCGGCTACACCATCCTGAACGACGTCTCCGCCCGGGACGTGCAGACCGCCCACAAGCAGTGGTACTTCGGCAAAAGTCTGGACGGCTTTACCCCCATGGGGCCCTGCATCGTCACTGCCGATGAATTTGACACCTACCCGCCCGCGCTGCCCATCCGCAGCCGGGTAAACGGAGAATTGCGGCAGGATTCCAACACCAAGCTGCAAATTTTTGATATCGACCATGTCATCCACGAGCTTTCGCAGGGCATGACCCTGAAAGCCGGTACCATCATCGCCACCGGCACCCCCGCCGGGGTGGGCATGGGCATGGACCCGCCGCAATTCCTGCACCCGGGCGACACCGTGCAGTGCGAGATCGAGGGAATTGGCACGCTGACCAACACTGTGCGCTGAATCTCCTTGTGGAACTGCCCAAAATTTTACATGGATTTCAGTCCGATTGCACGAAATGCCGTCGCGGTACTGCTCTTTTGCGGAAAAATATGGTATACTATGGAATACTGATAAAAAATGCGGCGCATCCGCATCAAAGGGGTAAATGACATGAAGGAATACGCATTTGGCATCGATCTTGGCGGCACCACTGCCAAGGTCGGCCTGTTCACCACCAGCGGCAAGCTGCTGGAAAAGTGGGAGGTAAGCACCGATACTTCCAATAACGGTGCTCACATTCTGGAAAATCTGGCTGCTGCCGTGCAGCAGAAGATGCAGGAAAAGGGTCTGTCCGCAGACGAAGTCGAGGGTGTCGGTCTGGGCGTGCCCGGCCCGGTGCTGGATTCCAGCATCGTGCCTATCGTGTGTGCAAACCTTGGCGGCTGGGGCAACCGCAACGTCTCCATTGAGCTCAGCGAGCTGCTGGGCGGCATCCGGGTGCTGGTGGGCAACGACGCCAACGTGGCTGCTCTGGGCGAGATCTGGATGGGCACGGCACAGGGCTGCCGCAGCGCCGTCATGGTCACGCTGGGTACCGGCGTGGGCGGCGGTGTCATCGTGAACGGCAAGGTCATCGACGGTGCGCACGGTGCCGGCGGCGAGATCGGCCACATCACCGTCAACTCCCACGAGACTGCCGTCTGCGGCTGCGGCAAGCGCGGCTGCCTGGAGCAGTATTCCAGCGCCACCGGCGTTGTGCGCTGCATGAAAAAGCTGCTGGACGAGAACCCGGACACCGCCTGCACCCTGCGCGGCAAGGACTTTGAAGCCAAGGACGTGTTTGACGCTGCCCGCGCCGGGGACGCACTGGCCGCCCGCGAGGTGGACGAAATGGCTTCTACGCTGGGCATGGCACTTGCCAACATTGCCGCCACCACCGACCCCGAGATGTTCATGATCGGCGGCGGCGTGGCCCGCGCCGGAGAGGTCCTGTTCAATCCGCTGGTGCGCCACTACAAGGAGTACGCTTTCCAGTCCTGCAAGGAGACCCCCATCAAGGCTGCCAGCCTTGGCAACGATGCCGGCATCTACGGCGCCGTGCGCCTGATCGTGGGCGCCTGATCAGGGAATACCGACAACTTTTAAACCAGCCAAGCCCGCGGGCTTGGCTGGTTTTGTTTTTGTGTGGAAGCAAAACTAGTCTGATTCTCCAAAAGCGTTGCCTATCAGCGCAAAAAAGCAACCACCGTCTTGTTTATTTTGTGCATTTATGCTAAAATGACGTACGGATAGTTGATTTTTATAGAATGGTATTACTTTTTCTGATGCTGTAAAAATTCGGCTGAGCCGAAAAAATAAGGACGCAACAAAAGGAGAACACGCCATGAAAAAACTTTTTGCCATGACGGCGGCAGTGCTGCTGCTCCGCAAGCTGGTGCGTAAGCTCCGGCGCAGAAGAAAGGTTCTGGATTAAGCTGGAATATGATTTGAAATAGCGCAATGCCGGGCAGCCTGCGGGCTGTCCGGCATTGCGTTTTTACGGGGAAGGATAAAAAATAGCGGAGCGCCCGTGCAGGGTGCTCCGCTATTTTGAAATGCAAAAGCTTATTTTAGCCCTCGATGAGTTCCACGGTCTTCATCTTGACCGGGGTGGTGGGCTTGTCGTTCCAGTCGGTGCGGACAGCTGCGATCTTATCCACAACATCCATGCCGGCAACTACCTTGCCGAAGGCGGCGTACTGACCGTCCAGATGGGGGGCATCCTTGTGCATGATGAAGAACTGGCTGCCTGCGCTGTTGGGGTTCATGCTGCGGGCCATGCTGATCACACCGCGGGTGTGCTTGAGGGGGTTGTTGACGCCGTTAGCGGCAAACTCGCCCTTGATGTTCCAGCCCGGGCCGCCGGTGCCGGTGCCCAGCGGGCAGCCGCCCTGGATCATAAAGCCGGGGATGACACGGTGGAAGGTCAGGCCGTTGTAAAAGCCTTCCTTGACCAGCTTTTTGAAATTCTCACAGGTGATGGGGGCAACTTCCTCGTTCAGCTCGATGTCGATGATGCCGCCGTCTTCCATAGTAATGCGAACCATAACGCTACAATACTCCTTTTGTGTTGACCCCGCAGCGGGGGTGGGTGGGGCAGAAATGCCTGCCCGGATATCCCTTATAGTATACCATAGGTTTTGCCCGTTGCAACGATGCAGATGCAACGTTTTTGTAAAAAATCGACTAAGAAGCCTTTGCTGGAAGCTGGCTTACTCCATTTTTATCCGCATTGTGATGAGCTGGCCGTCCTGCATGGTGCCGTCCGAGCGGTAATACCGCCATTCGGTCGAACCGTCCGACAGCAGATATTCGACGGCAAACACCTGCCCGGCCTCGATTCGGATGGGGTAATTGTCAGACGGCAGGAACTCCTGCGTTTTCGGTAGATCCTTGAAGTCCTCGTATGCGTCCTCGAGCCGCCAGAACTTCCGTGACTTGTAGTCGGTGAACGCGGAGATATCCTGTTCGCCATAATAGAAGGCTGTGTAGGTTTTGCCGCTGACTTCCAGCGTGTCGATCCGCTGCGGTTCCTGCGTCAGGTCTGTGGTGTGAAGCTTTTCCCCGTAGCTCTCCTTCAGCTGCTTTGCCATATAATACGCGGCAAGTGTCTGATCCGGATTTGTGACATGTGCATTCCCGTAGATCCCCATGATATCGGTGCGGTGAGTCTCTTCCAGTTCCTGATAGCTGCGCTGGAAATTCTCCACCATCCGATCTTCCCGGTACTGTTCAGCCGCCTCTTCATTGGTTTGACAAATCCGTGCGTATCGCTTTCCCTGCTGAATATTCAGCAGGGCACGTTGATACTCCTCGGTGTCCATCTGCCCGGTGGATTTCAGATATTTCAGATACCGAGGGCCGGTACTATGCCAGGTATGGCCGACATCGGTGCCGTGGAACACGGTCTTTGGGTAGTTCTCCTTGATCTGCTTCAGAAAATTTTTAACGACCTCGGTGCCGGCTGCTGTGCCTTCCCAGTCCTTGATCTGCTGCTCCAGCAGTTCGTCTTCGTCTGCCTGCATCCACAGATTGAGGAACTGTGCATCTGCATACGAGTATTCCACAAACAGATCCCGCATTCCCTTTTTATAATATTCACCCCAGATCTCCAACTCTCGGTTCAGGATCCGCTGTTCGCCGTGCCGCTCTCCGTAGAGGTAGATTTCGTCCGTGGAGTTGCTCGTATTATTCACATTGTTCCAGAGCAGCCCCAGCAGTGCCAAAATCAGTACCAGAATCAGTACGGGGACGGCATATTTCCAACGTCCGGCCTTTTTTCCTGTTTTCATTGTAATTTCTCCTTCATTATAGTATACCATAGGTTTTGCCCGTTGCAACGATGCAGATGCAACGTTTTTGTGAATTATCTGCCAAAATAGGCTAAAAATGCGCGCCGCAACCGGAGTTTACGCTCTGGTTGGTGGACGCAACCGGCATTTTCTGCTACAATCAGGCCACAGAAAAACCAAAATCGACGCCGCAAAGGAGGAACCCGCTATGATGAACCTGCTGAACCGAACTGCTGTTGCCCTGCTTAAGGTCATAGAAGTAGAAACGCAGGAAGCGACCAAGGAACAGGTGGATGCCTGGCTTCGCAGAGTTTTGCTGCTGGAAAAGTTCTACCGCTATACCAATATCCTGTTCCGGATCCTGATCCCGGTCGCCATCGTGGCGGCGATCTATCTGCTCTGGCGCATTGCCCGTAATCTGGAAAAGCCGCCCAAAGTGACGGAAGAAGTCAAGATCGTGCGCAAGTCGCTTTCCGAGATGCTTAAAGAAAACCGCACCCGCTGCAAGATGACGCAGGAGTTTGTGGCCGAGAGCATCGGCGTGAGCCGGCAGGCGGTGTCCAAGTGGGAGAACGGCACCTCGGAGCCGAACACCTCCAACCTGATGGCGCTGGCAAGGCTGTACGGCATCCCGGCGGAGGATCTGCTCAAGGGCGTGGAAAGCGCGCTGGAAGCACAGGAAAAATAATTATAACTCCCCCTGCATCTCCACCATATCCGCCCAGAAGCGCTTGGGGCAATGGGTCATGCGGCCTTTTTCGTTGTGGCGCGCCTGAATTTCCAGCGTTTTGTAAAACTGCGTCCACAGCGCCTGAAACTGCTGCTCCCGCGCACTGGGCGGCGGCAGCTCCAAAGGCGCTGCCAGCTCCAGCAGCTGGGTCTTATGCCCCTCGTGCAGCAGCACCGCCTGATGGACGGCATCATAGATCATGAAATCCTCCTCCGGGAAGCGTCCGCAGAAGTGCGGGCGCAGCAGGGGGAGGATATAATTTTTGGGGTGGATGACCGCGCCCAGCATCCCGTCGTGCTCCTCGAACCGCACAAAGCCCTGAAACTTGTCTACCTCCCAGTCCAGACTTTTTTTCATGGCGTAGAGGGGCGCGACCACCGGATGCCCCTCCCGTTTGACCGTGCTCGGACCCAGTGCAAAGGCCAGATGCAGAAAGCGGAGCAAAAGCAGCTCCTTGTCCTCTTGCCCGGAGAGAAAATCCCGGCTGACAAGGTACTCGGTCTCTGCGCCCAGCTTTTTGCCAAAGCTAGCAAATACCCGCCGGGCAACGGCAGGATCGGTGGCAATGTCCTTGACCGGGTAGAGGGTGGCAGTTTCCCGCTGAGGCGTCCACACCGCAAAGGGAAGCTCATGCTGCGCAAAGCTTTCGTACACGCAGCACAGAAAGCCCTCAAAGCTGCCGTCGTACAGGTAGACCACATCGGCATCGTGCAGCTTGCGCGCCCCCTTGGGACTTACAGTGCCTTGGCAAGACATTGCACCGCCTCCTCCCGTACCATGCGGACAGCCGCCCGGGGCGGCACGCCCTGCCCGATGAGGTTGTCCACGGCAGGCGGGCTGAACAGGCTCAGCTGCTCGCAGCTGCCGCTGAATACGTTGGGGTCGATGAGCGCCCGGGTAATGCGCTCCCGCCCGGCGGTGCCGCGCCCCGGGTGCGCCCCGGCAAAGCCCCGGCAGGTGATGAAGTACTGCGCCCGCTTGAGCACCACGCCCATGCGTTTCAACTCGTCCAGCCCCAGCGCCGCCTGCTTGCGGGCACGCCAGATGCGCCGGGCACTTTTTGGGCCGATGCCCGGCACCCGCAGCAGCATCTCGAAGGGAGCGCGGTTCACGTCCACCGGGAACAACCCGTAGTGCTGCACCGCCCAGTTGCATTTGGGGTCCAGATAGGGGTTGAAGTTGGGGTTGTCCTTATCTAAAATCTCATCCGCCTCGAACTGGTAGAACCGCAGCAGCCAGTCTGCCTGATACAGCCGGTGCTCCCGCAGAAGGGGCGGCTTTGTGTCCAGCGCGGGCAGGCGGGTGTCCTCGGCTACCGGGATGTAAGCGGAGTAGAACACCCGTTTCAGCCCGTACTTCTGGTACATCCCCTCGGTCAGCTTTAAAATGTGGTAGTCCGTCTCCGGCGAAGCGCCTACGATCATCTGGGTGCTCTGCCCGGCGGGGGCAAACTTGGGCGCGTGGCGGTAGAGGGTAAGTTCCTCTCGGCTGGCAGCGCCGGACACCGCGATCTGCTTCATAGGGCGGAAGATAGAGTGCCGCCCTTTGTCCGGGGCCAGCAGATTCAGGCTGCGCTCGCTGGGCAGCTCCACGTTCACACTCAGACGGTCGGCCAGATACCCCAGCTGCTGCAAAAGTTCCGGGCTTGTGCCCGGGATGGCCTTGGCGTGGATGTAGCCCCCAAAGCGGTATTCACCCCGCAGCAGCCGCAGCACCGCCAGCATCCGCTCGGTGGTGTAGTCCGGGGTGCCCAGCACCGCGCTGGACAAAAACAGCCCCTCGATGTAGTTGCGGCGGTAGAACTCCATAGTCAGTTCTGCCAGCTCCCGGGGCGCAAAGGTGGCGCGGGGGATATCGTTGGAGCGGCGGTTGACGCAGTAGCCGCAGTCGAAGGAGCAGCAGTTGGACATGAGCACCTTGAGCAGGCTGACGCAGCGGCCATCGGCGGTAAAGGCGTGGCAGCAGCCCGGGGCATAGCAGCTGCCCACCGTGCCCGGGCGTGCGGTGCGGGACGCCCCGCTGGAGGTGCAGGCAACGTCATATTTGGCGCTGTCGGCCAGAATGGTCAGCTTGTCCATCAGGGTCTGTTCCATGCAAAAAACACCTCCAAAGGGGATAAAACCGGGAAAAAGGGTCAAAAAATAAAGCCATGCGCAAAACAGCAGATGGCTTTATGAAAAATAGGGGAAATCGTTCAGTTTACCACTTGGCTTTGGTCTCCACCACGCGGCCTGCAATGTGCAGGTGGTTCAGGTCCTCGCCCTTGATGACCATTTCATGATAGGCGGGGTTGAAGGGCTGCAATACCACGCAGTTGCCGCGCTGGATGTAGCGCTTCAGGGTGCCTTCGCCCTCGTCGCCGTAGATCAGTACGCCCAAGTCGCCGTTTTCCAGCGTGTCCTGCTTGTGCACCAGCGCAAGGTCGCCGTCCTGAATGCGGGGCTCCATGCTGTCGCCGCGCACCACCAGATAAAAATAGTTGGCGGGGTCTTTCACGCGGGCGTACTCCTGCCCGTAGTCCTCTTCAAAGGCCAGTGCGCCGTAGCCGGCCTTTACCGTGCCGATGACCGGGATCAGGCTCTCGGTATAGCTGCCGAAAAAGCGCTCCTCAGGGGCAGAAACGTTGCTGACCGGGCGGTACAGCCCCAGCAGATAATCCGCCGTGGTGTTCAAAAGCTCCGCAATGCGGGCCACGGTGGAGGGGTCGGGGGAGGATTTGCCGCTTTCCCACTTGCCGACAGCCTGCTGTGTGACCCCCAGTCTGGAGGCAAGCTCCGCTTGGCTGACGCCCTGCTTTTTGCGGCACTGCTTCAATAGCTCTGAAAACGACATGATGATGCTCCTTTTCCCGATGGGTGGTTTATGTTGGTTTTATTATACAACAAAAAGGTGTTTCTGTAAAGAGAGATTCCAAAAAAACTTCGAATAAAGGTTGTGATAAATGCGCCTGCTGTGCAGTTGCCGTACAGAAAAAAGAAAAAATTTGCAGAAGGGCTTGACAGAACGGCGTAAATCTGGTAAAGTAAATAGGCATTCGACACGGCGTAACGCGAGTGTCCACAAGGAGAGATGTCCGAGTGGTTTAAGGAAGCAGTCTTGAAAACTGCCGTACGGCAACGTACCGTGGGTTCGAATCCCACTCTCTCCGCCATTTTTATTGAATAAGTGTAACACACTTTGCTCTGGAGTAGTACTCAAGAGGCCGAAGAGGCGCCCCTGCTAAGGGCGTAGGTCGTCTAAACAACGGCGCGAGGGTTCAAATCCCTCCTACTCCGCCAAGAAAATCCCTCGTAGTTTCGTGAGAACTGCGGGGGATTTTCCTTTTTTGCGCCTGAACTCCCTCAGTCAAAAACTGACGGTTTTGCCAGCTCCCTCTGGGAGGGAGCCTTTGGCATGGCGGGAAGGTTTCTTATTGTGCTTGAAACTTTAGCAACAGGACTAACGGCGTGCGCCCTCTCCGTCACCTACGGTGACACCTCTCCCAAAGGGAGAGGCAAGAGCACTGCCGGAAACTTTCTCATTGCACCTAATGCTTTAGCAACGAACGTAACGGCTTGGCTCTCCCTTTGGGAGAGCTGGCGCGGGAGCGCCTGAGAGGGCGAACCTCCCATAAAATACAATGCCGGACAGCCCGCAGACTGTCCGGCATTGCGCTATTTATCAAAAATTTTTACAGCAGCAGGTTCGTGATACCTGCCAGCACCAGCAGGTGCACCGGGTAGAACCAGTAAAAGGCCTTCTTTTGCAGCGGACTGCACGCGCCGCGCTGTCCGTTATAGAACCAGACCAGCACAAA
>CAKTCK010000028.1 GCA_934539245.1 uncultured Faecalibacterium sp.
CGGAACGCCTTGTCGTCCAGCGGGATGGTGACGGTCTTGCTCTCTCCGGCTTCCAGCTGCACCTTGGTAAAGCCCTTCAGCTCCTTGACGGGGCGGAAGACCGTTGCATCCGGCTTTGCCACATACAGCTGCACCACCTCGGCACCTGCACAGCTGCCGGTGTTGGTGACGGTCAGGGTCACGCCCTTTTCGTCTGCCTTCAGGTCACTGTACGCAAAGCTGGTATAGCTCAGGCCGTAGCCGAAGGGGAAGGCGGTGGGCACACCGGCAGTGTCGTAGTAGCGGTAGCCCACATACAGACCCTCGCGGTACTCCACGGTGGGGCCGTCGCCGCCGAAATTCTCCTTTGCGGGGGTGTCGGCGTAGCTGCGCGCCCAAGTCTCAGCCAGCTTGCCGCAGGGGTTCTGTGCGCCGGTGAGCACCTCGACCAGTGCGCCTGCACCGGCCTGACCGCCTAAGCAGCCGTAGACCAGCGCCTTGCAGTCCTTGACCCATGCGCTTTCCAGCGAGGAGCCCGCGCTCAGCAGCACCACCACGTTGGGGTTTGCCGCCGCCACAGCGGCCAGCAGTTCCAGCTGGTTCTCTGCCAGCTTCATGTCGGCGCGGTCGATGCCCTCGCTCTCCTTGATCTCGTCCAGACCCATGCACAGCAGCACCACATTGGCGTTCTTTGCCAGCTGCACCGCCTCGGCTTTCAGTGCCTCGTCGGGCTTGCCCTGCCGGTCAAAGCCCTTGGCGTAGCCGACGCTGTTCAGGCCGCTTTCGGCAAGGCATTCCAGAAAGGAATCCACCTTGATGGAGTTGACGGCGCTGGAGCCTGCACCCTGATAACGGGGGGTCTCGGCAAAGTCGCCGATGACCGCCACCTTCTCCCCCTTTGCAAGGGGCAGCAGGCTGTTTTCGTTCTTCAGCAGCACGATGCTCTGGGCAGCAGCCCGGCGTGCCAGTGCGTGGTGGGCGTCGGCATCAAACTTGCCGGGTGCGGCATCTACCGCAGCCTTGGTGGTGAACACCAGTTCCAGCAGCTCGTCCAGCCGGGCGTCCACATCCGCTTCGGTGATCTTGCCGGTCTGCACTGCCTTCATCAGCTCCCGGACGGCATCCCCGCCGGGGGCAGGCATTTCCAGCGTAGAACCGTTCTTTACGCCAAGGGCGTGGTCGTTGCTTCCGCCCCAGTCGGTGACTACTGCGCCGTCAAAGCCCCAGTCCTTGCGCAGGATATCCATGAGCAGATGGGTGTTCTCGTTGGCGTAGGTGCCGTTGATGAGGTTATAGGCGGACATGATGGTCTTGGGCTGCGCCTCCTTGACCACCATCTCGAAGCCGGTCAGGTAAATTTCCCGCAGGGTGCGCTCGTCCACGATGGAATCCGAGGCCATGCGGCGCAGCTCCTGACTGTTCACCGCAAAGTGCTTGGGGCAGGCGGCAATGCCGTTTTTCTGGATGCCGCGGACGTAGGCCGCCGCCATCTTACCGGCAAGGTAGGGATCCTCCGAGAAATACTCGAAGTTGCGGCCGCACAGCGGGCTGCGCTTGATGTTCAGGCCGGGGCCCAGCAGCACCGACACGCCCTGTGCCGCGGCTTCCTCGCCCATGGCTGCGCCCACAGCCTCGCCCAGCGCGGGGTCCCAGCTGTTGGCAACGGTGGCCGAGGTGGGGAAGCAGGTGGCGGGCACACTGGGGTTCAGACCCAGATGGTCAGCCGCGCCCGCCTGCTTGCGCACGCCGTTGGGGCCGTCCGACAGGGTAATGGCCGGGATGCCCTTGCCCGGCAGCGCCCGGGTGGTGAACACCGTGCCGCCGCTCAGCAGGGCGCATTTTTGTTCCAGACTCAGGCTGTTGATGATATCTGTATGTTTCATGGCATTTTCCTCTTTGCCTTTTCAAATCCAGAAAAGGCCCGCTGTTTTTTACGCAGCGGGCCTTTTATCTGGTTTCAGTTCAGGTGCTGCATCCGTTCAGAATGTCTTGCCCGGAATCAGGCGTTGACTTCCTCTTCCTTGCGCTTTGCATAGCCCTTTTTGACCACCAGAACTTCCAGTGCGATCAGAGCGGCTGCCAGTACAACGTCCACACCGATCATCACCTTTTCCCAACCGGGCATACCGGGGTTCAGGTTCTCGGGGTAGTAAGCACGGGAGTTTGCCACAGTGTACAGGATGTTCTTGCAGGCCTGACGTGCGGACACCAGAGCGGTAGCGCTGGTGGTATCGGTCAGGTGGTTGGTCTCGGTGTCGTAGTTGACCAGGCAGAAGTCGCCGCCGTTGCGGATCAGGCGGTCAGAATCCTGATAGCCGTACACACCGTAGTAGTCGGTCAGCACCATGCCCACGAAGCCCCACTCGCCGCGCAGAACATCGTTCAGCAGGGTAGAGCAGTTGCCGGCGTAGGTGTTGCCGATGTAGTTGAAGGAGGACATGACGGCGTGGCAGTCAGCTGCCTTGACGCACTCCTCGAAGGGCTTGAGGTAGATCTCGCGGATGGCCTGCTCGTTGGACCAGGTGCAGAGCATGCCGCAGCGGTTGGTCTCCTGATCGTTCAGAGCGAAGTGCTTCATGAAGGCGTAAACGCCCTGCTCCTGAGAGCCCATGATGGCATTGGAAGCCATTGCGCCGGACAGCACGCCGTCCTCGGAGTAGTACTCGAAGTTACGGCCTGCGAAAGCGGAGCGGTGGATGTTCATAGCCGGTGCGTACCAGCCGGAAACGCCCATGTCGTCAGCCATCTTGCCGATGGAGGTGCCGAAGTCGTGTGCCAGATCGGTGTTCCAGGTAGCTGCGATCATCACAGCGGAGGGGAAGCCGATGGAGCCCTGCTGGGTGAAGTTGTTGTTGATGGAGGCGGGGCCGTCGCAGTCAACAGCCTGCACCTTGCCGATGGAATCCACTGCCACAGACTGGTAGCCGCCCAGAGCAATGAGCTTGTCCATATCGGCAACGGTCAGCTGGTCGAGGAAGGCATCCCACTGGGCGTCGTTGTAATCCACGCCCACCATGTCCTTCAGCTGCAGGCCGTTCTTGGCACCGGTGGTGGGTGCTACATCGTCGGCGTTGTTGAAGTCCTCGGGGTTCCAGTTGGAGTTATTGTAGAAGGTAGCCTTAGCCTCTGCCGGCAGCTCAAAGTCTGCGGGAGCAGCGGTAGCCTCGGCGTAGTTGGCAAAGCCGTTTGCGCGGGACAGGTAGGTCACATTGCCCTCAGCAAAGTCGAACTTGTTGTCGGCAACCTCCACATCGCTTTCACGCTTGTTGGAAGCGTCGTAGACGATGTCGGAAGCCACGTTGTAGACCTTGGAATCCAGAACGGTGTGGGAGTCGGCATTGATGCTGATGACGTAATCGCCCTTTTCCAGCACATAGCAGCCCTTGCCGTAGGTATCGTAGGAAGCCATATCCTCGGCCTTGAAGGTGACGGTGACGTTCTCGGAAGCGCCGGGAGCCAGCTCAGAGGTCTTTGCAAAGCCGATCAGGTTTGCAGAAGCCTTCTCGATGCCGCCGTTGGTGTACGGGGGATTGTAATAGACCTCCACGACCTCCTTGCCGGAAGCAGAACCGGTGTTGGTGACGGTGACATCCACGGTGATGGTGCCGTCAGCCTCGGTAACGCTGTTCAGGCTCTGGGTGAAGGTGGTGTAGCTCAGGCCGCGGCCGAAGGGATAGACCACAGTTTTGTCGTAGTCGATGAGGCCCTCGGCGGCAGCAGTTTCGTAGAACTTGTAGCCCACATAGATGCCCTCAACATAGTTGACAAAGGCGGGGATGGTATCAGTACCAAAGGAGTTGCCCTTGAACTCATCCATGTTGGTGTAGGTGAAGTTGCCAAAGTTGTTCGAGGTGGGGGTCTGGGTCAGGTCGTACACAAAGGTATCGATGGTACGGCCGGAGGGGTTCACATCACCGCAGAGGATGGAGCCCAGTGCGTTGAAGCCGCTCTGACCGGTGCCTGCGCACCAGACAACGCTCTTGATCTGGCTGTAATCCTTGACCCAGCCCAGCTCCATAGCGTTAGCGCCGTTGTAGACCACAACGACCTTATCAAAGTTCTTGCAGACCAGATCGATCATGTCCTTCTCGGTCTTGGACAGCTGCAGGTAGTGCTCGCCGGGCTCAAAGTCGTTGTAGCTGTGGCCTGCGTCGTAGGTGACCTGAGACACATCGGTGGGCAGGTCAGCGCCTTCGCCGCCCACGCGGGTGATGACTACCATGGCGGTATCAGAGAACGCCTTGGCGTTGTTCATCATCTCATCGGTGTACTGTGCAGCCTCCGGCTCCGGCAGGGTCCAGTCCTGAGCGAACATACCCACCACCGGGCGGTCTGCACGGTAGGAGGTGTAGAAGTCGCTCAGTTCGGTGTTCAGCTCAAAGCCGGCGTTCTTCAGGCCCTCCAGCAGGGTGACGGTGGGGTACGCATCGGACAGTGCACCGGAACCGGTGCCGCCGTAGCAGGGGTTGGTGGAAGCCCAGCCAAAGACGTTCAGCTTGCTGTTCTTTGCCATGGGCAGGGTGCCGTCGTTATCCAGCAGAACGATGCCCTCGTCGGCAATGTTCTCGCACAGCTGGGTAGCGGTTGCCACGTTCTCCTCGCTGACCTTGCCGCCGCCGGTGGCAAGGGTGACCATGGAGTACATGGGGCCGGTCAGGATCAGGTTCACGGTAATGGCCAGTGCCAGCACCATGCCCAGACCCGCCTGCCAGCGGATCAGATACTTTTTGGACTTGCTCTGCTTGCGGCAGGCGATCATGACTGCGATCAGCAGAACTGCTACGACACCAAAGCCGATCAACTGCGATTTGATCGAGTTGAGGACCTTGATGACGTCATCCATATTGATGGACAACATAGTTTTCTCCTCCTTGTTTTGTCGAATCGGACAACGGCAGGGGACGCCCCTGCCAGCTTGACTTTATAATACCAGAAATTGCCGCAGAATTTTCAATTTGTTCACAAACTGTCGTTTTGAACGCACAATTTGCAAAAGTTACAATAATGTTTCAAATTTTATTGTGCTAATATACAAATATCGCCCCACTGTATTTGTGCACCCTGCCAGACAACAAAAAACGGCAGGGGATACCTGCCGTAAAATATTTATTTGTTTTGGGGCAGCGGGAACAGGATCCGCAGGGTGCACCAGTTGTTTTCCCAGTGCAGCGTCATGCTGCCGCCGTGCTGCCCGACGGTGGTGCGGACGCTTTTCAGGTCTGACCCCTGCTTTGGCAGACCGTCCGCATCCAGCACGGGGGCTGTCTCTGTATAATGCTCGAACCGCAGCATGGCAAAGCCGCCCTGACTGTACACCGCCACCTTGATGAGCCGCTTTTCGGGGTCCGGCTCGGCGCGGACGGCGGCAATGGCGTTGTCCAGCGCCACGCCCACGATGGTGCACAGCTCCCGGATGGTGAGAAAGCCCAGCATTCTGCCGTCTGCTACGCTGGTGATGGTGATGTTCTCCTGCTGGCATTCCATGGTCTTGGCGGTAAGGATGGTATCCAGCACCGGGTTGCCAGTCTTGTTCTCGGCCTCGTACTGGCGGATGTTCTGCTCCATGGCAGCAATGGCGGCGTTCTGCTTGGTCTGGTCCTGTTCCTCCCGGATGCGGGCAAGCTGGACTTTCAACTCATGGTAGCGCCGGTTGATGAGGTTGATGCCCTCTTTACTGCGCTTGTACTGCTCGTACTGGCGGTGCAGCACCTCGTCCATGGCGGCAAGCTCGCTGTGCAAAGCATTCTCCCGCAGCTGCTCGTGCTGCACGGATAAGATCAGCACGCCGGAAAAATCCACCAGCGTGCGGATGGAAAAGATGCTCATGTTGATATCGCTGCCGGGCAGAAAGCCCAGATTGCTCACCGCAAAGGCGGTCAGCGCCAGCATGACCGCCGTCAGGGCGGCGCTGCCGCCGATCTGTAAGTGGCCGGCGGGCTGGGGACGGCGGTGCTGCAGACAGCACATGACGCCGAACAGCGCCCCGTACACCAGCGCCAGCAGCAACAGGGAAAGCGGCTCCCACGGGCTGCGGGCGGGCCAAAGGGCGCAGTGCAGCTGCCACTCCACGCTGGCGGCAAGCTCTGCCAGAATAAACGCCCGGGCGCAGTGATACCCGGCTTCCAGCAGGGTGATGCTCCACACGCCCCATAGATATAGGTAGGAAAACCCGATTGCCGTTGCCATGCAGGGGATCCAGAGCCCGCCGGGCACATCGCCTGTCAGCGCCAGAAAGGCGGACAGCACTGCCGCCCACAGCAGGGTGACGCCCCCGGTGACTGCCCTAGAAAACCGGGGCGCAAGCGCCGGTGTGAACAGCAGCACCGCCAGACACTCGGCAAGGGCAGTGTACAGCCGGGGGATATCCGGCAGCGCGGTCATGAGCCTTCACCTCCGATGTAATCGGTCAGTGCGGCAAGAAAAGCCTTGCGCTTGGGGCGGCTGACCTGCAGCTCGCAGGGCCCCACCTGTACAGTGCTCTGCCGCAGCTCCCGCACCTGTGCCAGATTGACAAGGTAGCCGCTGTTGCACCGGGCAAAGGGGCAGTCTGCCAGCTTTTCCTCAAAGGTCTTGAGGGCACCGGGGGCGGAAAAATCGCCCTCGTCGGTGTAAAAGTGTACCCGGTGCCCCTCGCTTTCTAGGTAATAGATGCTCGCAGTGTCCAGCCTGCGCAGCCCGCCCTCCACCGGCACGGTGAGGTAGTGCTTTGCCCGCTTTTCCAGCCGGGCAACGGCCTTGAGCAGTTGCTGCGAAAAAGCAAAGTAGGGCACCGGCTTCAGCACATAGTCCAGCGCTCCCACCGAGTAGCCCCGAATGGCGTACTGTGCCATATTGGTGATGAAGATCAGGATCACCTCGGCATCCATCTGCCGGATGCGCTCTGCCGTGGTCATGCCGTCCAGATGCTTCATCTCCACATCCAGAAAAATAATATCGTAGACCGCGCGGTAGTTGTCCAGAATGTCCACCCCGTCCGCAAAGACCGTCACCTCAAATTCTGTCCCGTACTGCCGGGTATACCGCCGGATGTACTCCTGCAATACCCCCTGCACCTCCGCGTCATCTTCTACGACTGCCACCCGGATCATAAGCCGCACCTCCCTTACCACACCTTTGTGGAATTGTTACGGCTCTATTATAGCGCAATCACGCCGGGTTTGCCAAGTCCCTGCATCGCCTGTTCCTGAAATCGTGAAAGCGCTGAAAAATTCGGATTTGAATCAAAAGATGAATAAATCTCAGGGGGGGATTTTACTCTTTTTATTGACCATTCCTCGGATACACAAAGGCGTCGCGGCGGTACACTGCCACGAGATATGCCGCCATGAAGCACCAGATGATGGGCTCGCACAGGATAACGGCGTTGTAGGCGTAGCGCGGGATAAACACCAGCACAAAGATCACCTTGCCCACTAACTCGATGACGCTGGAAAACAGCGGCAGCACCTTCTGCCCAAGGCTCTGCAAAGCGTACCGGGTGCACAGCAGCACCCCCAGCACCGCATAGAACGGCGCGTTCCACATCAGATACCGTGCGCCGTTTTCCAGCACGAGGGGCGCGGAGGAGCCGGAGATCAGCTGCACCAGCTGCCGGGCAAAAAGCTGCATCAGCACGATGTCTGCCACCATAATGACTACCGAGCACAGGTACATGGTGCGCATTCCCTTGCGCACCCGCTCCGGCTGGCTTGCACCCCGGTTCTGGGAGACAAAGGTAGAGCCGGCGTTTGCCATGGAGATCAGCGGCATACTGGTAAAGGAGAACAGCTTGCGCGCGGCGGTGTGTCCCGCAATGGTCAGCGTGCCCAGCCCGTTGATGCCGTATTGCAGCACCACCGACCCTGCCGACACGATGCTGCTCATTAGCCCCATGGAAATGCTCTGGCTGAACAGCTCCCAGTACAAATGCTGCCCCACTGCCCAGTGCTTGCGGGCGGGCAGCAGCAGCGGCACGCGGCGCATCACATACAGGATGCACAGCACCACCGAGATGCCCTGCGCAATGACGGTAGCCACCGCCGCGCCCTGCACGCCCATGCCCAGCCCGGCAATGAACCACAGATCCAGCGCCACATTCAGCCCCGAACTGATGAGCAGGAACACCAGCGGCATCACGCTGTTGCCGATGGCGCGCAGCAGCCCGGCGCACAGGTTATAAAGGAACATCACCAACACGCCCAAATCGATGACGATAATGTACCGGTAGGCGTCCTCTAAAATCTCTGCGGGGGTGTCCAGCAGCTGCAGCAGCGGCCGCAGGCCGAAAAAGCCCGCCGCAGTAATGACAAAGCTTGCGCAAAGCCCGATGACCAGCGACCCGGCCACCGTTTTTTTGAGCAGATCCTCGTCCTGCGCCCCGTAGGAGCGCGCAGCCACGATGGAAAGCCCGTTGCCGATACCGATGCCGAAGCCCACCAGCAGCTCGTAGATGGAACCGCAGGAGCCGATAGCGGCCAGTGCGGTATCGCCCAGCACATTGCCCACGATCATGGTATCCACGGTATTATACAGCTGCTGGAACAGGTTGGACACCAGAATGGGCAGCATGAACAGCAGAAGGTTCTTGAAAATAGGCCCGTGCAGCAGATCTGCATTCCGGTTAAAGAGGTTTGTTTTCAGGGGTCGCGTCTGAGTCATAGGGTTCCTTTCTTCGCGCAAAAAGGAGGCCGTTGCACAAAAAACTGTGCAGTGGCCTCTTTTGCGGTAAAACGATTTTGAATGCCCTCCGCTTTCGCTCTGGGCATATTCAGCGGAAAAATTATTTTTAATTGCGCGCTTCCGGGCAGACTGCGGTCTGCCCGGAAGCGCATTTTCACGGGAAGGGTCGTAGAGGAAAACGGCAGTTGCAGCGCCGCTTTCTGCGAAAGCGTGGCGCTGCGGAAAAACATCTGCGGGTCTGCGCCCTCTCCGTCATCGCTGCGCGATGCCACCTCTCCCAAAGGGAGAGGCAAGAGCACTGCCGGAAACTTTCTTGTTATACATAATACTTTAGTGACGGGCTTTAAATCTTGGCTCTCCCTTCGGGAGAGCTGGCGCGGGAGCGCCTGAGAGGGTTATTTATAACTCCTGCTGCTCAAATCCGTTGACGGTCAGCACGGTCAGGGCGGTAAAGCCGGCAGCCTTGATGGCGGCGGCGGCTTCGTCAAAGCCGAAGGTCAGCGCGGCGGTGTCGTGGGCGTCGGCGGTGATGATCACCCTGCCGCCCAGCTTGTTCCACTCGCTCAGCAGCCATGCGCCGGGGTAGAAGTCCTTGCGGTAGCCCCGGTACACGCCGCCGGTGTTCACTTCCAGAATGCAGTCGTTCTCCCGGGCGGCTTGCAGCGCCTTGAGCGCCGCTGCCTTGTAGCGGGGGGACTCCTCGTCAAAGAAGCTGCCGTCCGCGTTCAGCTTTTTGACAAGGTCGATGTGCCCCAGAATGTCCGGCTTTTTGGCGGCGATCTTTTCCACCTCGGCAAAATAGGCTTCCACCGCTGCCAGCGGGTCACCGTCAAAATCGTTGTTGATGCAGTCCCGCAGATCCTCGGGGCGGAAATCGATCTCGTAGTATTTGCCGGTATTTTTGCCGTACAGATGGTGCGCGCTGCCGATCCAGTAATCAAAGCCCTTGGGCGTGCCCTCGCTCAGCAGGTCCCACTCGATGCCGCACAGGATATCTACTTTGCCCCGGTACTCGTTTTTCAGCTTGGCAATGGTGGCGCGGTACTGCGCGGTGCGGCCGGGGGTCATGCAGTATTCGCGGTCGGGCTTTGTGTAGCTGTGGCCGCTGAACCCAAGGGTGGTCAGCCCCTGCGCACAGGCGGCACCCGCCATCTGCTGCAAGGTATTTTTGCCGTCACACAGGGTAGAGTGGCAATGTACGCTGGACTTTCTGTAATCTGCCATAGGCTTCTCACTGCATCCTTTCCTGCTTGACCTTGTGATCGATCACGTGGCGCTTTTCCAGCTCCCGGGTCACATCCTCTACGGTGATACCCGCGCTGACCATCAGCACCAGCACATGATAGGCAAGGTCGCTGATCTCGTAGACCGTCTCGGCCTTGTCCTCTTTTTCGCCCGCAATGATGACCTCGGTGCACTCTTCGCCCACCTTTTTCAGGATCTTCTCCTTGCCCTTTTCAAACAGGTAGGTGGTGTAGCTGCCCGCGGTGGGGGTATCCTTGCGGCCCTTAATAAGCTCGTACAGCCCCTGCCAGCTGAACTGCTTCAGCTCCGGGGAAACGTATACTTCATTGAAAAAGCAGCTCTCTGCTCCGGTGTGGCAGGCGGGGCCGTCTTTCACCACCTCTACCACCAGTGCGTCGGCATCGCAGTCGGCGGTAATGGATACCACCCGCTGCACGTTGCCGCTGGTCTCGCCCTTGCGCCAGATCTCCTGACGGCTGCGGCTCCAGAACACGGTGCGCCCCTCGGCAATGGTCAGCGCCAGCGTCTCGGCGTTCATGTAGGCAAGGGTGAGCACCTGCTTTGTGTAGTGATCCTGCACGATGGCGGGGATCAGGCCTTTTTCATCAAATTTCAGTTCCATGACGGTTCTCCCTCCCCGGATGGGGATAATGTGTATTTTATCGTATTCAAGACAAAAATGCAAGGGTTTTATGCGTTTTTACAGCCGCATTTCCACGCCGTTTGCGTTCAGGTACTCCTTCAGCTCCCGGATGCCCAGCAGCTTCTGGTGGAAGATGCCCGCCGCCAGCCCGGCATCGATGCCCTTGTGGTGGAACAGCTCCAGAAAATCCTCTTTTTTGCCTGCGCCGCCGCTGGCGATGATGGGAATATTCACCCGGGCGGCTACTGCATCCAGCATTTCAAGGTCGAAGCCGTTGCGCACGCCGTCGGTGTCGATGCTGTTCAGGCACACTTCGCCCGCGCCGTGGGCGGCGCACCAGCTGATCCAGTCCAGCGCATCCCGGCCGGTATCCTCGCGCCCGCCCTTGGCGAACACCCGGAACTGCCCGTTCACCCGCTTCACGTCTGCGGAAAGCACCACGCACTGGTCGCCGTACCGCTGCGCGGCGGCGGAGATAAGCCCGGGGTCCTTCAGCGCGCCGGAGTTGACGCTTACCTTATCCGCGCCGCATTTCAGCACCCGGTCAAAATCCTCTAGGGTGTTGATGCCGCCGCCCACGGTCAGGGGAATAAAAATTTCCCCGGCTACCCGGGTCAGGATATCGGTAAAGAGGGCGCGTCCCTCAAAGCTGGCGGTGATATCGTAAAACACCAGCTCGTCCGCCCCGGCGGCGTTGTACAGCCGTGCCATCTCCACCGGGTCGGCAACGTCCTTGATGCCCTCAAAGTTCGTGCCCTTGACCACCCGGCCGTCGCGCACGTCCAGACAGGGGATGATGCGTTTGGTTATCATAAAGACCCCTCTTTCTCAGTCCTGCACCAGCTGTACGCAGCGGGCAAGATCCAGCGCGCCGGTGTACAGGCTTTTGCCCAGAATCGCCGCTGCCGTGCCCATCTGCTGCAATTCCAGCAGCTCCGCTTCGGAGGAGATGCCGCCGCTGGCCGTAAAGGCCACCCCGGGCACTTCTGCTGCCAGCTGACGGTACAGGGTAAGGTTTGTGCCCTGCATCGCGCCGTCACAGGCAATGTCGGTGTAGATGATGGCGGTGCAGCCGGCCTCTGCCAGCCGCTTGCAGAAGGCCACGCCCGGCTCGGCGCTGACCTCCTTCCAGCCGTGGATGGCCACATAGCCGTCCTTGGCGTCCACGCCCACGGCGATTTTATCGCCGTATTTTTGCAGCATCCGGGCGGTAAAGGCAAAATCCGTCACCGCCACGCTGCCCAGAATGCAGCGCCCCACCCCGAGGGAGAGGTATTTTTCAATGCGCTCCTCGGTGCGGATGCCGCCGCCTACCTCGATGTACAAGCCGCCCTGCTTTGCCAGTGCGGCAATGGTGTCGTAGTTGGAAAGGGTGCCGTCTTTGGCACCGTCCAGGTCCACCACATGAAGATTTTTTGCCCCGGCAGCCACAAAGCTGCGCGCCTGTGCGCAGGGGTCCTGCCCGTAAACGGTCATGCGGTCGTAGTCGCCCTGTGTCAGGCGCACCACCTGCCCGCCGCGCAGGTCAATGGCTGGAAATAGCTGCATAGTTGTTTCTCCTTTAGGAACGAACCCTCTCAGGCTCGCATTCGCTCGCCAGTTCTCCCGATAGCTTTCTCATAGCGCTTAATATTTTAGTGCCGAGGTCAACGGCTTGCGCCCTCTCCGTCTTTGCTTCGCAAATCCACCTCTCCCAAAGGGAGAGGCAAGAGCACTGCCGGAAACTTTCTTTTTGAACCTAAAGCTTCAGCAACGAGCCTTAGACCTTGGCTCCCCCTTCGGGGGAGCTGGCGCGGGAGCGCCTGAGAGGGCGAGCCCGCTCACAATTCCGCAAACGCTTTGAGAATGCGCAGACCGGTATCGCCGCTCTTTTCCGGGTGGAACTGGGTGCCGTACACCCGCCCTGCCCGCACCGCGCCGGTGACCGGGATGGAATAATCGCTGACGGCAAGGGTGCTTTCGGTGCAGTTTTTGCCGTAGTAGCTGTGGACGTAGTACACATATTCGCCCTCGCGGATGTAGCGGAACAGCGGGTCATCCTTTACGATGTGCAAGGCGTTCCAGCCCATCTGCGGCACCTTCAGATCTTTGTCCGCAAGGTCGGGCCCCAGCGGGCAGACCTCGCCTTGGATAAAGCCCAGCCCGGCGTGCTCGCCGTACTCGTAGCTTTTTTCAAACAGCAGCTGCATCCCAAGGCAGATGCCCAGCAGGGGCTTTTTTTCCGCCTGCTCTTTCAGCACCGGCACAAGGCCGGTGGCGGTAAGTTTGGCCATGGCATCCCCGAATGCGCCCACCCCCGGCAGGATGAGTCGGTCGGCGGCGCGGATGGCGTCGGCATCGGCGGTGACCACCGCCTGCAGCCCCAGCTGCTGCAAGCTGGAACGCAGGCTGAACAGGTTGCCCACGCCGTAATCAATAATGGCGATCATACCAGCAGTCCTTTCGTGGAGGGGATCTCGTCCCGGTGTGCCGCGTCGATGCGCACGGCCTCGGCCAGCGCGTGCCCCGCGCCCTTGAAGCAGGCTTCCAGAATGTGGTGGGTGTTCTCGCCCGCAAACTGCACAAAATGGACGGTGGCGGGCACGCTGCGGGCAAAGCCGTACCAGAACTCCTTGGCGCACTCTACGTCAAAATCGCCCACCTTTTCGGTCTGGCAGCGGATGTCCCAGTTCAGGGTGCACCGGCCGGAAAGGTCCACCGCGCACAGCACCAGCGCTTCGTCCATGGGCAGATAGAAGCTGCCGTAGCGGCAGATGCCGCGCATCTGGCCCAGCGCCCGGGCAAAGGCCTGTCCCAGCGCAATGCCCACATCCTCGGTGGTGTGGTGGTAGTCCACCTGTACATCGCCGTGGCAGGTGAGCACCAGATCAAACCGTCCGTGTCGGGCAAACAGTTCCAGCATGTGGTTCAGAAAGCCGCATCCGGTGTCGATCTCGTAGCGGCCGGTGCCGTCCAGATCAAGGGTCAGCTCGATCTGGGTCTCGTTGGTGCTGCGTTCCAGCGTTACCATGCGCTCTGCCATTGTCACACCTCCAATATCTTGTCTACGGCGTCCATCAGTGCCTGCATCTGCTCCGGCGTGCCGATGGTGATGCGCAGCCAGTTTTCAATGCGCGGCGCATCAAAATGCCGCACCAGAATGCCGTTTTCCTTTAACTTTTTGTATAGCATGCCGCCGTTTATCCGCTCTGTGCTGGCAAATACAAAGTTTGCGCGGCTGTCCAGAACGGTAAAGCCCCGGTCGGTCAGCTGCTGTATCGTCCATGCGCGGGTGTCCATAATGGCGGCGCGGGTTTTCTCAAAGTAGGCGGTATCTTCCAGCGCAGCCTGCCCGGCTCTCAGGGTCAGGCGGTTGATGTTGTAGGGGTTCAGGCTGAACTTGACCCGGTTCAGGTCGGCGATCAATGCCGCATTGCCCATGGCAAGCCCCAGCCGGGCACCCGCCAGCTGCCGGGATTTGGAGAAGGTCTGCACCACCAGCAGGTTGTCATATTGGTCAATTAAAGGCACACAGCTCTCGCCGCCAAAGTCCACATAGGCCTCGTCCACAATGACCACGCTGTCCGGGTTCGATCGCAAAATGCCCTCGATGGCACTGCGGGGCAGGCACAGCCCGGTGGGGGCGTTGGGGTTTGCGATGACGATGGTCTCGTGCAGGCCGTGGTAATCGGCGGGGTCAAGGGTGAAGTCCTCTTTTAAGGGGATGATATGGGTGGGGATGTGCAGCAAACCGCACCACACGCCGTAGCAGCCGTAAGTGATATCCGCAAAGGCCAGCGGGTGGCTCTCGTCACAGAAAGCCCGCAGCGCAAAGAACAGATTCTCGTCGCTGCCGTTGCCGGGCATGACCTGTGACGGCTGCAGGCCGAAATGCGCCGCTGCCGTGCGCAGCAGCTGGGCACAGGCGGGGTCGGAGTAAAGGCGCAGCTTTTCCACCTCGGCTTCGCTCACGGCTGCCACCACCCGCGGCGACGGCAGATAGGGGCTTTCGTTGGTATTCAGCTTGATGTACTGCTGATCCTGCGGCTGCTCCCCGGGCGTGTAGGGGGTGACAGCGGACAGGGCAGGGGAAAGAAAACGACTCATATAAAAACCCTCTCAGTCAAAGCCTTACGGCTTTGCCAGCTCCCCCGAAGGGGGAGCTTTTTTGCATCTTTCGGTTTCCGCTCCCAAAGCTCCCCCTTTGGGGGAGCTGGCGCGCAAGCGCCTGAGAGGGTCACTTCTCATACCGGATGGTCACGCTGCGGGCGTGGGCGTGCAGACCCTCGCGCTCGGCAAAGTCTGCAATGCGGGGCGCAACGGCTTCCAGCGCGTCCCGGGTGTAGTAGATGAAGCTGGACTTCTTGACAAAATCGTCCACGCCCAGCGGGCTGGAAAAGCGCGCGGTGCCGCTGGTGGGCAGGGTGTGGTTGGGGCCTGCAAAGTAATCGCCCAGCGCCTCCGGCACATTGCGGCCAAGGAAGATGCTGCCCGCGTTGCGGATCTCGTTCAGCACCCCGAAGGGGTCCTCCACGCAGACCTCCAGGTGCTCCGGCGCGATGATGTTGCAGGCCTCGATGGCCTTGTGCAGGTCGGTGCAGAGGATGATCTTGCCGTTGTCGTCCACGCTGGCGCGGGCAATGGCGGCGCGGGGCAGCTGCGGGATCTGTACTTCCAGCTCGGTCTGTACCGCCTTGGCAAGGGCTTCACTGTCGGTGACAAGCACCGGGCTTGCCAGCCTGTCGTGCTCGGCCTGACTTAACAGGTCTGCCGCCACCCACGCGGGGTTGCAGCTGCCATCTGCCAGCACCAGAATTTCGCTGGGGCCTGCGATCATATCAATGCCCACCTTGCCGAACACCTTGCGCTTGGCGGTGGCAACGTAGATGTTGCCGGGGCCTACGATCTTATCCACCGCCGGGATGCTCTGGGTGCCGTAGGCCAGCGCTGCCACGGCCTGTGCGCCGCCGGTCTTGAAAATTTTGGTCACCCCGGCGGTGGCGGCAGCGGCCAGAATGACCGGGTTCACCTTGCCGTCCTTCCCGGCGGGGGTGGTCATGACGATCTCGGACACCCCCGCCACCTTGGCAGGGATGACGTCCATGAGCACGGTGGAAGGGTACGCCGCCGTGCCGCCGGGCACATAGACACCGGCCTTTTCAATGGGGGTGTATTTCTGCCCCAGTACAATGCCGGGGCGGTCGTTCATCACAAAATTCTTGTGCACCTGCTGGCGGTGGAACTGCTCGATGTTCTCCGCCGCCTGCCGCAGGGTCTCGAGAAAATAGGGGTCCATGCCCGCAAAGGCTTCGTCAATCTCAGCCTGCGTTACCTGTAAATTTTCGATTGTTGCACCGTCAAATTTCAGGGCGTAGTCCTTCAGGGCATCATCGCCCCGGGCGCGCACGTCCGCAAGGATGGCGTCCACCACGTCCTCCACGTTCTTCTCGGCGCGGATGTCCCGGTTCAGAATTTCCTCCGGCTTCAGCTCGTCAAAATTATACAGCTTGATCATTTCTCTTCCTCCTGCTTGTGCAAGGTGTCGCGCAGCTTTTCCAGCATGGTGTCCATCTGTCGGTGCTTGAACTGGTAGCTGGCCTTGTTGGCGATGAACCGCGCCGAGATGGGCATGAACTCGGTGACCACCTGCAGGCCGTTCTCCCGCAGGGTGGTGCCGGTCTCCACGATGTCCACGATGACATCCGAAAGCCCAAGGATGGGTGCCAGCTCAATGGAGCCGTTCAGCTTGATGATATCAATGTCCCGCCCCATGGAGGCGTAGTAGCGCTTTGCAATGTTGACGAACTTGGTGGCTACCCGCACCGGGCGGCTGGGGTCATCCCGGTAGCCCGCCGGGGCGGCTACGCACATCCGGCAGCGGCCAAGGCCGGTGTCCAGCAGTTCGTACACGTCTGCGGCGGCTTCGGTCAGGATATCCTTGCCCACGATGCCCACATCGGCAGCGCCGTGCTCCACATAGATGGCCACGTCGCTGGGCTTGACCAGAAAATACCGGATGCCCGCCGCCGGGTTCTCCACCACCAGCTTGCGGGTGGCGTTGTAGTCCTCCGGGCAGCCGTAGCCGATGCCCGCCAGCAGATTATAGACCTTGTCGCCCAGCCGCCCTTTGGGCAGCGCCACGTTCAGCATCACCTTGCCGGTGTCCTGATGCTGCACCGGCGGCATCGCGTTCAGCCGGTCCAGCTCGTCCAGATACACCGCAAAGCCGATGGCGCCCGCCCCGGGGGTGAACTTTTGCAGCAGCAGGTCGTACCGTCCGCCTTTCAGCAGCGGGCGGGGCAGAGCCTTGAGATAGCCCTGAAACACAAGGCCGTTGTAGTATTCCATCTCACCGGCCAAAGTCAGGTCCAACCGGATGCTGCCGCCCGCCTGTCCCAGCGTGGGCGCTAGGGCGGTCAGCTCTGCCACAGCGGCGCTCATAGCGGGGTTGCGGCAGAGCGCTGCCGCCTTGGAAAGGGTAGCCGCGTAGCCGCCGGAAAGTTCCAGCACCCCGCACAAGGCGTCTGCCGCCGTTTCGGAAAGCCCCGCAGCCAGCGCGGCGGCGCGCAGCTCGTGGGCGTTTTTCTGCCGCAGCTTTTCCAGCAGCTGCGCTCGGGCGGTTTCCGGCACGCCCAGCGCATCGAACAGGCCGAACAGGTAGCCCATGTGGCTGACTTCCAGCACCCACTCTGCGCCCAGCGCCGCCAGCGACTGCGCCGCCAGACATACCGCCTGCTGCACCTCCGCCTCGCCCACAGCGCCCAGCAGCTCCAGACCCATCTGGGAGATTTCTTTAAAGGTATGGCTCTCGGCAGAGGGACGGTAGACGTTTTCGTGGTAGTAGTACCGCAGCGTCTCGCCCGGGGCGGGCTGTGCCGTCTTGGCGATGGACAACGTCACATCCGGCTTGAGAGCCAGCAGACGGCCATCTAAGTCGGTAAAGGTGATGACCTGCTCCGATGACAGAAAGCTGCGGTTCTCCTGATACAGGCTGTACTCCTCGAACCGTCCCATGTGGTACTTGCGGCAGCCTGCCGTCTCGTACAGGCTGCGTAGCGCAAAGGAGGCGCGCTCCTTTGGCTGCAAATGCTCCAGACTGAACTCCATTTCGCTCCCTCGTTTCCTTTCCTGTGGTCCTTTTCCCGTGTTTCTTTCCCTGCACCGGCACAATTCCGGCGTCTCTATACACAAAAACATCCGGTGCGGCATCCTCCGCGCCATAAAATGAAAGGCTTCTGTTCTTATTTTACTTTATCTAGGTAAAGTTGTAAAGCGTGAAAGTGACGTCTTTTCCATTCTTATCCTACAATTTTTCAGTGCGTTTGTACAGAAAGGCGAAAATTTTTCACCACACCATACGCACAGGTGATGGAAGGAAAAAACAGAGAGGAAGGGGGAGATGTCCTCGTCTATGAAAAAAGGGTTCTGAAAAACCCGCAGGCTTTTCAGAACCCTAAAGATATGCAGTCGGAACCGTTACTTTCCGGCAAGGTCTTTGGTATACAGGGCACGGGTGGCGTTGAGCACGGCGATGACCATCACGCCCACGTCCGCAAAGATGGCTGCCCACATTCCGGCAATGCCCAGTGCACCCAGCAGCAGGCACAGCGCCTTGATGCCCAGTGCGAACACGATGTTCTGGTGCACGATACGCAGGGTGCGGCGGGCAATGCGCATGGCAAGCGCGATTTTTGCGGGATCGTCGTCCATCAGCACCACGTCTGCGGCCTCGATGGCGGCGTCCGAACCCAGCGCGCCCATGGCAATGCCCACGTCTGCGCGGGAGAGCACCGGCGCATCGTTGATGCCGTCACCCACAAAGGCAAGGTTCTCTTTAGGCTGCTTTGCGGCAAGCAGCTTTTCGATTTGATCCACCTTGTCGCCGGGCAAAAGACCGGCGTGGTACTCGTCCAGACCCAGCTGCTGCGCCACTGCCTGTGCCACCGGCTGTGCATCGCCGGTCAGCATGACCGTCTTGCGCACACCGGAAGCCTTCAAAGCGCGGATGGCTTCGGCGCTGTGGGGCTTTACCACGTCCGCGATCAGCAGATAGCCCGCGTAGCTGCCCTCTACGGCAACGTGCACGATGGTGCCGACGCCCTCCACGGCGGGGACGGTCAGCCCCAGCTTTTCCATCAGGCGGGCGTTACCGGCGGCAACGCTCTTGCCGTCCACCTTGGCGGTCACGCCATGACCGCCCAGCTCCTGCACGTTTGTGACCCGGGCGGCGTCAATGGGCTTGCCGTAGGCGGCCTTGATGCTCAGGGAGATGGGGTGCTTCGACCAGCTTTCCGCCAGCGCGGCGGCTTCCACCAGCGCGGCGTCGGTCACGCCCTCGGCGGGGTGGATGCCGGTCACCTTAAAGGTGCCCTGCGTCAGGGTGCCGGTCTTATCGAACACTACAACGCCGGTGTTTGCCAGTTCTTCCAGATAGGTAGAGCCTTTGATCAGGATGCCGCAGGAGGAAGCGCCGCCAATGCCGCCGAAGAAGCTCAGCGGAATGGAGATGACCAGCGCACAGGGGCAGCTGATGACAAGGAAGGTCAGGGCGCGGTAGACCCAATCGCCAAAGCGGGCGGGCTGTCCCATGAGCAGCAGCACCACCGGCGGCAGAAGCGCCAGCGCCAGTGCGCCGTAGCAGACGGCGGGGGTGTACACCCGGGCAAAGCGGGTGATAAAGTTTTCTGCCCGGGCCTTTTTCATGCTGGAATTTTCCACCAGATCGAGGATCTTAGAGACGGTAGATTCGCCAAATTCCTTGGTGGTGCGCACCTTCAACAGGCCGGTCATGTTCACGCAGCCGCTGATGACCTCGTCCCCGGCGTTCACGTCCCGGGGCAGGCTCTCACCGGTCAGGGCGGCGGTGTTCAGGGCAGAACTGCCCTCCACGATGACGCCGTCAATGGGCACCCGCTCGCCGGGCTGCACCACGATGACCGTGCCCACCTCGACCTCGTCCGGGTCCACCTGCTCCAGCTTGCCGTCCTCGTCCTCGATGTTGGCGTAGTCTGGGCGGATATCCATCAGGCTGGCAATGCTCTGGCGGCTCTTGCCCACGGCGACACTCTGGAACAGCTCACCGATCTGGTAAAAGATGATAACGGCGCAGCCCTCCACATAATCGCCCAGCGCAAACGCGCCCACGGTGGCTACTGCCATCAGGAAACACTCGTCAAAGGGCTGGCGGTTCTTGATGCCCTTCAGCGCCTTGCGCAGCACGTCCCAGCCCACCACAAGGTAGGGGATGCAGTAGAGCGCCAGCTCAACCGGCATGGGCAAGGCGGGCAAAAGCTTGAGCACGATCACAAGAGCCACGGCGATCAGAATGCGCTCAAGGGTCTTTTTTTGTTTCTTGTTCATAAGCAACGCTCCTTGTTTTGCGGTGCAGCGGGTGAAAAACAGGTGGTTTTCCACAGGTTTTTCGTCAAAAAATGGTTATTCCACAGTTTTACCCGGGTTTTCCACACAGTTTTCCGGCAGAAAAGCGCTTTTCCACGCTTCTTTTTCTCTTTTTCCGCAAAGCCTGTTGAAAACCCGGTGGAAATTGTTGAAAAGTGGCGGATTTTTCCACAGAAAAACTCCCCCAGTCCACACCGACCGGGAGAGCTTTGCCGCACATCAGATATCAAAGATCTCGCAGTCGTCCTCTACCTTCTTGCAGGCAGACAGCACGTTCTCCATGGTGGCGTGGGGGTCGGCACCCTCGGCGAACTCCACCTTCATCTTCTGGGTCATAAAGCTGACGGTAGCCTTTTCCACACCGGCTACGGTGTTGGCGGCATCCTCCATCTTCTGGGCGCAGTTGGCGCAGTCCACTTCGATCTTGTAGGTCTTTTTCATAATAAGTACCAGCCTTTCTTTTTGTGCGGGCGTGTGCCCGGTTATTCTTCGATATGGTCCATCCCCATGGAGAGGATGCTGCGCACATGGTCATCGTCCAGTGCGTAGAAAACAGTTTTGCCCTCCCGCCGGAAGCGCACAAGCTTGGAGTCCTTGAGCACCCGCAGCTGGTGGCTGACGGCAGACTGGCTCAGCTGCACGGCGTCCGCGATATCCTGCACGCAAAGTTCGCTGTCATGTAAGGCGTACAGGATCTTGATGCGGGTGGAATCGCCGAACACGCGGAACAGGTCTGCCAGTTCGTACAGCACCTCGTCATCCGGCATCTCCACCGGCTGCTTTTCCTTTTCCGGTGCGGCTTGTTCTAGCCCGGTCATGCTGCCCTCTCCTTTCGTTTTGATATGTGAGCATTTGTTCATATGTTCATGATAGCACGCAGACAGCCCCCTGTCAAGCAAAAAACGCAAAGTTTTTTACATTGCCGTAAAATTGCTGAAAACCGCCGTAAAACGCAAAAAAGCTGCAATTTTAATTTGCAAATAGGGTGCGGGTTGGGACTCCCTGAAAAAATATGCAAAAAATAGTGCATTCCGGCGCGTTTTGTGATATCTTATAAAGGCGTGTAACCACAAATAACACAACTGCGTCCAAAGGACGCATAAGGAGGAGCTGTATATGAAACTGGAAGCCGGTATCTGCGGCGAGCAGAGCGTGCGCGTGAGCGCAGAGAACACCGCAAAGACCATGGGCAGCGGCACGCTGGACGTGTTTGCCACCCCCGCACTGGTGGCACTGGCGGAAAAGACCTGCTGGCAGAGCGTTGCCCCTGCACTGGAAGCGGGCAGCGGCACCGTTGGCACCAAGCTGGAGCTGGAGCACACCGCACCCACCCCTGTGGGCATGACTGTGACCTGCCACAGTGAGCTGGTGGCCGTGGAGGGCCGCAAGCTGACCTTTAAGGTGACGCTTGCGGACGAAAAAGGCCCTGTGGGCGGCGGCACCCACGAGCGCTTTGTCATCTTTGAGGAAAAGTTTGCCGCTAAGGCAGAAGCCAAAAAGGGCTAAGGTGTATCTGAAAACAAAGAAAATGACGAATATTTCGCAAGCACAAGCGGGATTTAAGGCAAATAGCCGCAGGAATCCTTTGTGGATTTCAAGGCTGTTTAACGCAAAAGCCAGCTGTGCTTGTAGAAATAGACTAAATTTTCGACTTTTCAGATACACCCTAAGAGTCGCTTTTATCTGTTTCGTCCAGCCGCAGCGGCGGCGGGTCTGCGGCCAGCAGCTGCTGCTCGGCGCGGGTCTGCGCGTCCTGCAAAAGCTGCACAGCCTGCACACTGGCGCGGAACAGTTCAAAGTACATGGCCTTGTAATCCGGCACGGTGCACACCCCCTTTGCATTTCTGTGGGTAGTCTGCCCCGCAGCCTGCGCCCCGATACGCCGGAGCGTTTCCCGCAGACAATAACTGATACTTGATATGAGGAGCTTATGAAAAACAAAAACTTATCCTGGGCAGGGGCGCTGTTCGTCTTTGCCCTGCTGCTGTGGTGCACGGCGGTGACCCCCGGCAAGGTGGCCGACCCCGCCACCTACACCTGTGCGGTGTACAGCACCTTCTTTTCCCTGCTGCCGCCGGTCATTGCCATCGTGCTGGCGCTGAACACCAAGGAGGTGTACACCTCGCTGCTGGTGGGCATTGCCTCCGGTGCGCTGCTGTATGCCAACGGCAACCTTGAACTGGCACTGAACACCCTGTTCTTCAACGAGGACGGCGGCATGATCACCAAGCTGTCGGATTCCGGCAACGTGGGCATTCTGGCCTTTCTGGTGATGCTGGGCATTCTGGTGGCGCTCATGAACAAGGCGGGCGGCTCGGCGGCCTTTGGCCGCTGGGCGTCCACCCACATCCACAGCCGGGCGGGCGCACAGTTCGCCACCCTGCTGCTGGGTGTGATGATCTTTGTGGACGACTACTTCAACTGCCTGACCGTGGGCTCGGTGATGCGCCCGGTGACCGACCGGCAGAAGGTGTCCCGCGCAAAGCTGGCTTACCTGATCGATTCCACTGCCGCGCCCATCTGCATTATTGCACCGGTGTCCAGCTGGGCGGCTGCGGTCACCTCCAGCGTCCCGGCGGGCTCCGGCATCAACGGCTTTACCATGTTCCTGCGCACCATTCCTTATAACTATTACGCCATGCTGACCGTGGTGATGAGTCTGTTCCTCATCTTTACCGGGGCAGAGTTCGGCCCCATGAAGCTGAACGAGGACAACGCCAAGAACGGTGATCTGTTCACCACCGCCGACCGTCCCTACGGCGACGACGTGGACGACGGCTCGGACACCAACGGCCACGTCATCGACCTGATCGCGCCGGTGCTGGTGCTGATCGCGGCCTGCATCTTCGGCATGGTGTACACCGGCGGCTTCTTTGAGGGCGTGGACTTCATCACCGCCTTTGCGGACTGTAACGCCTCGGCGGGTCTGGTGCTGGGCAGCAGCATTGCCCTGCTGTTCACCTTTGTATTCTACCGGGTGCGCAGCGTGATGACCTTTCAGGACTTTGCCGCCTGCATCCCCGAGGGCTTCAAGGCCATGGTCAGCCCCATGCTGATTTTGTCCCTTGCATGGACGCTGTCCGGCATGACCGGCCTGCTGGGCGCAAAGTACTATGTGGCAAACCTGCTGGGCAATTCTGCGGCGGCGCTGCAGTATCTCCTGCCGGTCATCATCTTCCTTGTGGCGGTGTTCCTTGCCTTTGCTACCGGCACCTCTTGGGGCACCTTCTCCATCCTGATCCCCATCGTCTGTCAGGCCTTCCCGGACGGCGAGATGCTGGTGGTTTCCATTGCTGCCTGCCTGTCCGGCGCGGTGTGCGGCGACCACTGCTCTCCCATCTCGGATACCACCATCATGGCTTCGGCGGGCGCACATTGCAGCCATGTGAACCACGTTTCCACCCAGCTGCCCTACGCCATTACGGCGGCAGCCTGCTCGGCGGTGTGCTACGTCATCACCGGCCTTGCACAGGCGGTGCTGGGCAGCCGCGCAAGCCTGCTCACCTCGCTGGTGCTGCTGGTGGTGGCCATCGTGCTGGAACTGGCGGTGCTCAGCGTCATCCGCGCCCGCACCCGGGCGAAAGCAGCCAAGGAAACTGTGTAAAAATTCCGCTATGCAGCGGGGCATTTTCGTGGTATACTGAACGTATAGCAAGAAAATTGAACCATTGGAGGCGCGTGACCCATGCTGGAAAAAGCTTTTCAGGACGTCTACACCAAATTCAAGCTACATTTTTATCAGAACGTGTTCCAGCGTTTTGCCACCCGTGAGGCTACCCTGACCACGGTGGAGTCCTTCTGCATGGAGGGCATCATGGCCATGGGCGAGCCCACCATTGCGGAGTTTTCCCGCATGATGCAGATTTCCACCCCCAATGCGGCGTATAAGATCGGCAGTCTGGTGAAAAAGGGCTATGTGGAAAAGATCCAGTCCACCACCGACCGGCGGGAGTACCACCTGCGCCCCACTAAGAAGTATATCGACTACTACAACATCAGTTACTCTTATCTGCACACCGTAGTGGAGCGTGCCCGGCAGCGCTTTACCCCCGAGGAATGCGCCAAACTGGAGCAGATGCTTACCATCGTGAGCACCGAGCTGATGCCGGAACTGGATATGCTGAAAAAAGGCGAGGAATAAAAACGATAAAACGGCTGCTGCACAAAAACGTGCAGCAGCCGTTTTGCGTTGGACGATTTAAAATGGCTTCCGCTGCGCTCTAGCCATATTCAGCGGAAAAATTATTTTAAATTTCGGGGTTCAGAAACGCCTGCGGGCGTTTCTGAACCCCATTTTCACGGGAGGGGTCGTGGAGGGAAACTGCCGGTCAACCGTTGCACCCCCTCCCCGTGAAAAAGGGGCTGTTGCAAAATAGCGTCCCTTCAAAGTGTCGAAAACAGCCGCATTCACCGTACAAATCGGGCAGAATG
>CAKTCK010000029.1 GCA_934539245.1 uncultured Faecalibacterium sp.
TCCCTAGTACGAGAGGACCGGGACGGACGTACCTCTGGCGCACCAGTTGTTCCGCCAGGAGCATAGCTGGGCAACTATGTACGGATCGGATAAACGCTGAAAGCATCTAAGCGTGAAGCCGACCCAAAGATAAGATATCCCATTGTTTCAAACAAGTAAGACCCCTTGAAGACTACAAGGTTGATAGGCACGATGTGTAAGTGGAGTGATCCATTCAGCAAGCGTGTACTAATAGGTCGAGGGCTTGACCACAATTCGCTTGAGACTTTTAAGTCAACGAAAAAATGTCAGCAGTGATTATTCAGTTTTGAAGGCACGTCCTTCTAAAAAATACTGGACAGAGACACAGAAATGTGTTATACTGATTCAGTCAAATCGGTCGGTGTCGATGACGGTAAGGTTCCACCTGTTCCCATTCCGAACACAGAAGTTAAGCTTACTTGTGCCGAAGATAGTTAGCTGGAAACGGCTTGTGAAAATAGGTAGTCGCCGACTTAACTAAAAGCTCTGAGATGAAAGTCTCGGGGCTTTTTTGTTGCGCTATATGCAAAGGGGTTGCAGAACAGGGAAAAAGCTGGTATCCTCAAAGCAGGAAAGGGTGAGAATATGCGTTCGGACAGAACCCGCAAGGATACAGCAAAACATTATATAGCGGTACTGGCGCTTTTGCTGTTATGCAGCATCGTATTTTATGTGCTGACACATTACCAGCACACCTCGGCGTCCCGCCCTGAGGACAACTATCAGGGCAGGATACCGCAGTTTCATAGCAGCGTGGATCGGGATGATGACGGTGTAGACGACCAGCTGGATATTCTGAACGGCGCACTGGCCTATGTGAGCACACATCCAAAATACAAAAGCCGCTATTATGAGACCGGCTATCCTGACGATGGTTATGGCGTTTGCACTGATGTAGTTGCTTATGCGTTGAAGAATGCCGGATATGATCTGCAGGTGCTGGTGGACGCAGATATCCGGGAGCAGCCACAGGATTATATGGTGGCAGAACCGGATGCAAACATAGACTTCCGACGGATGCGAAACCTGAAGGTATTTTTTGCACACACAGCAGCTGCCCTGACCACAGATGTCTCGGAAATAGAAGAATGGCAGGGCGGCGATATAGTGATCTTTGAAAGACATATCGGCATCGTATCCGACCGGCGAAATAAAAATGGAGTGCCCTATATCATTCACCACAATGACCCATGGCAGACTGCCTACGAACAGGACATTCTGGAAAAAAGAACCGATATCGTGGGTCATTACCGAATTTCAAAATAAAAAAGCGGCCCCGCTGCACTGTGCATAACAGTGCGGCGGAGCCGCATACTTTATTGGGTGGTGTACCGGTTAGGATACGAGCTTTTGCTTAGCCCTTGCCTGCGCAGCCGAACAGCTCGATCTTCTCCTTGCACTTGGCCTCGATGGCCTTTGCGCCGGGAGCCAGCAGCTTGCGGGGGTCGAAGCCCTTGCCCTGCTGATCCTTGCCCTCTTCGATGTACTTGCGGGTGGCCTCAGCAAACACCAGCTGGCACTCGGTGTTGATGTTGATCTTGGAAACGCCCAGGCTGATGGCCTTTGCGATCATCTCGTCGGGGATGCCGGTGCCGCCGTGCAGGACCAGAGGAATGTTGTTGGTGGCCTTGTGGATGCGGTCCAGAGCCTCGAAGTCCAGACCCTTCCAGTTTGCGGGGTAGACGCCGTGGATGTTGCCGATGCCGGCAGCCAGGAAGTCGATGCCCAGAGCGGTGATCTTTGCGCACTCCTCGGGATCAGCGATCTCGCCGGTGCCCACAACGCCGTCCTCAACGCCGCCGATGGAGCCGACCTCGGCCTCGATGCTCATGCCGTGAGCGTGTGCCAGAGCGACCAGCTCCTTGGTCTTTTCTACGTTCTCCTCGATGGAGTAGTGGCTGCCATCGAACATGATAGAGGAGAAGCCGGCCTCAACGCAGGCCTTGCAGCCCTCGTAGGTGCCGTGGTCCAGATGCAGAGCAACGGGAACGGTGATGCCCATGGAATCGACCATGGCGCTGACCATAGCAGCAACAGTCTTGAAACCGGTCATGTACTTACCTGCACCCTCGGAAACACCCAGAATGACGGGGCTCTTCATTTCCTCGCAGGCGGTCAGGACTGCCTTGGTCCACTCCAGATTATTGATGTTGAACTGCGGCACACCGTAGTGGCCATCGCGTGCCTTGAGCAGCATTTCGGTTGCATTTACCAACATTATTCATTACCTCCAAAAATTATCGGGGTTCCGGCTCTGCCACACACCGCATTGTGCATGGTTTAACGAGCCCACATGGCTAGTATACCCCAAACTGCGCCTAAAATCAATCCAAACAGGCGCTTTTTCTTGCATAGAGCTGCTGCGGAACGGGCACGGCACAAAGCGGTTCCTGCGACAGCGGCAGAAATACTCTGCGATTGGCGACAAAAATCCATATACATTGCAACATCTGCCTTGTGTGGAAGCGGCGCGTGTTTTCAACATATTTTAACATTCGTCAAAATGATGTTGGAGGAAATTGCAAAAGCGGACAATTTCCGCTTCAAAAAATTGTCATAATTCCGACTTGAATTTTACAAATTGTAAGGCTTTTGCCAAGATATGGGGGAACCTGTTGTTGAAAACTCGGTGGAAACTGTTTAATTTCATCCGGAAAACAGGCGCTGCGGCTGGACTTTTGCACACTTTCCACTGAGTTTTCAACTTGTGGAAAAATTACAGGCTGTTTACGGAATGTATAGACGCTTTTTGTGGAAAACTTTTGACCTTGGCAAAACAGAGGAAGTGTGCCCCGCCGCCCGGGCAGCGGACAAAACATTTTTACAGCTGCCGAAACCGGCGGGAAAGACGCTTTCTGCCGAAAAAATTTTGGCGTCTGGGAATAAAATCCCTGCAATTGGTGGCGAATCCGGGCGAGATATGGTATACTTTATTTTGGATTATCATAAACAAAATAAAACGCTCCGATGCGGCACTGCCCGCCCGGAACGGAAGGAGCATAAAAAGATGGAAGAACGTAACCAGCCGCGCCGTCCGCGCCGCGATGCAGAGCAGCCGCAGCAGAAAAGTGAGAGCCTGATCTACGGCAAAAACCCTGTGACCGAGCTGCTCAAGAGCGGTTCCGGTGTGGACACCGTGCTTATTGCCGAGGGGATGGCCCCGGCAGTGGCGGCATACTATACAGCACTGGCCAAAGAGGCCGGCGCAACGGTCAAGCGGGTGCACCCCAACAAGCTGCGCCTGATGACTGGCACTGAGAGCCATCAGGGCGTGGCAGCCTTTGCCAGCGAGATTGAGTACGCGACTGTGGAGGATCTGCTGGCCGCAGCCAAGGCCAAGGGCGAGCCGCCTTTTCTGGTGCTGAGCGACGGCATTGAGGACCCCCACAATCTGGGCGCGGTTATGCGCAGCGCTCTGCTGTGCGGTGCCCATGGCATCGTCATCCCAAAGCGGGGCGGCGCGTCTGTCACCCCCACCGTCATCAAGTCCAGTGCAGGCGCTGCTGAGCGTCTGCCGGTGGCACGTGTGGCCAACATCGGCGAGACCATCCGCCGCCTGAAGGAGCAGGGCGTGTTCGTTTACTGCGCCGATATGGACGGCGTGTCGCTGCGCAAGAATAACCTGACCGGCCCCATCGCGCTGGTGCTGGGCAGCGAGGGCAGCGGAGTATCTCAGCTGGTCAAGAAGCTGTGTGACGGTGTGGTGCGGCTGGATATGGCTGCCCCCGGCACCGGCGTGGACAGCTATAACGTTTCGGTGGCGGCTGGCATCATCCTGTACGAGATCCAGTCGCAGCGCGCCGTAGAAGAATAAGACAAGCGGTAAACTCCATCCAGAACAGTGGGAGGGACAAGGATGCCGAACAATAAAAATGAACGCAAGGGCAAGCTGGCGGGGGAGCTCTCGGCAGAGGATCGATTCCGCAACTTTTTCAGCACCAGCGTGATCGATCTGCCCGAGGAAATGACCCGCCGGGACGAGCCTGCCCCGGTGGAGGAAAAGCCCAAGGCCGGACTGCTGGGCAAGCTGTTCGGCCACGACAAAGAGCAGACGCCTGCCCCGGCACAGCCGGTGCTGGAGATCCCCACCGGCGAGATCCTGTTGGGGGCAGATGCAAAGCCGGTGCAGCCGGAGCAGGAGGACATGGCGCTGGAGCTGCGCACTGCAGACCCTATTCCGGCAATGCCGCTGCAGCCCGCCCGGGTAGAGCCGGTCAAGGCCGTGCCGGCAGAGACGGTGCCTGCACCTAAGGTTGCTGCTACCGTGCAGCCGAAGCCGGAAAAGCCCGCACCCCAGCCGGTGCCGCAGCCCGTTGCAGCCACCCCAAAGCAGCCCAATGCAAAGAACGCCCCGGAGACGCTGCTGCCGCAGGAGGAGCTGGAGCAGCGGGAGATGCAGCAGCTGAAGGATATGCTCAACGGCATGAGCGGCAAGGCAAAACCTGCCTCGCGGCCTGCAAAGCCCGCGCCGGAGGTGCCGCAGCCTAAGGTACAGTCTGCCGCAAAGCCGGAGAAAGCCCCGGCAAAGGCCGCACAAAAGGCCGCCGGGGAGCTGCCGCCGGTGGTGTTTGCCAGCGCTCCGGCAGACCCGGAAACGCTGATGCCGAAACCTGAGAAAAAGTCTATTTTTCAGATGTTCGGCGCGGCAGAGGACGAAAAGCCCGCCGCCCGCAAGCCGGAAAAAGAGGATACTATGAGCCTGCCGCTGCTCCCGCTGGATCAGGACGACGCTCCTGCTGAATCGGAACCCGCACCGGTAGTTGCTGCACCCGCAACCCCGGCACAGCCCGAGGCTGCGCCCGCAGCAGAAACGGCTGCGCCTGCTGAGGAAACTGTGCCGGAATCCACTGCTGACAAGCTGCACCACATGGCCGCAGAGCTGACTTTGCGTTGTGTGCTGACGGGCATTCTGGCCGTGGTACTGCTGCACCTTGGGCTGACGGCAGAGCGTCTGCTGCCGCCGCTTTCGGTGCTGGACCCGGACGCAGCCCCGGCGGCGTTCTATGCCGCCAATCTGCTGCTGTTTGCCGCCAGCCTGTTTGTAGGCTACCCGGTGCTGCGGGACGGTTTGACCGGCTTGCGCGGCCGTCCCAGTGCGGACACCATGCCCGCGCTGGCCGCTGTGGCAGCCCTGCTGCAGGCGGTGGTGGCCATGCTGAATGCCAACGCCTACCGCAGCACTGAGGGCATCGGTCTGCTGACCGGTATGGCGGCGCTGGGACTGTTTCTGGCGTTAGTGGGCAGCCGAGTGATGCTGGCTGCCGTGCAGGGCGGCTACGCGCTGGCGGCAGAGGGCGGCGAACAGCGGGGCGCTTACCGCACCCGCGATAAAGACCTGATCCGCGCCCTCGCCCGGGATTTGGAACAGAAGGATCCGTGGGTGCTGCTGAGCCGCCCAGTGCAGACCGCCAGCGATGACTTTGTGGAGCAGAGCCTCAGTGAGCGTGCCAGCGAGCGCCGCGCCCGGAAGGTGGCCTGTGTTCTGCTGGCGGCGGCAGTGCTCAGCGGTGCGGCCTTCCTGCTGTTCGGCGGCGGCATCAACTGCGCCGTGGCTGCGACTGCTGCTGTGCTGTGCATGGGTGCACCCCTTTCCTCGGTGCTGGTGCCCGGTCTGGCGGCGCTGCGGCTGCAAAGAGCGGCTGCCGCTGTGGGCGCTGTGGTGCCCGGCTGGGCAGCCATTGAGGAGCTGGGCGGCATCGACACCATTGAGCTGGACGCTGACGACCTGTTTACCGCCGACAGCGTGACGCTGGAAGATATCCGTATCTTCAAGGGAGGCCGCATCGACCGCGCCATCCTGTATGCGGCAAGTGTGCTGAACGAGAGTTGCGATACCCTGCGCGGGCTGTTCAGCCAGATCATCGAGGACCGTACCGATATCCTGTTCCCAGTCAAGGATCTGGAACAGCACACCGGGCTGGGCTTCTCGGCATGGTGCGACAATAACCGCATCCTCATCGGCACCCGCCGCTACATGGAGCAGGAGGGCGTTACCCTGCCGGAGCAGGATTACGAGGACAGCCACTCCCAAAACGGCGAACTGCAAATTTTGTATCTGGCGGTGTCCGGCAACCTGCACGCCATGTTCGTGCTGCGTTATGTGGGCGGCCGCAATGTGGCACGCAGCCTTGCCTCCCTGCAAAAGGAGAACATTCGTCTGCTGGTCACCAGCAAGGACCCCAGCCTGACGGCGCGGCACATCACCGAGGCCTACCATCTGCCGGAGGGCATGGTCACTGTGCTGGATGGCGAGCAGTGTCAAGCCATTGAAGCCGCTGATGCTGCCCCGGAAAAGCCCAAGTGCTGCCTGTACCACCACAGGGGCTTTGCCAGCCTGACCGGCGGCTTGCAGGCCGCAGATCAGGCACAGAATGCCGAGACCAGCGCCACTACGGTGCAGCTGGTGTCGGTGTGCTTCTCGGTGTTCATTGCGGTGCTGCTGACCTATGCGGGCAGCATCTGGCAGCTTTCCATCGCCACGGTGCTGATGTATCAGGCCGCATGGAGCGCCCTGAGCATTGCCGTCTGCGCCCTGAAGCAGCATAGCTGAAAGCTTTAGCATATTACAAAACGGGCTGTTGCACAGAACCTTGTGCAGCAGCCCGTTTTGGTGATCTTATTTCATTTTCTTGCGTTTTTCGTAGTCGTTCAGGGCGTTCAGCGCCTCGCCGGAAAGGGGAATGAGCGCCAGCATATTGAAGATGGTCATCAGTCCGATGCCCACATCGCCCAGATCCCACACCACGGTGTACGCCTGTGTGCCGCCGATTAATAGCATGGTCAGCGCCAGCAGTTTGTAGGCAGTCTGGCTCCACCAGTTGTCGCCGCACAGGTAGGCCACATTGCCCCGGGCGTAGTACAGCACCCCCAGAAAGGTGGAGAAGCTGAACAGCGCTAAGATCACCGCAATGAACACGATGCCAAAGCTGCCCAGATGGTACTGCATGGCGGTCTGCAAAAGGTCCATGCCGGTCAGCCCGGCAGTGATGTCCTGCGGCACCAGCAACATCAGAAAGGCGGTGCAGCTGCAGATGACCACGGTGTCAATCAATACGCCAAGCGCCTGTACAAGCCCCATCTTTACCGGGTCGTCACACTCCGCAGCGGCAGCGGCGCAGGGGGCAGAGCCGCTGCCCGCCTCGTTGGAGAACAGCCCGCGCTTGACGCCGTTCATCAGTACCGCGCCAAAGCCGCCAGCAGCCACCTGACGCAGGCCAAAGGCCTCGGCAAAGATGCGTGCCAGCACAGCGGGCAGCTGCCGGAGATTCAGCACCACGATGCCTACTGTGATGACAAAGTAGCACACCGCCATGACCGGCACGATGAAGTCAAGGCTTTTTACGGTGGCGTTCTTGCGCAACACGATCAGCGCCGCCAGCAGAGTGAGCACCACGGTGGTGACCAGCGGCGGAATCTGAAAGGCGTTTTCAAAGGCAGAGCTGACCGAGTTGGAAATCACTTGGCTGATGCCGCACCAGCAGATCAGGCCGGACACGGCAAACAGCGCTGCGCACACCGAGCGCTTGAGCTTTTTGCCTCGTTTGCGCTCGGCCAGCACATGGAGGTAGTAGGCCGGGCCGCCACGCCAGCCGCCGTACAGCGGGTCCGGAACGCGGTACTTCTGCGCCAGAGTGGACTCCACAAAGGAGGTGGAAGCGCCCAGCAGCGCAGTGACCCACATCCAGAACACCGCGCCCGCGCCGCCTGCCGAAACAGCGGCCACCACGCCCACAAGGTTGCCCATGCCCACCCGGGTGGCGGTGGAGATGACCAATGTCTGGAAGGAGGAAAGTCCGCCCGCAGCCTGCTTTTTTTCGCACACTGCGCCGATCATATCCCGGAACAGCCGCACCGGCAGCAGCCGGGTGCGCAGGGTAAAGCCGATACCGGCTGCAAACAGCAGCACTACCATAAAGGAGATGCCAATGCCGCCCGCCACCGGCAGGATGAATAGATCGCCCCACAGCAAGCGGTAAAGCGCTTCGATCAGATCAACTATCAAGAAAACAGCCTCCTGTACTTTTGAAAAATAAAGTTACTACTTCATTATAGTACAGCACAGAAGAATTGTAAAATCTAAAATATTGATAGAATGGATTGACCAAACCGAACGCAGTGCAGCAAATGCAAAATAATAATTCCACTGAATGCGCCGCAGCTCGGCAGCGGAGGGCATTTAAATCGTCCCACAAAAAAGGGACTGCCGCACGGTTTGTGCAGCAGTCCCGGAGGAAGAAGCGCCTTTCAGCGCGGGAAAAGCTTACAGAATGTCGATGTATTCACCGGCCAGCGCCTTGTTCATGCTGCGCACGGCGCAGAACTTGCCGCACATACTGCAGGTGTCGCTGTGGTCGTCCTCGGGCAGGCGGGCGTCGCGGATGGCCTTGGCGGTCTCGGGGTCCAGCGCGCAGGCGAACTGTGCATCCCAGTCCAGTACGCGGCGGGCATCGCCCATCTTGTCATCAATGTCCCGGGCATGGGGGATGCCCTTGGCAATGTCAGCGGCGTGGGCGGCGATCTTGGAGGCCACGATGCCCTGCTTTACGTCCTCCACATTGGGCAGTGCCAGATGCTCGGCGGGGGTCACATAGCACAGGAAGGCCGCACCGCTGGCAGCTGCCACTGCGCCGCCGATGGCAGCGGTGATGTGGTCGTAGCCGGGGGCGATATCGGTGACCAGAGGTCCCAGCACATAGAAGGGTGCGCCCATGCAGATGCTCTTCTGCACCTCCATGTTGGCGGCGACCTGATTCAGGGGTACATGGCCGGGGCCTTCCACCATCACCTGTACATTGTGCGCCCATGCGCGCTTGGTCAGCTCGCCCAGACGCACCAGCTCCTCGATCTGGCACACGTCGGTGGCGTCAGCCAGACAGCCGGGACGGCAGGCGTCGCCCAGAGAGATGGTTACGTCATGCTCGGCGCAGATCTCGCAAATCTCGTCAAAGTGCTCGTAGAAGGGGTTCTCGTTGCCGGTCATGCTCATCCACGCAAACACCAGAGAGCCGCCGCGGCTCACGATATTCATCTTGCGCTTGTGCTTGCGGATCTGCTCGATGGTCTTGCGGGTGATGCCGCAGTGCAGGGTAACAAAGTCCACGCCGTCCTCTGCGTGCAGACGTACCACATCGATGAAGTCCTGTGCAGTCAGCTCAGCCAGATCGCGCTGGTAGTGGATGACCGAATCATACACCGGCACAGTGCCGATCATCACCGGGCACTCGTGGGTCAGCTTCTGGCGGAAGGGCTGGGTGTTGCCGTGGCTGGACAGATCCATAATGGCTTCTGCGCCCATGTTCACGGCGCTCATTACCTTCTGCATCTCAATGTTGTAGTCCTTGCAGTCGCGGGAGACACCAAGGTTCACGTTGATCTTGGTGCGCAGCATGGAGCCCACGCCCTCGGGGTTCAGGCACTTGTGGTGCTTGTTGGCGGGGATGGCTACCTTGCCCTCGGCGACCCACTGGCGGATCTCCTCGGTGGTGCGGTATTCCTTTTTGGCTACGATCTCCATCTCCGGGGTAATGATGCCCTTGCGGGCGGCATCCATCTGGGTGGTATAAGTCTGCATACGCTGTGTTCCTCCAAATGACAGTTTATCTCTGAACAGCAGGGTGCTGATCATACAGTGATGTGGGGTAGCCTGTGTGCCGGGAGCTTTCTCCTCGGACACGAATCGGGCCATTCCATCGCCCGCCCTACTGCCTGCGGCAGCAGGGTCCCACCCCAGCGGACGGTCCTCGGAGAAACTCCCGACCCGCAGGCAAGGGTGGCAGGCAAGTAGCCGTCATTCAGAAAAAACAGTACGCTCTGGATGCCAGCACCTGCGCAAAATACGCTTTTCATGTTGGTTTTCTCCATGAATTTTGTAACGCGGCCCAAGGTGGTGCCCCCGGTTTGCCGCGGGATGATAGCTTATTTTATGATCTGCTCCGAAAGGGCGCGCAGCTCCCGGCACTCGGCCTCGATGTCCTTTGCGGCAAAGATGGCGCTTACCAGCGCCACGCCGTCCACGCCGGTGCCCTTGAGCTGCAGGATGTTCTCCTTGTGGATGCCGCCAATGGCCACCACCGGCACATCCACGGCGTTGCAGATGTCCAGCAGGGTCTGTCGGGGCATCTCGCTTACGTCCGTCTTGGTGTGGGTGGCGAATACCGCGCCAACGCCCAGATAATCTGCGCCGTGCGCCACAGCATCCAGCGCTTCCTGTACCGTGTGGGCAGAAACGCCGATCATCACACCGTCGCCCACGCGCTGGCGCACCTGTGCAGCGGCCATATCGTCCTGCCCCACATGGATGCCCTCGGCGTGGCACTGCAAGGCCACCTCCACATTATCGTTGATGAACAGCGGCACACCGTACTGCTGGCACAGGGCGTGAATCTGGATGGCCTCCTGCAGAAAATCTGCGTCTCCCAGCTGCTTTTCCCGCAGCTGCACGCAGGTGGCACCGCCCTTCAGGGCACTTTCCACCTGCTGATACAACGTCTGCTTGCCCACCCATGCGCGGTCGGTCACCGCGTACAGGAGCATGGTGTGTTTATCGCACTTCATAGTTTGAGCCTTTCTCCAGCTGTTCGGGGGTCATGTTGTAAATGGCATCAATGATGTAATTGCGGTAGGTGGCGTTGCCGTCCTGCGGGGTGAGCCGCCGGTGGGCAACTTCGCCAGCAAGACCCATGGCGCACACCGCCGCAGCGGCAGCCTCCAGCGGCTGGCCGGGGTTGGCAGTGACAAAAGCCGCCGTCAGGGCAGAGAGCTGACAGCCGGTGCCGGTGATGCTGCTCATCATGGCGTTGCCGTTGCGGATGCAGTAGGCCTTTTGTGCATCGGCTACGATATCAATAGCACCGGTAATGGCAACCACTGCACCGGTGCGGGCGGCAAAGGCCTTGGCAAAGGCTACGGCGCTGTCTAAGTTCTCTTCAGTCACCTTGTCGGCTACGTCCGCATCCACGCCCTTGGTGGTGCCCGCACCGGAGGCAAGGGTCTTGATCTCCGAGATGTTGCCACGGATCACTGTGAACTGCACCTCCCGCAGCAGACGGAAAGCAGTGTCGGTGCGCAGCTGGGAAGCGCCTGCACCCACGGGATCCAACACCACAGGATGCCCCAGCTGATTAGCCTTTTTGCCTGCCAGCAGCATACTGGTGACGGTGCGGCTGTTCAGCGTGCCGATGTTGATATTCAGCCCGCCGCAGATGGTGGTGATCTCCTCCACCTCGGCGGCATCATCGGCCATGATGGGGGAGGCACCGCAGGCCAGCACCATATTGGCGCAGTCGTTCACGGTGACGTAGTTGGTGATGTTGTGGATCAGCGGGCAGCGGCTGCGCAGGTTCTCAAAGGCGGTCTTGAGCATTCCGGGCACCTCCGCTCAGGAAAGGCTGCTCTGCATGGAGCGCAGAGCACCGGAGCGCTGCAGGCTGAACACCACAGCACCGGCGATCACCGCACCCACGGCGGTGGAGATGAGGAAGGGTACGATGTAGGCGTAGAAAGCGATATCCGCAGCACTCTTGCCCATCAGGAAGATAGCCACAGGCCATGCGCACAGGCCGCCCAGAATGCTGGTACCGAACACCTCACCCACCACGGTGGCAATCAGGTTTTTGGTCTTGTGGTATGCAAGGCCGCACAGCAGCGCACCGAACATACTGCCGGGGAAGGCCATCAGGCTGCCCAGACCCAGCAGGTTGCGCAGCAGGGAGGCCACAAAGGCCACGCCTACACCCCACCAGGGCCCCAGCAGAACGGCGCACAGCACGTTGACCATGTGCTGCACCGGGGCGCACTTGCTGCCGAACATGGGAAAGCTGAACACGCTGCCCACCACGCACAGGGCACAGAACATACCGGCGAGGGCAAGCTTTTTGACAGAGGGATTTTTCATGATAAATTAGCTCCTTTTCAACCATCTGCGGCAGCGCAGGACGAACACCGGCGCTCCCGCAACAAAACAGCCCGTGCCCGCAAAAAGGCGGGAACAGGTACGGAAGGTGCGGTCGAAACTTACTGGTTTCCTCTCACGCCGGAACACGGCTTCCCATCGCTGCATTCATCCAAGGCTCAGGGCGCTCCCCCTCAGCCGGCTGCGGAACCTCCGCAGAGGTACAAAAAAACAGGAGGAGCCCGGCGCGGCTCCTCCTGCAAAAAATCATAAAAGGTATGACTTCCTACGGCGGCATTATCCGCATCAGGTAAAAGGGTCGAAGCTTGCTATGCTTCCTCTCAGCCCGCTGCACGAGCTCCCCTGTGTTTGATTGTGACTGTATTTTACACCCGTTTTCCCAAAAATGCAAGAGGGAGATAGAAACCAAAGCCCCCGGGGGACACACCCTCGGGGGCTTTGCGCGTGATAAAAACTTAAATCAAGATCCCATCGCAATGGTCGATCTCGTGCTGGATGATCTGCGCCGTCCAGCCAGTAAAGGTCTTGATGCGGGTCTTGCAGTCTGCCGTCTGGTACTGCACCTTGATGCTCTGGTAGCGCTTTGTTTTCCGCACGCCCTCCAGCGAAAGACAGCCCTCCTCGGCTTCGTACTGACCGGACTTTTTCAGGATGACCGGGTTGAACAGCACCAGATACCCGTCCTCGGCTTCCACTGCGATGATGCGCTTGAGCACGCCGATCATGTTGGCGGCCATGCCCACACATCCGTCGGCGTGGGCGGTCAGGGTGTCCAGTAAGTCCCGCGCAATGGGGGCATCCTCCGGGGTGGCAGGGGCAGATTTCTGCGCCAGAAACAGCGGGTCGTGCATGATGGGCTGGATCATAGTAAAATCTCCTATTCTTCAGTGCGGCTCAGAAAGATGCCTGCCAGCAGCCCGGCAGCAGCCGGGAGCACCCAGCCAAAGCCCAGAGCCGCCAGCGGCAGGGCGTTGGCAAGAGCAGAAAGTGAGCCAAGAGGCAGCGCGGCGGCAATGCTCTGCACGGCGGTGCAACCGATGCACAGCGGATAGACCCGGCGGCGCTGCTCCAGCCCGGGCACGAAGGAAAGTGTGATCAGCACAATGGCCACCGGGTACAGGGCGTTGAGCACCGGGACGGATAACCGTAGGATCTCTGCCAGCCCCAGATTTGCGATCAGCATACTGGCAGCGGCAAAAAAAGCAGTAAGAGCAGGGTAGGGGATGTGGGGTAGCAGGGTGTGGAAATACTCTCCCACACAGGCAATCAGCCCTACACAGGTGTTGAAGCAGGCCAGCATAAAGATGGCTGCAAGGAGCACCAACCCCGCTTTGCCGAACAGCCGCTCGGCAAGCACGGTCAGCACCTCGGCACCGGTGGCAAGGCCGGGCACGGCGGCACCGGTCAGCGCCCCGGCGTGTCCCAGCATGGCGTAGACTGCCAGCAGCAGCCCGCCCGCCACAAGCCCGGCGCGGATGGCGCTGCGCTGCACGTCCTGCTCCCGGGCAACGCCCTGCGCCCGGATATTCATGGCGATGACTGCGCCAAAGTTCAGCGCCGCAAGGGCGTCCATGGTCTGGTAACCGTACAATACGCCTTGTAGAATAACGGATGAACTATACGCATCAGTAGGCGCACCATACTGCACCGCCAGCGGGTGCAGCAGGCTGCCGCCGAACAGGATCAAAATCAGAACCAGCAGGCAGGGGCAGAGCAGCCTGCCCAACCAGCGGGTGAGCCTGTCCGGGTGCAGCGCCACCAGAAAGGCCGCGCCGAAGAACAGCACGGAATACCCCAGCTGCAGCCCGGCGCTGCTGCCCAGCAGTGGGGTGAGCATGGCAAACGAGGTGCTTGCGGTGCGCGGAATGGCCAGACACGGCCCGATGGACAGGTAGATCAAAATCATGAACACCTGTGCGAATACCGGATGCACCCGCCCGGCAAGCTTGTCCAGACCGTCTGCCCGTGCCACCGCGATGACCCCCGCAACGGGCAGACCCACGGCGCTGATAGCAAGCCCCAGAAAGGCGGACCAGAAGTTTACCCCGGCCTTTGCACCTAAATCGGGCGGGAAAATCAGGTTGCCCGCCCCGAAAAACATGGAAAACAACGTAAAACCGACAAGCAGCAGCTTGCGGCCCTTGAGCGCTTGTGTCAATACCGTCTCCTCTTTCCTGCGCTGGTGCCAAAATGCACCGGATACTGTATCCAGTTTACACTGGATACAAATTCATGTCAAGCATGCGACGGTTGAATAAAAGTATATACAACGCAAGCCGACCCGCAATAGGTGGTGCACAGGTCATTCCCCTTTGCGGGACGGTATGGTATACTATACCTTATAATAGGCAGGGGAAGAGGGCAGTTTATGAAGCAGAACAAGCAGTTTTTTCGCCGTCTGCTGGCGGTAGCGTTCTGGCTGGCGGTCTGGCAGGCCGCAGCCATGGCCATCGGGCAGGAGGTGTTTCTGGTATCGCCGGTGCAGGCACTGCGCACCTTAGTGCGGCTGCTGCCGAGGGCAGATTTCTGGCAGCGGGTGGGCTTCAGCTCCGGGCGCATTTTGCTGGGCTTTGTGCTGGGCGCAGTGGTCAGCGTGGTGCTGGCGGTGTGCGCTGCCCGGTGGAGCGCCGCCGATGCGCTGCTGGCTCCGGTGATGCAGCTGGTCAAGGCTACGCCGGTGGCAAGTTTTATCATTCTGGCGCTGGTCTGGGTGCGGGGCAGCGCCCTTTCGGTGCTTATCAGCTTTTTAATGGTGCTGCCGGTGCTGTACGGCGCGGTGCGCACCGGCATTGCCGGGGCAGACGTGCAGCTGCTGGAGATGGCAGCGGTGTTCCGTCTGCCGCCGGGGCGCCGCCTGCGGTCGATCTGGCTGCCTGCGGTGCTTCCGGCCTTCCGGCAGGGGTGCAGCGTGGCGCTGGGCATCTGCTGGAAAAGCGGTGTGGCAGCCGAGGTCATCGGTCTGCCCAACGGCAGCATCGGCGATGCGCTTTACCGCGCCAAGATCACCCTTTCCACAGGGGAGCTGTTTGCATGGACCTTTGTCATCATCCTGCTGAGCGCAGGCTTTGAAAAGCTGTTCCTGCTTGCACTGGATAAAGCTGTGGGCGCAGTGCTGGGAGAGGAGGGGACAAAATGCTGAAGCTTCAACACCTGACAAAACAGTTCGGCGCAGCACCGCTCTTCACCGACCTGTGCATGGAGGTGGATGCCCCCGTGGTGTTGTGGGCACCCAGCGGCTGGGGCAAGACCACCCTGCTGCGCATCCTGATGGGGCTGGAACACCCCACCACCGGCAGCATGGAGGGTGTGGGCCGGGTGGCGGCGGTCTTTCAGGAGGACCGCCTTTGCCCCCAGTTGAACGCGGTGCAGAACGTCACTTTGGTGCTGCCGGGCGCGGAAAATCAGTACAAAGAGCAAATTACAAGTGGTTTTCAACAGCTTGGAATGGACGTTGCAGCCTTGCAGCTGCCTGCCCGCAGACTTTCCGGCGGGCAAAAGCGGCGGGTGGCGCTGCTGCGTGCGCTGTGGGCACCCAGCGACACTCTGCTCTTGGACGAGCCCTTTACCGGTATGGATCCGGACACCTTGCAGCGGGCGGCGGCGCTGCTGCGGCAGCGCTGCGCGGGCAAGCCGGTGCTGCTGGCCACTCATGATGAAAGTGCTATCCGCGCCCTTGGCTGGCCGGTGGTGGAGCTGGAAAAGCTGGGAACAAGAGAAAAAGCCTGAGAGGGCTTACAGCAGTTCGGCAAGGATGCTGTTCTGGACGATAAGCCCGGCGGGGGTCAGAGCAAGGGTGCGGCCATCGAAGGTGGCGTACCCGGCGCGGACGCAGTTTTGCACAAAGGCCAGCTGCGCGGCGGAAAACTGCTTGCCGTACAGAGCTTTATAGGCTGCAAGGTCAAGCCCTTTGCGCAGACGCAGCTGCAAAATCAGGTAGTCCTCTGCGCCGCAGTTGCCGTCCATGATGGGCGCGGCGGCGTCCTGCAGAAAGGCGGCGGTGTCCGGCGCGTAGCAGAACCGTTTGCCGCCCATGCAGGAGTGCGCCGCAGGGCCAAGACCCAGATAATCGCCGCAGTCCCAGTAGATGAGGTTGTGTTTCCCCTCATAGCCCGGCTTTGCAAAGTTGGAGATCTCGTACTGGCGGTAGCCGTGGTGTTCCAACTGCTCCACGGCGTAGAGGTAGAAGTCGGCGGCTTCATCGCCGGTGGGCAGACCCTCCGGCGGGTGCTTGCCAAAGGCAGAGTCCGGCTCTATCTTTAAAAGGTAGGCCGAGATATGGGTGGCACCGCCCTTTTCGATCAGCTCCAGTGTCTCGTCAAACTCGGCCTGCGTATAATGGGGCAGCGCCAGCATGATATCGCCGCTGATATTCTCGAACCCAGCGCGCCGGGCAGCGGCGAAGGCTGCCCGCGCCTGCTTGGCGCTGTGGGGACGGCCAAGGGTGCGCAGCTGGGTGTCCCGGGCAGACTGCACCCCGAAGGAGATGCGGTTCACCCCCGCTGCCCGGAAGCCCCGCAGGCTGTCCTCGGTGACGGTCTCGGGATTTGCCTCCAAGGTGATCTCTGCACCGGGCATAGGCTCTGCTGCCCGGATAAGCCGCTCTGCCTGCGCCGGGGTGAGCAGGCTGGGCGTGCCGCCGCCGAAATAAACGGTATCCGGCCGTAAGGGCGCATCCGGCGCAAAGCGGTGCAGCTCCCGCAGCAGTGCGTCCACATAGGCGTCCGGTACGCCCCGCTCCCCGGGGCGGGAATAAAAATCGCAGTACCGACATTTGGAAAAACAGTAGGGAATATGCAGATAAAGTCCAAGGGACATACAATATCACAGCCTTTTTCATGAAACGTTCATTTCTATGCAGTATACTATATTCCGTAGACCGGAGCAAGAGAAAAATGCTCCGGCAGAATAGACTGGAGGAACCCAGATGAGTTACAACAATTACAACCGTGGCTATGCAGAGCCTACAATGACCTCGGCTGATTATATGACCCGCACTTACCGCTGGATGGCGCTGGGACTGCTGATCACCTTTGCGGCGGCGTTTGTCACCGCCACCACCCCGCTGTTCTATGTGGTCAACTCGCTGTACCTGCTGTTCACCCTTGCCGAGTTGGCGCTGGTGTTCGTGCTGAGCGCCCGGGTGCAGAATATGTCCGTGGGCGCGGCAAGAGGGGTGTTCTTAGGCTACGCCCTGCTCAACGGCATGGTGATGAGTTATTATTTCCGTGTCTTTGATCTGGGCACGCTGGTGCTGGCCTTCCTTGCCACCTCGTTGTATTTCGGCCTGATGGCAGTTTACGGCACCACCACCCACAAGGATCTGTCCGGCTGGGGCCCCAAGCTGATGATGGCGCTGTTTGCGCTGGTTCTCACCGGCTTCGTCGGTCTGCTGTTCGGCATGGGCTTTATGACCACGGTGCTGTACTCCGGCATCGGTCTGGTGGTATTTATGCTGCTGACTGCCTATGATACCCAGAAGCTGAGCCAGATGTACTCCTACTATGCAGGGGACAGCGAGCTGGCGGAAAAGGCTTCTATCTACGGCGCACTGACCCTGTATCTGGACTTCATCAACATCTTCTTGTATGTGGTGCGTCTGCTGGGTCTGAACAGCCGCCGCCGCGACTAAGCGCAGAAAGAACTTTATCCTTTATAAATCAGCCAAGCCCGCGGGCTTGGCTGATTTATTTTTCGCTGCCTTTTTATCCCCTTGCATAAACCGCCCGCCGCTGTCCCACACTAAACCCAGAAAAAGACCCCGTACACAAAACGGACAGATGGGAGTAACAAGCATGGAGCAGATCAAAAAATTTCTGCACGGCAAGGGCTTTGCTCTGCTGCTGACCGCAAGCCTGCTGGCTGCGGCTGCGGCGGGGGTGTGGGCGGTGCGCGCCCTGCGGGCAGAACTGCAAAAAAGTCTGGATGGGCTGGACGCTCCCGGCACCACCCAACAGACCACCCCGGAAACAGAGCCGGACTGGGACGCACAGGAGGATACCACATGGCAGCAGCCCGTGACCGACGTTGCAAACAGCAAGGCAGATGTGCCGCAGCAGACGCCCTCTGGGGCGTCCTCTGGTGCGCAGTCTGGCTCTGGTTCGCTGCGCGAACCCTCGGCACTGCAAGGCGCATCTTCGCCTGCCAGCAGTTCGGCGCAGCCTGCCGCCGCGCCCTCTATGCCGGGGCGCGTGCTCAACGCCTTCAGCGGCGATGAACTGGTCTATAACAAAACGCTGGGCGACTGGCGCACCCACAACGGCGTGGACTACGCCTGCACGCAGGGCGCAGCGGTGGCAGCACCCGTGGCGGGCAAGGTAGTCTCTGCCGGGGCAGAGGGCAACTGGGGCACTGTGGTGGTGCTGGAAGATGCCGCTGGCCGCCTTTGGCGGCTGTGCGGTGTGGCTGACCCTGCCGTTAAGGCTGGGGACACCGTGACCGCCGGGCAGAAGCTTGGCACGGTGGGCACGGTCGGCTGCGAATGCGCCGAGGAGAGCCACATCCATGTGGAGGTAAAGCAGGGCGAAAGCTACCTCGACCCGGCAAAGCTGCCGGAATAAGCAAACCATAAAAGGGGCTGCAATAGCGGCTCCTTTTTTACTGTGTCAGGCGGTACGGCGCGTTTGCAGCAGCCAGAGAACCAGCGCCGAAAGCACCCCGGCTGCCAGCAGGACATCTGCCGGGTGCGCAGCCCAGTGCTGGAAGGCGCTGCCATAGGCTGCCTGCCCGATGGGCTGGGTCAGGCAGGCCAGCACGGAGAGGCAGGCAGTCGTTTTGCCCAGCTGTGCCTGCGGCACTAACACTTGCAGCTGCGCAAAGAACCACACATTGAACAGCGCCGCCACGGCCATAAACAGGGCACCCAGCACCAGAATGCTGCCGAACTGCAGCGCTGGCACCCGGAGGGCAAGACCCAGTGCGGCGCACACGCCGCTGAGCGCCAGCAAAAGATGTGTGCCGCTGCGGATGGGATGCCGGACAAAGATGGTTCCGGCAAATACGCCGCCTAAAATGCCGCCCGCGCTCAGCACCGCCTGCACAAGCCCAAGAGAGGCATCACTTTTCTGCAAAGTCTGCACCACCAGCACCGGAACCCCCACGGTGAGGGCAGGGACTTCCAGCAGATTTACAGCCGCCATGGCGGCAGCTAACCGCAGCACCGCAGCCTGCCCGGTGAGAAACCGCGCACTTTCCCGCAGGTCGGCCCACAGAGAACGGACGGAGAGCTTTGCGTCCCGTGGGACATCCTGCGGAATGCGCAGGCACAGCTCCATCCCGGCGGAAAGTGCAAAGCAGCCGCCGCAGAGTGCCAGCAGACCCCGGATGCCGAGGTGCTCCAGCAGAACAGCACCCAGCAGGGGGCCGAGAAGCTCGTCCACGGTATCTACCAGCTGGATGACTGCGTTGCCGCGCAGCAGCTGGGTGCCGTTCAGCAGCAGAGGCAGACAGGCGCGTACCACGGGCTGGTAAAGCCCCTGAATGGCGTACAGGCTGCCCAGCACTGTCAGGATCAGCGGAAGCAGGGGCAGATGCGGCAGTCCGGCAGCGGCTGCCGCCGAAATACCGGCGGTCACCAGATCCAGCAGCGCCATCAGGCGGGTTTTACGGCAGCGGTCTGCCAGCGCGCCGCCGGTCAGCATTCCGGCCAGAGCAGGCAGCATGGCCAGCGCGGTGATGCCGCCGTACAGCGAAGCGGAACCGGTCTGCCGCAGCAGGTACAGCGGTAGCGCAAACCGCAGGGCGGCATTGCCGAACAGGGAGATGATCTGCCCGAGGACGATGAAGAAAAAAGTGTTCATAGAAACCTCCTGTTTTTTATTTACAGACCAATGGTCTGTAAATGCGTACAAAAAAGGGCGGAGCGTTCCGCCCGGAAAATTCAGTCCTTGACCGGCGTGCACAGCTGTACCAGCTGTTCGGCCTGTGCGTCCGTCAAAAGGTCCAGCCCAAGCGCGTGGGTCATCTGCTGAAACACGAGATTCCGCGCCCGCTGCTGGGCTGGCGTGGTGGGGCGCGTCTGGGGGGAAAGCCAGATGTCTGCCAGCACGAACAGCGCTTCCGCCAGCGCATTGGCATCGGCGGCGTGGATGGAGCCGTCCGCCATGCCCTGCCGGATCATGGGTGCAATACACTCCGGGGCCAGATGCGCTTCAATGTTGGTCAGCTCCATGGCAAGGAACTGCGGGTTGCTGCACAGGTGCGGCAAAGTCTGCGCAATCTGCTGCTGCCGCTGCCCGGCGAAGGATGCTGCAAACACCGCCTGCAGCTTTTGCAGCCCGGTCAGGGCCGGGTCGTCCCGGATACGGCGCAGCGGCTCCCACATCTGGTCGCCCAAGCGGTCGCCGACGCGCTGTGCGATCTCCTCCTTGGAGCGGAAGTGATGGTACACCGCCCCTTTGGAAAGCTTTGTGGCATCAATGATGTCCTGCAGGGTGGTATTCTGGTAGCCCTTCTGGATAAAGAGCAGGGCGGCGGCGTCCAGGATCTTTTCCACAGTCTGTTCCGGGTATTTGTTGCGCGGCATGGCAGATGCTCCTTTTTACAAACTAACGGTCTGTAAAAAGAATACCGCAGCCCGGCGGCTTTGTCAAGAGGCGTGGAACCGAAAATCCATTCATTTCCGGCGGCGCTGCATTGCTTTTGCGCGGGGTTTCTGGTATGATACAATAGAATCAACAGGCGATTTTGGGAGGATGACAGATGGCAAGGGTTTTGATCGTGGGAGCCGGGGCAGCCGGACTGATGGCGGCGGGTGCTGCCGTGCGGCAGGGACATCAGGTGACGGTGCTGGAGCATACCGAGAAGCCCGGGCAGAAGATCCTTGTTACCGGCAAGGGGCGCTGCAATGTGACCAACGACTGCCCGGCAGACGAGTTTTTGCGCCATGTGCGCACGAACCCGCGCTTTTTGTACTCCTCGCTGGGGGCATTCCCCCCGGCAAAGACCATGGAGCTGTTCGAAGGCCTTGGCGTGGAACTGAAGGTGGAGCGCGGACGCCGGGTGTTCCCGGTATCGGATAAAGCCGAGGAGATCCGGCAGGCACTGCTGCGCTATGCGCAGGACGCTGACATCGTTTATGACGGCGCAAAAAAGCTGCTGCTGGAGGACATCGTGCCCGAGGCAGAGCCCGCCCCGGCAGCACCGGAAAACCCCCGCCACCCCAAAAAGAAAAAGGCGGGTCCGGCGCTGCGCTGCGTGGGCGTGCGGGGCACTTCCGGCCGGGAGTACCGGGCAGACGCGGTGCTGGTGGCCACCGGCGGCGTGAGTTACCCCACCACCGGCTCTACCGGCGATGGCTACAAGCTGGCGCAGCAGGCAGGGCACACCCTTGTGGAGCCGGTGCCCAGTCTGGTCAGCCTTGTCAGCCGGGACCCGGACTGCAAAAAGATGATGGGTCTGGCGCTGAAAAACGTCACCCTGACCCTGCTGGAGGACGGCAAGGCCATCTTTGACGAGCAGGGCGAGATGCTATTTACCCACTTTGGCATCAGCGGGCCGCTGACTTTGAGCGCGTCCAGCCATCTGGGGGACATGAAAAAGCACAGGTACATCGCGGAGATCGACCTGAAGCCCGCCCTGAGCGAGGAGCAGCTGTACGACCGCATCACCCGGGATTTTGCCCTGCTGGCAAACCACGCGGCGCAGGGGGCGCTGGTCAAGCTGCTGCCCTCCAGTATGCAGCCGGTGATGGTGGCACGCTGGGGCATCGACCCCGCCACCAAGGCAAACCAGATCACCCGGGAGCAGAAACGGGAGCTGGTGCAGCTGGTCAAGCACTGGCAGGTGTCCATTGATGCCCGGGGCGACCTTGCCCACGCAGTCATCACCAGCGGCGGCGTATCGGTGCGGGAGGTAGACCCCAAGACCATGCAGAGCAAAAAGGCGCTGGGGCTGTACTTTGCGGGCGAGGTGCTGGACGTGGACGCCTACACCGGCGGCTACAATCTGCAAATTGCCTTCTGCACCGCACAGAGCTTTGCCAATAACCTGTAAAAAACAGCGCAGTCCATTTTGCTGTGTACTATATATAAATAAGGAGAACATATCATGGTATCTGTTGCGATCGATGGGCCTGCGGGTGCAGGCAAATCCACTCTGGCACGCCGTCTGGCGGCAGAGCTGGGCTATATCTATGTGGACACCGGTGCAATGTACCGCGCCATCGGCCTGTACGCCCTGCGCGCGGGCAAGGACCCCAAGGACAACGCGGCGGTGGATGCCCTGCTGCCCGAGATCGAGCTGCGGCTGGCGTCCATTGCGGGCGAGCAGCACATCTACTTGAAGGACGAGGATGTGAGCACCGCCATCCGCACCGAACAGGCCGGTATGGCAGCTTCTGCCGTGGGTGCAAACCCCGCCGTGCGGGCATTTCTGCTTGAGCTGCAGCGCAGCATGGCAAAAAAGCAGGATGCGCTGATGGACGGCCGGGACATCGGCACGGTGGTGCTGCCGGACGCTACGGTGAAGATCTTCCTGACCGCCAGCCCGGAGGCACGCGCCACCCGCCGCTGGAAGGAGTATCAGGCCAAGGGCATCGACACCCCCTACGAGGAAGTGCTGGCAGACGTGAAGCAGCGGGACTATCAGGACATCCACCGCGCTGCCGCTCCGCTGAAGCAGGCAGAGGACGCCGTGCTGCTGGATACCTCGGCGCTGGACTTTGAGCAGAGCCTTGACGCCATGAAGCAGATCATTGCCAAGAAGATCGGCTGATAAAACAAACAGGACAGGAATAGAAAATGGTACTATATTATATTCTGGTGCCCCTTGCGTGGCTTGTGTGGCACATCGGTTTCCGCATTCGGGTGGAGGGGCGTGAAAACCTGAAAAAGGTGCAGACGAATGGCTGCATCCTTGCGCCCACCCATGTGTCTGCCATCGACCCGGTGTTCATCGTCGTCACCCGGTGGGGCAGACGAATGGTGGTGTTTGCCAAAAAGGAACTGTTCGAGATCAACGCCTTCCTGACGTGGTTCTTCCGGTGCTGCGGCGGTGTGTGCGTCCGCGGCACCAAGGGTGAGATGGAAATTGTCTCCCAGACAGTGGAAGCCTGCAAGCAGGGCGAGACCCTGCTCATCTTCCCGGAGGGCACGCGCGAAAAAGAGGGAAAACTCCTGCCCCCCAAGAGCGGTCTGTTCGTTATTGCCGCCGAGGCGGGGGTGGATGTTGTGCCCTGTCGCATCCTGTACGACACCCCGGACAGGAAGATGCACCTGTTCTGCAAAGTGCGGGTGATCTACGGTGAGCCCATGCCAGCAGAACAGTTTGCCATGGAGGGCCGCCGGGACACCAAAAAGCTCCGTGCCAACAAGCAGGCATTGCTGGAAGCATGGGAAAAGATGGGGGCGTAAGAGATGGAGATCCGTTTGGCGAAAACGGCGGGGTTCTGCTTTGGCGTGAACCGCGCCGTGGAACTGACCTACGGCCTGCTGGCCGAGGGGCATAAAGTGGCGACACTGGGCCCGCTGATCCACAACCCGCAGGCGGTGGAGGATATGCAGCGCAAGGGCGCACAGGTGGTAAACACTGTGCAGGATGTGCCTGCCGGGTGCGAGGTGGTCATCCGCAGCCATGGGGTGCCCCGCAGCGTTTACGACGAGCTGGAGACACGCGGCATCCCGTACCATGACGCCACCTGCCCCTTTGTGCAGAAGATCCAGCGCATTGCCGCACAGGCCGAAAAAGAGGGGGCGGTGCTGCTGGTGGCGGGCGATAAGACCCACCCGGAGGTGCAGGGCATCGTGGGACATACCCGGGGCGAGGTGTTCGTTTTTGCCGATTTAGCCGAGTTAGAGGCGTGGAAAGGCCCTTCTGACCCCCAAAAACCCCTTTTTGCAGTTGCACAGACCACATTTCAGGTGACAAAATGGAAAGAAAGTTCGGAGTTTCTCAAAAAAGCCTATACAAACGCCCGAATTTTTGATACAATATGTAATGCGACGTGGGCG
>CAKTCK010000030.1 GCA_934539245.1 uncultured Faecalibacterium sp.
TTGACCGCCAGCGGGTACTTGTCGTAGGCTTCCGAGATGGCAAAACAGCCGCCCCGGGCAGCATCGTCAAAGCCGCCCATGTGCCAGCGGATGGCAACCGCTTCCTCTACCTTCAGCTTCATGAACCGCTCGATGAGGAACACGCTCTTTTCACCGTGACCGTAGGGGAAAAGGTCCTCTACACTGTAAAAGGGCGCTTTTTCCCACTGTCCGGTGGCTTCGTTCTTCACGTTGCGGGTGCCCAGCTTGTAGTAGTTGGCCTTGCACAGATCGTGCAGCAGGGCACAGATAGCGTAGCTCTCCTCGCTTTCGCCCTCGGTGAAAAAGCTGTCGTGCAGTGCATGGTAGACGTTCAGGCTGTGCATGCACAGCCCGCCCTCGCAGGCACCGTGGAAACGGGTGGACGCCGGTGCGGTGAAAAAATCCGTCTTTTTATCCAGCCAGTCCAGCAGCTTTTCGCTGCCCGGGCGGGTAACGTGCTGCTGCCAGACGTCCAGAAACTCTGCGCGGTCGCCCCCGCTCACAGCTCCATGTCCTCCAGAATGCCCTTGAGGATGGCCAGCTCGTCGTGGCTCAGGGAGATGCCCTTGCCCATGCGGGTGCCGTCCGGGGACCAGTCGCGGATGTCGTACTTGGGCTCGCCGTCGTTCCAGCTGATAAGGTTCAGCTGGCGCTCCCAGCCGCGGGGACGCTGGCTCAGCACGGCTACACGCTGGACAACTTCGTATTTGATCTCTGCCATATTGCAAAACCTGCCTTTATGTTTGTATGCTACCATAATAAGGGAAGTGCGGCGAGATTTCAACAGGTAAACTGAAATATTTTAAAAATTTTTTGTTCCGCTCAGCCGTAAGGGGCGTCCTCGCGCCATTCCACCAGCTCCAAAACGGCGGCGGTGTCCTCGTCCGGGGCAGGGTGACGGCTGTGCAGCTTCTGCTTTGTGCTGAACAGTCCGGGCGCGTAGTGCGCCATCACGCTGGTCTGTACGTCTCCGGCCAGAAAAGCGGCGGCATTCTTCTGGCGGCAGGCCATAGGAGTGCCGTCTGTCATGGGGACGCCGGGCTTTTCCGGCTGCGGCAGCTCCGGCGGGGGAAGCTGGGTGCCGGGCGTGTCCGGCGCAGCCGGGGGGTGCAAGGGCATCCTGCCCAGCGGCGGGGCATTGCGGCTGCTGTTTGCCTGCGGGGTGGCAGCGGCGCCGGGCTGGTTTTCCAGTTCGTGGCGGATGAAGGGTTCCAGAGAGTTCATCAAAATTCACCTCCGCCCCTAGTGTGCCCCGCCAATGGCGTTTTACACCCGCAGCTCTATGGTGGAGCCGCCGGTGCGTGCCTTGCGCACCACCACCTGCCGGTCGATGCGGTCTTTGAGCGCCCCCACATGGGAGATGATGCCCACCAGCCGGTCGCCCTCGGTCAGGCCGGAGAGCACCCGGATGGCAAGCTCCAGCGATTCCTCGTCCAGCGAGCCGAAGCCCTCGTCCAAGAACAAAGTGTCCAGCCGAATGCCTCCGGCGCTGCTCTGCACCTCGTCCGAAAGGCCAAGCGCCAGCGCCAGCGAGGCCTTGAAGCTCTCGCCGCCGGAAAGGGTCTTTACGCTGCGGCGGGTGCCGTTGTAATGGTCGATGACGCCAAGGTCCAGCCCGGACTGGCTGCGCTGGTTCTCTGCGCCGATGCGCTCCAGCTCGTACTGCCCGGCAGTCATCTGCATCAGCCGGGTGTTGGCGTAGCGCAGGATGCGGTCCAGATAGTTCATCTGGATGTAGGCTTCCAGCTTGATCTTCTGCTTGCTGGTCAAAGTGCCGCCCGCTGTGGCAGCCAGCGCGCTGACCCACTGCCACCGGCTTTCCAGTGTCTGCCGCGCCTCGGCGGCAGCGCGGTACTGCGCCGCCGTTTTGCGGTTGGGCAGCAGTTGTGCCGAAAGCTGCTTTTCCCGGCTGCGCAAAGCCTCCCGCGCGGCGGTCAGTTCGGTCTGCTGTGCGGTAAGTTCCTCGGCGCTGCGGGCGGGTAGTTCCTTTTGGGCGGTGGTCTGCTGGGTGCGCAGCGCTTCTACGGCAGCTTCGGCGGCGGCAACGGCCTGCTCGGCCTGCTTCAGCTTGCGCTGTGCCGTGTCCATGCCGGTGCGCAGGACGCGACGGTCGGCGTCCAGCTTGTCCAGCGCCGCCTGTGCGTCCGCGCGCCGGGGGTAGGGCAGGGCGGCGCGCCGCTCTGCGATCTGCCCTTCCAACGCGTCTGCGCTGGCGTTCTGGGCGGCGGCACTGCGGTCAGCTTCGGCAGCGGTCTGTTCCAGTGCCGGGCGCTGGCGGGTCTTGTTTTGCCGGTCGGCTTCCAGCTGTGCCTTGCGGCGGCAGTCGGCATCTGCCTGTCGGCACTGGGCGGCGCAGTCTGCTTGTGCCGTTTGCAAAGCAGCGGTTTCCTCGGCCAGAACATTGGTCATCAGGGCAAAGGTGAGCGGTACCGTGCCCTCGGGGGCGGTGAAACGCTCTGGCAGCAGGGTCTCAGCATCCCGCCGGAGGGAGGTTTTGGCTTCGTTGGAAGCGGCAAGGGCGCTCTGGGCGGCGGTGCTGGTGCTTTGTGCCTGCCGGTCAGCTTCCGCAGCGGCCTGCCGTGCGGCTTCCACCTGCACCTGTGTGGGCGCAGTATGGGGCAGCAGGGCGCGGGCAGGGTGATGGATGCTGCCGCACACCGGGCAGGGCATACCCTCGGTCAGGCTCTCGGCAAGCAGCCCGGCCTGTGCGTCCAGAAATGCCCGTTCCAGCGTATTCTGCCGGGCGCGGGCTTCGTCCTGTGCGGCGGCAGCGGCGCGGTAGCTCTCCTGCGCCTTGTGGGCTGTCTTGGCCTGCCGCTGGCAGTCCGCAAGGCGCTGTTCCAGCTTTGCCAGCGCTTCGCCGCGCTGTGTCAGCTGGGCGCTGCGGGTTTGCAGCGCCAAAAGCCGGGTGCCCGCATCTGCCAGTGCGGAAAGCTCGGTCTCAGCGGCGGCAAGGGCAGCGTTCAGGCTGTCCAGCTGGGTGCGCCGCTTGTGCGCCTGCGCCGCCGCCAGCCGGGCGGCGTTCCGCGCCTCGGTCTGCTGGCGGCAGAGCGCGTCCAGCGCGTCATAGGCTGCAAGGGCACTCTGCGCCTGTGTCACCTGCGCGGTGAGGGCATCCAGCTGCGCAGCGTCCCCGGCGTGGCGGTCGGCTTCGGCGCGGGCAGCGTCCAGTGCGGGCCTTGCGGCGGCAAGTTCTGCCTGCCGTGCAGCCAGCTGCTGCGCCAGCCGCTGTGCCTGTGCGGCAGCGCCCAGCTGCCGCTGCACCGTGTCCAGCTGGGCTTCGGTGGTGTGCAGGACGGCGCCGGCTTCCTCCAGCGCTGCCGCCTGCCGGGCGGTCAGGGCGTCCAGCAAGGCAAGCGCCGTTTCCGGTATGGTCTGGGCGCACAGGGCGCGCAGGGCCTCGGCATCCGGGTCCTCCGGGCTGAATTGCAGCCCGCCCAGCAGGCTGTCCAGCTTGGCGTTCTGGGCGGTGCGCTGCTGGTTCAGCGCAGCGGCTTCGGCCTGCAAACGCTCTTGCAGCTGGGCATAGCGCTGGGTGCGGAACAGCTTGCGGAAGATGCGGCTGCGCTCCTCGGTAGAAGCGTTGAGCAGCTTTGTGAACTGCCCCTGCGCAATGAGCACGATCTGGGAAAACTGGTTATAGTCCAGTCCGATGATCTCCTGCACGGCGGCAGTCACGTCCTTTGCCTTAGTCACCGGCGGGCGGGTGTCCGGGTAGGTCAGGGTGGCATCTGCCTTTTCGGTGGTCATACCCTCGCCCCGGGCTTTGGGACGCTGATACTCCGGGTTGCGGCGCAACGTGTAGCGCACACCGTGCACCTCAAATTCCAGCTCCACAAAGGTGGGGGTCTTGTCGTCTGCGTACTTGCAGCGCAGCATGGAGCCCTCCCGGATTCCGCTGCTGGAATGATCGTACAGCGCGTAGGTGATGGCGTCAAAAAGGGTGGTCTTGCCCGCGCCGGTGTCGCCGGTAATGAGGTAAAGCCCGCCTTTGCCCAGCTTTTCAAGGTCGAGGGTAGTCTGGGCGGCATAGGGGCCAAAGGCCGAAAGGGTCAGTCGCAGCGGTCTCATACAGTGTCGCCCTCCTTCCAGATCTCCTCGATCAGTTCCTGGCAGAACGCCGTCTGCTCGGCGGTCAGGGGCTGGTTATTTTGCAGCTGGTAGAAGGCCGCCAGATGCTCCAGCGGGGAGATGCTTTCGGTGCGCTCCGGGGCGCTGATCTCCTGCTGCTGGCGGGTGCGCTGGTTGTCGTAGTCCAGCTGCATCAGGTTGGGGTAGATGACCCGCAGCCGCGCCAGCGCGTCCGGTACATCCTGCTCGTCGGTCAGGGTGATGTGCAGGTAATCGTCCACGGCGGTGCCCTCGTAGCAGCGGCGGTCGGTCAGTTCCATGTAGCTGCCCCGCAGCCCGCGCAGGTCGTGCCGGGGGGTCAGGGGCGCGGTGGTGATCTGCACCTCACCCTTTGCGCCCAGCTCCACAAAGGTAGCGCTTTTGCGTTGCCCCGCCTCCGAGAAGGAATATTTCAGCGGCGTGCCGCAGTAGCGCAGGGTCTCCCGCCCCACCTTCTGCGGGCTGTGCAGATGCCCCAGCGCCACATAGTCAAAGGCATCGAACAGGGCGGCGTCCACGCTGTCCACCCCGCCCACCGAGGGCTCCTCGCTCTCGCAGGCGGCAGCACCCGCCACGAACTGGTGCGCCACCAGCACGCTGCGGTGGCCGGGGTCCGGGGCGCAGTGCCGCAGCACGCAGGCAAGGGCGTCGTTGTAGCTTTCAATGGGCTCGTCCGGCCAGACGTGCCGCACCATGGCGGGCTTTAAAAAGGGCAGTAAGTACACATCCACCGTGCCGTGGGCATCCTGCAGGGGGATGGACTGCGGCGCACCGGTGAACACCGGGCTGACGTAGACCCGGCTGTCGGCCAGAAGGGCAGAGCCGAAGGCTACCCGGTCGGCAGAATCGTGGTTGCCGCTGATGGCGAACACCGGCAGCTTCCGCACCGCCAGCTGGGTCAAAAACCAGTCCAGCAGCCGCACCGCCTCGGCAGGGGGAACGGGTTTGTCGTAAAGATCCCCCGCCAGCAGCACGCCGTCCACAGGGGTCTCATCCAGCAGGGCTAGAATTTGTTCCAGAATATACCGCTGATCCTCCAGCATGGAAAACTCGCACACCCGCTTGCCCAGATGCAGGTCGGACAAATGCAGAAAACGCAAACAGGAACACCGCCTTTCAAAAAACGCTTTGCCCTATTATAACGCCGCCGCCGCCGCGCGCGCAACTAAGGAGAACAGAAAAAGCACCTGCAATGTCTGGAAACAATGCAGGTGTTTACCCCTTCCGTCTTGCCGCTGCGCTTCACCCGTGAAAATGGGACACCGGAGCGTCCGCAGATGCTCCGGTGTCCCGAAATTTAAAATAATTTGCGCCCTGCGTGCATCAGAACAGCTTCTCCCAAGTGGCGCAGCCCACGCTGCCGTCTGCCGTCAGACCGTTGCGCCGCTGGAACCGCTGTACGGCGGCAGCGGTGGCTGCACCGTATTTGCCGTCATCTTTCAGCCGCTCGCCCAGAGAGTTGAGCTTTTGCTGCACCAGCCGCACCGTGCCGCCGGAAGCGCCGGTGTGCAGCACGATGCCGGGGTAGGGCACCTTCAGCCCGTGCTTTGCGGTGTAGCGGGTGTAGAGCACGTTCCATGTGTTCTGCCCCACCTTGCCATCCATGTTCATCTTGTTCTTCAGCTGGAACTCCTGCACGGCACGCTGGGTGCCGGTGCCGAATTTGCCGTCTGCCTTCAGTGCATCGTACCATGTGCACCCATCGCGCACGCCGTTGAGCCACGTCTGCACAAGAGCTACGTCCGGCCCGGAGGAGCCGCGCTGGAGCAGGGAATAATAACCGGGAATCGCCATAGAGGGATCCCTCCTTTCCCTCCATGCTATGCTCCGGCGGGGTGCGGCGTCACCCCGCCAGCAGCACCGTCTGCCGCCGGGCGGTCAGCCGGTGTGCCCAGTCCACCAGCCGGAACCGCAGGATGTACTGCCCGCAGACAAGGTCGTTCTCCGCAGGCAGGGCGTAGCCGCCCTGTGCAAAGCTGCACAGCCCCGGGTACAGCACACACCACCAGTTGCGCCCGCCGCCGCTGCCAATGTCGATGCGCACGGCATCGTACCGCCCGGCTGGCAGTTGACCGGTGGGGTAGCGCCGGGCGGGAAAGTACATATTCACGAGATACACCCGCACCGGGGCGCGGATGCCCTGCGCGGCCAGCGCCCGCTGCGCCGCCAGCTGAAACTGCAAAAGCCGCCCCGCCGCCCACGTCCGCGCCTCCGGGGCGCTCTGCGCCGGGCACTGCTGCATCACGGTCAGCACTGCGTCTCGCACCCGGAGCTTTGCGCTCTGGTCAGCCACGGCATTGCTGGCTGCCCGGATGTGCAGCCGCAGGGTGTCGGCGCACAGCGCTGCCCCGGCATCCAGCTGGGTGCGCCCCCAGCACAGCCCCTGCAAAGCGCCGCACAGCGCAAAGCCTGCCAGTAAGCTGGCGCACAGCAGCCGCATCTGCCGGACGGAAAGCGGTTTTGAAAACCAGCGAAGCATAAAAAACAGACCCCTCTTCTGGAAATGATAACCAGAGGATGGGTCTGCTGCAGCGGGGTTATACAGAAAAATAAACCCTCTTAGTTCTTCAAAGACTGCATGGGTGCAGGCAGGCGGCCGCCGCGGTTGATGAACACCGAGGGGTCGTGGCTGTTCACCGGCATGATGGGACCATAGCCCAGCAGGCCGCCGAAGTCCAGCACCTCACCGGCCTTGCGGCCGATGGCGGGGATGACGCGCACGGCGGTGGTCTTGCTGTTCACCATGCCGATGGCGGCTTCGTCCGCGATCAGGGCGCTGATGACGGCAGGGGTGGTGTCGCCGGGGATGATGACCATGTCGATGCCCACAGAGCAAACGGCGGTCATGGCTTCCAGCTTTTCAATGGTCAGGCAGCCGATCTCGGCAGCGTGGATCATACCGGCATCCTCGCTGACCGGGATAAAGGCACCGGACAGACCGCCGACATGGTTGGAGGCCATCACGCCGCCCTTCTTCACGGCATCGTTCAGCAGGGCAAGGCAGGCGGTGGTGCCGCAGCAGCCGCAGGTCTCCAGACCCATCTCTTCCAGAATGTTGGCCACGCTGTCGCCGATGGCCGGGGTGGGGGCCAGAGAAAGGTCGATGATACCGGCGGGCACGCCCAGTGCCTTGGAGGCAAGGTTTGCCACCAGCTGGCCCACGCGGGTGATCTTGAAGGCGGTGCGCTTTACAAGTTCTGCCACCTCATCGATGGGGGCGTCCTTGGGCAGGCGTGCCAGCGCGGCGCGCACAGCACCCGGGCCGGAAACACCCACATGGATCTCGCAGTCCGGCTCGCCGGGGCCGTGGAAAGCACCGGCCATGAAGGGGTTATCCTCCGGAGCGTTGCAGAACACCACCAGCTTGGCAGCGCCGATGCACTGACGGTCGGCGGTCAGCTCGCTGGCCTTCTTCACGGCCTCGCCCATCAGCTTGATGGCGTCCATGTTCAGACCGGCCTTGGTGGCGCCGATGTTCACCGAGCTGCACACGATGTCGGTCTCGGCCAGTGCACGGGGAATGGACTCGATCAGGCGGCGGTCACCGGCAGAAAAGCCCTTGTGCACCAGTGCGCTGTAACCGCCCACAAAGTTGACGCCCACCTTTTTGCCGGCGGCGTCCAGCGTTTTTGCAAAGTCCACGGGGTCTGCCTCCGGGCAGGCACCCAGCAGCATGGCAATGGGGGTAACGCTGATGCGCTTGTTGATGATGGGAATACCGTACTCGGCGCTGATGTGCTCCACGGTGGAGACAAGGTTCGCGGCCTTGGTGGTGATCTTGTTATAGATGTTCTCGCAGGCCTTTTTGGGGTCCGGATCGATGCAGTCCAGCAGGCTGATGCCCATGGTCACGGTGCGCACGTCCAGATTGTCCTGCGTGAACATCTCAATGGTCTCCAGGATATCCCCGGTGTTAAACATACTCATAGCGGTTGCGGGCTCCTTTCCGGCTCAGATGGTGTGCATGGCGTCAAAAACTTCCTGACGGGTCACGTTGATCTGCATCCCCATCTCGGCGGCAAGCGCATCGGTGCGCTTGTGCAGCTGGTCGTGGTCAACATTGCAGTTGGAAAGATCCACCAGCATGATCATGGCAAACATCCCCTGCAGGATGCTCTGGGTCACATCCTCGATGTTGATGTTCAGTTCGGTGCACAGACCGGCCACCTTTGCGACAACGCCCACGGTATCGTGTCCAATGACGGTAATGAAAGCTTTCATGGTTTCCACCCTCGTTTTCCTTATAGTGATTGGTGCCGCCAAAGACCCGGCACACGCTTACCCTTCCAGTATAGCAGATTTAGCAAATTTTGAACACACTTTTTGTAAAAAAGAGCAGAATACAGGGGCAAAAGACATTCTATATAAAAATCAAGTGCATTCTGCCGGGGCTTGTGCTATACTTATACTTAATTTCCCACGGATTTCCGTGTAGAGGGTTGATAAGGAGTATATGACAATGGAACAGCTTTTGAAGATTCTGGAAAACAACGCCCGGCTGCCCGTGGAGGACATTGCCACCATGCTGAACAAATCCCCCGCCGAGGTGGCGGCGATGATGGACCTTGCCCGGGCGCAGGGCATCATCAAGGGCTACAAGACCCTTGTGGACTGGGAAAAGGCTAAGGTGAACCGCGTGGAGGCGGTCATCGAGCTGAACGTCAGCCCCAAAAAGAGCCGCGGCTTTGACGAGATCGCCGCCACCATTGCCGCCTTTGACGAGGTGGAGAGCGTGCTGCTGATGAGCGGCGGCTACGATCTGCAGCTGGTGATCAAGGGACAGACCTTCCAGGAGATCGCCTTGTTTGTGGCAAAGCGGCTCTCGCCGCTGGACGATGTGCTGTCCACTGCCACCCATTTTGTGCTGCGCACCTACAAAAAAGAGGGGCGGCTGTATCAGGATGAAGAAATTGATGAAAGAGAGTGCACGGTGCTGTGATGGATTATGATAAACTGATCGCGCCTGCCGCCAAGGCCATGCGCCCCTCCGGCATCCGCAAATTTTTTGACCTGGCCGCCGAAATGCCCGAGTGCATCAGCCTTGGCGTGGGCGAGCCGGACTTCAAGACCCCGTGGGCTGTGCGCGAAGCCGGCATCGACAGCCTTGAGCACGGCCGCACCCGCTATACCTCCAACGCCGGTTTAAAGGAGCTGCGTGCCGAGATCAGCCGGTATCTGGAGCGGCGCATGGGCCTGCGCTACGACCCCATGCGGCAGATCTTGGTGACTGTGGGCGGCAGCGAGGCCATTGATATGTGCATCCGCACGCTGGTTCAGCCCGGGGACGAGGTGATCATCCCGGAGCCCTGCTTTGTGTGCTACGAGCCCATCACCACCCTGTCCGGCGGCGTGCCGGTGCACGTTGCCTGCCGTCAGGAGGACGAGTTCCGTCTGCGTGCCGATGCGCTGAAGGCCGCCATTACCCCCAAGACCAAGCTGGTCATCATGCCCTTCCCCAACAACCCCACCGGTGCGGTGATGGAGCGGGAAGATCTGGAAGCCGTGGCCGAGGTGCTGCGCGGCACCGATATCATGGTGCTGTCGGATGAAATCTACGCCGAGCTGAACTACGGCCTGCGGCCGCACGTTTCCATTGCCACCCTGCCCGGCATGGCAGAGCGCACCATCGTGGTGAACGGCTTTTCTAAGAGCTACGCCATGACCGGCTGGCGGCTGGGCTACGCCTGCGGCCCGGAGGCGGTCATTAAGATCATGACCAAGATCCACCAGAGCGCCATCATGAGCGCCCCCACCACCAGCCAGTACGCCGCCATCACCGCCCTGAAGGAGTGTGACGGCGAGATCGACCGGATGCGGGACGAGTACAATATGCGCCGCCGCTTAGTGGTGCGCAGCTTCAATGATATGGGCCTGACCTGCTTTGAGCCCCGGGGCGCGTTCTACGCTTTCCCCTGCATCAAGAGCACCGGTATGAGCAGTCAGGAATTCTGCACAAAGCTTTTGGAGCAAAAGCACGTTGCCATCATCCCCGGCGATGCCTTTGGCGCTTCCGGCGACGGCTACTGCCGCGTTTCCTACGCGTACAGCGTGGAGCACCTGACCGAGGCGCTGAAGCGCATCCGGGAGTTTTTGGTGGAAAACAACATCTACCACGGCAACTGAGGAGGAACACAGATGGAACGGCGAGAGCGGAAAAACGCAGTGACCGTGCTGGCTCCGGCCAAGCTCAATCTGGCACTGGACGTAGTAGGGCTGCTGCCAAACGGCTACCATGCGCTGGATATGACCATGCAGACCATTACCCTGTACGAGCGGGTGATGCTGCGCCGCAGCGCCGGGCTCAGTCTGCGTCTGCCGGGCAGCCTTGTGCAGCCCAACGATAAAAACACCGCCATCAAGGCGGCGCTGGCGTTCTTCCACTACACCGGCTTGCTGGCGGGGGTGGATATCACCATCTACAAAAACACCCCGGTGCGGGCGGGCATGGCGGGCGGCAGCGCAGACGCCGCCGCCGTGCTGGTGGGTCTGAACGCCCTGTACGGAGCAAAGCTTTCCATGAGTGAGCTGTGTGCGCTGGGTGCGGGCATCGGCGCAGATGTGCCCTTTGCCCTGATGGGCGGCACCTGCCGGGTGCAGGGCGTGGGCGACCTGCTCAAGGCGCTGCCGCCTGTGCCGGACTGCTGGTTCACGGTGGTGATGCCGGACTACGGCGTGTCCACCCCGGAAGCCTTTGCTGCCTACGATATCGTGGGCAGCAGCACCCATCCGGACTGTGAAGCGCAGGAAAAGGCCATCCGCGCCGGAGACTTGGACGCCGTATGCGCTGCCGCCGGCAACGCGCTGGAAGAGTGCAGCGGCGCAAAAGATAATGAAGCAATCAAGTCCCTGCTCCGGGCGCACGGCGCGGTCACCGCGCTGATGACCGGCAGCGGTGCGGCAGTGTTCGGCGTGTTCCGGGACGAAGCCGCCGCCAGAGCCGCCGCAGCGGCAGCAAAGCGGCAGTGGCCGCAGGTCTACGTTGCCAAGCCCGACCGCGGCGGTGCCCGGGTGATCCGCTAAAAGGTATAAACCTCCTTCCCGCAGGGCATACTGACCCCAAAGGAAGGAGGTCTTTTTTGTGCAGACCTTTTACAAAATCTGCCTGCTGCTGCTCATCGTGGGTGGTGTGAACTGGGGGCTCGTGGGGCTTTTTCAGTTCGACCTTGTGGGCTGGCTGCTGGGCGGCAGCACCTCGGTGTGGTCCCGCATCGTGTTTGCGCTGGTGGGCTTGGCTGCCCTTGGCTGCATCCCGGAGCTGTTCAGCGAGGAACCGGAGGAAGAATAACAAAACGGCTGCTGCACTTTTGCGTGCAGCAGCCGTTTGCGCTTAGCAGCGATTTCGGCAAAAAGCAAGTCGGGAAAATCCGCAGATTTTCCCGACTTAAAAATAAAAAACTTTTTCCGCTGGTTATGCGCAGAGCAACGCGGCGCGCATTCAAATCGTGCCGGACGATGGACTTTACTTGTCGTTATCCACATCGTCCCAGCCGATAAGGTCGGGCAGGGTCAGGGTTTCGTCCGAGCAGTGGTGGCTTGTGCGGCGCTGGTCGGCGGCTTTGGTGTGCACAACCTCGCGGGCAAGCTCCCGGATGGCAACACAGTCCTCCGGCAAATCGGTCTGGCTGCGGCCGGAATGGGTGAACAAAATCTGCCCCTCGTGGCCGACGATCAGGGTCATGGGCAGGATCTGCGGGGCATTGCGGTCGTAGTGATAACCGGCATCCCGGGCACTTTTGTAGATGCGCTGGGCAGAAAAGCTCCAGCTCAAAAGCCCGCGTGCCTGCTCCACCCCCAGATAGCTGTACAGCACGCCCGGCGCATCGCAGATGATAGGGAAGGGAAACTCCTTGCCTTGCGTAGCCTCGGCCACCGCGCGGGGGGCTGTGCGCACCACGCATGCCAGCCGCACACCCCGCAGCCGCGGCAGGGTCTTTAAGTAGCGGGTCAGGTATTCCCGGGTGACCGGGTGGTCGAACCCGGGCAGAAAGATCATGCACAGGGGCTCGGTGCCCGCACACAAGGCGTAAAAATCGTTGCCCGGGGTGGTGGGGGTGTCAAAGGTGAACCGGGGAATGGAAGTACCAACCAGATGCTCAGAGCTCATGCCGCAATTGCACATCCTTTCAAATGGTGATAAAAAAATCCACAGCCGTGCCCTGTGTTTGCAGGGGCACAAGCGGTGGATTGGATTACTATAAAGATCCCGCCCGGTCGTCTGCGGTCAATCAAACCTACCCTTACGGACAGGTGGGTGCCCTGTCTCCGGAATCACGCTTCCTCATCGAGCCTCCATGGTCGACCCATGGCGGGGAGGTCTGCAATCCACCGGAGAACTCCGGGCTCCCGTTGAATGATTAGTAGGATCATACAAACCGCAACAAATCGAGCCGGGCAGGAAGTCTTGCACGGGTCAACCCATTAAAGGACTTACTCGATATCGTAGTCCTCGCTCAGACGCTGCTCGAACAGCTTGCTGACTTCCATCAGCACTTCGTCGTCCTCTACAACGTCCAGATATTCGCCTTCATCGTCCTCCCCGACACTCAGGATCACCAGCTGGGCGTCCTCGTTCAGGTCCTCTTCGTTCTCGGCGTATTCCACAACAGCCAGATAATGCACGCCCTTGTGATCCAGCGCATCGATCACCTCAAAGGTGACCTCGTTGCCGTCCTCGTCCTCAAGTGTCATCAGGTCAGGCTGATATTCTTCTTCAGTATTGGGGTTCTTGATCTCGTCAGACATAATACGCTCCTGTATTGCTTTATCACAAAAAGCAGTTGATGCTGCGGGCTGCACCCCGCTTGGTCTGCTTATAGTGTAGCGTGTTTTGCCCGGTTCGTCAAGATGCTTTTTCGCACAGAAATCATTGGATAAATTTTCACGCAATTTCCTCTCGCACTGCCGCGCAGAATATGGTATACTACTGGTTGAATCTTTTGCGCTGCACCGTGCAGCGTGCAGTACAGTATATGGAACAGGGAGCGGGAATATGTTGAAAAAATTCGGGGCAGTCTGTCTTGCGGCGGTGCTGCTGCTTACCGGCTGTACGTTGCGGCCGCAGGAAAACGGCAGCAAAGTCCAGAGCATCAGCCGCCCGGCGGTGGAATCCGCCGAGCTGCAGTTCACCCACCCGGCAGCAGGGGACACGGTTGCGGTGTTCGATACCTCTGCGGGTGTTTTCCGTGCGGTGCTTTTCCCGGAAAAGGCCCCGCAGGCCTGTGATAACTTTATCGGCCTTGTGCAGCAGGGCTACTACAACGGCCTTACCGTGAGCCGGGTGGAGAACCAGTTCGTGGTGGAAGCCGGGCAGGGCGCAGACGGCAAGGGCTCTACCATCTGGAAGGGCAGCCGCTACCCGGTGGAGGCATCGGACAGCCTGCACCATTACGCCGGGGCACTGTGCATGGGCGTGGACGCCTCCGGCGAGTGCGCCAGCGTGTTTTATGTGGTGGAGTCGCTGCCGGGAGAACAGTCGGTAACGCAGGAGCTGGTGGATCAGATGAACGCCGCTGGTTACCGCGCCGAGGTGGTATCCGCGTACCAGACGGCGGGCGGTGCGCCCTATCTGGACTACACCGATACCGTATTCGGGCAGGTGTACGAGGGCATGGACATCGTGGACACCATCGCCCAGACCGCCGTGGACGAAAACCAGAAGCCCACCACCGATATCACCATCAACAGCGTGAGCATCGAGACCTATCAGGGGTAAATCGCAAAGCAAAAAGGACAGCGCCTGTGCAGATAAGCACGAGCGCTGCCCTTTTTTACATCTCCCCGGGGTGCTCCTTGCGCCATGCAAGGTAGTCCTCCAGAATCACCGTGGCGCTGACCGAATCCAATATCTCCTTGCGGCGGCTGCCGTAGGTGCCGCTTTCGTCCAGAAGGTCGGCGGCGGCGCAGGTGGTCTGGCGCTCGTCCCACATCCGCACCGGCAGGCCGCTCCAAAGCTCTACGGTCTTTGCCAGCTTGCGGCTCTTGGCGGCGCGCTCGCCCTCGGTGCCGTCCATATTCAGCGGCAGACCGATCAGAATCATCTCGGCTTCGATCTCCTTCGCCACCTCGCATACCCGAGCAGCTACCTTGTTGCGGGCCTTTAAGGTGATCTGGGGCGTGATGGCGGTGGTAAGAAATTCGGTGCGGTCGCAGGTGGCAAGGCCGGTGCGGCTGTCCCCGTAGTCAACGGCTAAAATCTTCATACAAAGTCCCTTTCCGGTGTGCAGAATGTTTTTTTCAGTGTACCACAGCGGCGGCGGGATTGCAAAGAAAAGCTGTGGTTTTATCTCCGCTTTCGTGTTACAATAAAGGCAAAAATCAACGAGCGGGAGGAAACCGAAATGCTGAAACTGGTTCTGGGCACTTCCGGCAGCGGCAAGACCACCCTGCTGTATGCCCGCATCCGCGCCCGCGCCGAGGCGGGGAAGCGCAGCATCCTGCTGGTGCCGGAGCAGTTTACTTCCAGCACCGAGGCGCGCATCTACCGGGAACTGGGAGATGCCCTTTCCGGCATGGTGGAAAGCTATTCCTTTACCAGTCTGGCCGAGCATATCCTTGCGGTAGAGGGCGGCGCGGCGGTGCAGACCCTGACCGATGCCGGGCGGGCGGTGCTGGTGCGCCGTGCGCTGGAGGAATTGCAGGATAACGTGCACTACTACTACCGCCACCGGCGCAGCGCGGCCTTTTGCCAAATGGCTGCCGAGACCATCGATGAGCTGAAAAGTGCCGGGCTGTCCGGGCAGCAATTGCAGGAGCTTGCCCGGGACTGCGGCACCGAGAGCGCAAAGCTGGGCGAGCTGGCACTTATCTTTCAGGGCTACGAAAGCCTGCTGGCGGGCACCGGCATGGACCCCGCCGACCGTCTGGAGCTGGCGGCTGACCGTCTGGAAGCTGCGCTTGCCCGGGACGAGCTGCCGGACTTTTTGCAGGAGCGTGAGGTATTCATTGACGAGTTCGATACCTTCAATGCGCCCAAAAAGCGGCTGATGGGCGCCATGCTGGCTGCCCTGCCCGCCGTGACGGTGGCGCTGTGCGAGGATGGCGCACCCATGCAGCCCGGCGATTTGGAACTGTTCTCCGGTGCAAAGCAGGTGGCGGCGCAGCTGCGCCAGCTGGCGCGCAAAAACGGCGCACAGGTGGCCGCACCGGAGTTGCTGCGGCGGGACCTGCGCCACAAGGACGCGCCGGGGCTTGCCGCCTTGACCGAGCTGCTGGAGACCGGCAGCTGCACCCCGCCGGAAAGCGCCCCGGAGCTGCGGCTGTTTGCCGCCGCCAGCCGGGAGGAGGAAGCCCGCTGCGCCGCTGCAGCCATCCGCCGCCTGATGCGGCAGGGTGTGCGCTGCGGAAAGATCGCGGTGGTCTGCCGCGATATCAGCCTGTACCGGGCTGCGGTGCGGTACGAGTTCCGCATGGCAGAGATCCCGCTGTACTGCGATGAACCCACCACCCCGGAGTTCAGCGCCCCCGCCACGGCGGTGCGGGCACTGCTGGCATTGCTGCGGGGTGCGGACATGACCGAGCAGCTGACCGTGCTGGCCAAGACCGGCCTGTGCGACCTGACCGAGCCGGAAGTCTGCGCGCTGGAAAACTACGCCTACACATGGTCGCCTAATGCAGCGGCGTGGCGGGCAGAATTTACCAAAAGTCCCCGGGGCTTCGGCGATGCTGAGCTGACCGAGGAAGATACGCTGAACCTGACCCGCGCCGAGAATGCCCGCAAAAAGTTGGTGACGGCGGTGGATACCCTGCGCAGCAAGGTGCGCGGCGCCAACGCGGAACAGATCAGCCGGGCGCTGTATTTCTGCCTGAAGGAGCTGGGCGCAGAGGGACAGCAAGCCGCGCAGGTGGAGGATATCCGCACCGCTCGGGGCATCCCGGCGGCAGAGGAAGCCGCCCGCGAGTGGAATGTGGTGATGCAGCTGCTGGACGAGATGGCGCGGCTGCTGGGCAGTCAGGGCATCACCGTGCCGGAGTACGAGGATCTTTTCAGCCTGCTGCTGCGCTCCTCTGACCTTGGGCACATCCCGCAGATGCTGGACGCGGTGGTGCTGGCAAGTGCCGGTAAAATGCGTCTGGATGCACCGGACTATGTGTTCGTGCTGGGGCTTGCAGAGGGCGAATTTCCCTCTACCCCCGCAGAAAGCGGCCTGCTGACCCACGCCGACCGCGACCTGCTGATGGCAAAACAAATCGACCTGCCGGACTGCTTTGAGAACCGCGTGGTGCGCGAGCAGGTCTGTTTTTACAAAGCCCTTACCGCCCCGGCAAAGGGGCTGTGGATGAGTTGGCCGAAGGGACAGGGACAGACTCTGTGCGCCGCGCTGGAACCCATCGTGGAGGCATTGCAGCCCGCCGCGCCGCAGCTGGAGCTGATCGACCTTGCCGCTACCCCCGCAGACGGCTTGGACGTGCTGGGCGGCGGCTGGCCGCTGACCGAACTGGAACGCGCCAGCCTGACCGAGGCGCTGCGCGCCCCCGGCGAAGGGGTGCAGGCACCCCGGGGGCTTGCCCTGTTACAGCGCATGGAGCAGGACCCGCCCCGGCAGGTGCAGGATCTGCCCACGCTGGAAGCGCTGCTGGGCAGGCGGCTGCACATCTCGCCCAGCCAGCTGGAAAAATATTATACCTGCCGCTACGGCTACTTTTTGCAGTATGTGCTGGGGCTCAAACCCCGCCGCCGTGCGGAGCTTTCGGCAGACCAGAGCGGTACCCTGATGCACTGGGTCTTGCAGATGGCACTGGACCCCCACCCCGGGGCGGACAACCCCTGCGCCGGGCTGCGCCCCTTTCTGGAGCTGGACGACGCCGCCATGGCCGGCCTTGCCGCTGCGCTGGTGGACGAGTATGCGCGGCGCTATCTGCCGGAGGATACCGCACGCTTTGCCTATCTGCTCTCCCGGCTGAAAAAGAGCATGACCAGCCTGCTGTGCTATCTGCGGGACGAGCAGAACCAGTCCCAATTCAAGCCTGTGGCCTGTGAGCTGAAAATAGGCCGGGGCGAGGATGCCGTGCTCGGGCAGGTGTACCGCCTGTCGGACGGGCGCACGGTGCAGCTGGTGGGTACGGTGGACCGCGCGGATGAGTGGATCGAGGAGGACGGTACCCGCTGGGTGCGGGTGGTGGACTACAAGACCGGCAGCAAAAAGCTGGACTTGAAAGAAGTCTACTGCGGGCTGGACTGCCAGATGCTGCTGTATTTGTTCAGCCTGACCCGGGATGCGGGCGGGCGCTTTACCGGCGCACAGCCGGCGGGCGTTTTGTATCTGCTGGCCGACCCCGCCCCCCAGACCCTGCCCCGCGAACAGGCTGCCCGGGCGGTGGAGTACCAGCTGGACGGCCTTGTGCGGGACGAGCAGAAGATCTTTGACGCCATGGACGCGGACGAAACAGGCAAGTATCTGCCCTTTGGCTATCGCAACGGCGCACCCAGCCCCTACCAGAAGGACAAGCGGGCGGACAGCGCCAAACTCAGCCGCATCCGGCTGCATCTGGACGACCTTGTCACCCAGATGGGTGAGCAGCTTTACGGCGGGCAGATCGATGCCGAACCGCTGGTGGTGAGCAGCAGCAAAAGCCCCTGTACTTGGTGCGATTACAGCTTTATCTGCTGCCACGAGACCGGGGTGCACGAGCGTGCGCTGGAAGCCCCGGTAAAGCCCTTTGAACCCGAGGAAGAACCTGAAGAAAAGGAGGAACAGCCGTGAGCGGACCCAAATGGACCCCGGCACAGCAGGCCGCCATTGCCGACCGGGGCGGTGCGCTGCTGATAAGCGCAGCCGCAGGCAGCGGCAAGACCGCCGTGCTGACCGAGCGGGCGGTGCAATTGATCACCGACCCGGAGCACCCGGTCAACGCCGACCAGCTGCTCATCGTCACCTTTACCAACGCGGCGGCGGCAGAGCTGCGCGCCCGCATCGGGCAGGCGCTGCTGCACCGCAGCCAGCTGCAGCCCGGCAACGCCATGCTGCGCCGCCAGCGGATGCTGTTGCAGCGCGCGCCTATTTGCACCATTGACGCTTTTTGTCTGAACCTGCTGCACAAGCATTTTCAGGCGTTGGATATCCCGCCGGACTTTGCCCCGGCAGATCCCGGCACCGTGCAGCTGCTGCGGGGGGCGGCACTGGCCGAAACGCTGGAAAACGCCTACCGTGACCCGGATTTCTGCGCCTTTGCAGACCTGTACGGCAAGGGACGCACGGATAAACCGGCGGGCGATGCCATTTTACAGATCTACGATTTTCTGCGGGCGCTGCCGGATTACGACCGCAAGCTGGATGAATTTCTTGCCCCTTACGAGCAGGAAAACGGCTTTGCCGCCACCTGCTGGCACGACCTGCTGCTGGCCGAAGCTGCCCGCTGCGCCAAGGCTGCGCGGGAGCTGCTGACGGCAGCGCTGGCCGACTGCCATGCGGATTTTGACCAAGAGTTGGCAGCTGCTGAGGAGAAAAAGACCCCCTCTGCCCGGGCAAAAGCACAGGCCACAGTGGCAGAAAAATACGAAGAAGCCGGTACAAGGCTGGAAAAAGCCGCCGCCCTCTTTGCACAGGCGGAGCAGCTGGCTGCTGCCGGGCAGTGGGACCCGCTGTATGACCTGCTCACCCCCTATGTGCTGGGCATGGAGGAAGCCCCCGGTCTGAAGGGCATGAAAAAGCGTCTGGGCGGCGACCACAAGGCCGAGATCAAGACCCGCTCGGACGAAGCCGCCGCTCTGTTTGAGCAGATGACCCAGCTCATCTGCTGCTCTGAGGCCGAAGCCGAGACCGACCGGCAGATCACCCTGCCCCGGCTGCAGGCACTGTTTGCCGCCGTGCGGGACTTCGATGCCCGGTTCACAGCCAGAAAACGGGAGCGCAAACTGTTGGAATTCAGCGACTTTGAGCACCTTGCCCTGCGGCTACTGCGCACCCCGGAGGGAAAGCCAACTCCCTTGTGCGAGAACATCCCTCAAGACTACGCCGCCGTGATGGTGGACGAATATCAGGATACGAACGCCCTGCAGGATGCCCTTTACCGCTGCCTTGCCGCCCCGGCAGGGGATAACCTCTTCCTTGTGGGCGACTTAAAGCAGAGCATCTACCGCTTCCGGCAGGCAGAGCCCGGCATCTTCCGGCAAAAGCTGGACAGCTGGCCGCTGCTGCCGGGCGCAAAAGCCCGTCCCCGCCCGTCGGAGGGCACCCCGGGCACGGACGCGCTGCTGGCGCTGGATGCAAACTTCCGCTCTGCGCCGCAGGTAGTGGCGGGCATCAACTATCTCTTTGAGCAGCTCATGACCCCGGAGCTGGGCGATACCGCCTACGGGGACGGGCAGCGTCTGGTCTGCGGCGCGCCCGGAGAATATCAGGGCAGCGTAGAGGTGCAGTTTCTGCCGGATGACGAGACGGAGACCGATGCGGGCTGGATCGCCGAGCGCATCAGGCAGCTGGTGGACGCCGGAGAGCCGGTGCGGGAGGGCAGCACCACCCGCCCGGTGCGGTACGAGGACTGCTGCGTGCTGCTGGCAGCGCGCACGGATTTCCCGGTGTATGTGGAGGCGCTGACTGCCCGGGGTATCCCGGTATACGCCGATGCCCGGGAAAACCTGATGCTTGCGCCCCACATCCGTCCTCTCATCGCCCTGCTCAAGGTCATCGACGACCCCTCGCAGGACATCTATCTGGCTGCCGCCATGCTGGGCCCCATGTTCGGCTTTACGGAGGATGACCTTGTGCGGCTGCGCGCCCGCAGCCGTCAGGTACAGGCCGAACCGGACAAAAAGCCCGCCCGCATCAGCTTGTACGGCGCACTGCTGCTGGCGCTGGAGGACTCGGCAAATGATCCCTTTACCGAGAAGGTGAAGGATTTCTACGCTCACCTCACCGCCCTGCGGCAGATGGCACGCAGCGCCCCGGCGGAGCAGCTGTTGGAAGAGATCTTTGCCTCCACCGGTTATCTGGCGGCGCTGGGCGTGCTGGAAAACGGTGCCCGCCGCCGTGAGGATGCCCGCCGCTTTGCCTCCTTCTGCGCCACTTCCGGTACAGGCGGCATCTCGGCACTGGTACGCGCTATTGATGCCGCCGCGCAGGCCGGCAGCACCGGACAGGACACCGTGCCCAGTGGGGTGCACCCGGGGTGCGTGTCCATTATGACCATCCACCGCTCCAAGGGTTTGCAGTTCCCGGTGGTGTTCGTGGGGGATACTGCCCGCAAGTTCAACGCCTCGGATATCCGTCAGCCGGTGCTGGTGCACCGCAGCTACGGCGCGGGGCTGCGGCTGCGGCCGGAAAACGGCGAGGGTGCTTACAAGACTGCCGCCTACACCGCACTGGCCAACGTCCACGCCAAGGAGCTGCGCAGCGAGCAGATGCGCCTTTTGTATGTGGCGCTCACCCGCGCACAGGATAAGCTCATCCTCACTGTGCCCCTGAGCAGCGGCAAGACGGCAAAGCCCTTTGCCAAGGCGGCGGCTTTTCTGGCTGCCGGGGCGGGAGCCACACTGCACCAACAGGCCAACAGCTTTGCCGACTGGCTGCGGGCGGCGCTGCTGGTGCACCCGGACGGCGGAGTGCTGCGGCAGCTTTCCGGCAACCGGGAGCTGCTGTTTGTGCAGACCGAAAGCGCGATGGATATCAAGGTATGTGACGATGCCGTGCAGCTGTCCGAGGAACCGGATGCAGATACGGAGAATGAAGCACCGGAGACCGACCCGGCACTGGTGGAGAAGCTGCGGCAGAACTTTGCATGGCAGTACCCGGCGGCAGCGCTTGCGCAGGTGCCCGCCAAGGTCAGCGTGACCAGCATCGTGCACAAGGCCGAGCAGACCACGCTGGAGCGCCCGGGCTTCCTTTTCAAGGACGGGCTGACCGCCGCCGAGATGGGCACGGCGCTGCACGCTTTTCTGGAGCACGCGGACTTTGCCCGGCTGGCTGCGGCCAAGGCTGCGGGCACGCTGGACGAAGCCATCCCGGCGGAGCGGGACCGTCAGGTGGCGGTGCAGCTGACTGCCCCGGAGATCGCGGAAAAGCTGGACGCGGTGTGTATCCGCCGCTTTGTGGAAAGCGAAGCCTTTGCAAGGATCTGCGCCGCGCAGCAGGTGCTGCGGGAGCTGCCCTTTATCACCGCGCTGCCCGCCGGTGCAGTGCTGGCGGCGCAGGGACACGAGGCTCTGCCCGCTGCCGCAGACGCGCAGGTGCTGGTGCAGGGCATCGCCGACCTTGTGCTGGTGTACCCGGACCATCTGGAACTGCTGGACTACAAGACCGACCGCCGCAAGGCCGAGAGCGATTTTCTGCGCGCCTACCGCGCCCAGCTGAACCTTTACGCCATTGCCATCGAAAAGCGCTTTGCACCGAAAAAGGTGATCTATAAGGGCATCTATTCCTTTGCACTGGGCAAGCTGATCGAAGCGTAAAACGATTGAGAATGGCCTCCGCTGTGCTCTGGCCATATTCAGCGGAAAAGTTATTTTAATTTCGGGTTTCAGGAAAGTCTGCGGACTTTCCTGAAACCCATTTTCACCAGAGGGGTCGTAAATCGAAACAGCATCTGCAACGCCTGTTTCCTTTGGAAACAGCGGCGTTGCGGGCAAAGCTACCTGTTTTCCTCTACGGCCTTTCCCGTGAAAATAGCGTTTGGAGCGCTCCGCAGAGCGCGACAAACGCGAAATATAGGTAATTCTTCCGCTATTCATGGCCAGAGCGCAAGCGGAGGCCATTCAAAATCGTCCCACTGGCCGGAAAGTCATATTTTTTCCAAAGAACGCATAAAAAGTGCTTGACAGGGCAGGCAAAGCGTGGTAGAATAGCCGGGTAAAGAAAGCAGCTACGGCCTGTGCCGCGCTCGCCTTGCGGGAGAATGTCCCCGGGCTATACCCGAAACAGCAGCTTATTCCTTTGAGAATGCTGCGGCTTTGTGTGAAATTTCGCGCGGCTGTCCAGAATATGGGCGGCCGCGTTTTCTATGCCAAATATTGCAACACTATGGATTTTGTTTGGAGGTGCATTCATTATCGCTACCGCTGGAAAGTCGAAGGAACTGGAGATCAACGGCCAGATCCGTGATCG
>CAKTCK010000031.1 GCA_934539245.1 uncultured Faecalibacterium sp.
GAGGAGCTGACCATTGCAGTCAGCGCTCTTTCTATTCGTAGTATAGTCTATTTTTCCGGGTTTGTCAAGCCGCAGACCCGCATAAAGGGGCAGGAGGTTTTACGCGATGAAACGCGAGGATTATATCAACTGGGACGAATATTTTATGGGCATTGCGCTGCTTACCGCCATGCGCTCCAAGGACCCCAACAGTCAGGTGGGTGCGTGCATCGTAAGCCCGGAAAACAAGATTCTTTCTCTGGGCTACAACGGGATGCCCATGGGCTGCAGCGATGACGAGATGCCCTGGGAGCGGGAGGGTGCACCTCTGCAGACCAAGTATATGTATGTCTGCCATGCCGAGCTGAACGCCATCCTCAACAGCGCCCACAACAATCTGAAGGGCGCCCGGGTGTATGTGACCCTGTTCCCCTGCAACGAGTGTACCAAAGCCATCATCCAGTCCGGCATTGCCGAGGTGGTGTACTACGGCGACAAGTACCACGACAGCGATTCCAGCATTGCGGCACGGTTCATGTTCGAGCACGCCGGTGTCCGGCTGACCCCCTATAAGCCCACCGGACGCCGGGCAGAGCTGGAGTTGTAAGCTCCCTCTTGACCTTCCCTATGCAACGTACTATAATAGAATCATGGCTTGAATAAATATTCAAGAGTGCTTGCATAGAGAGGGAAATATACAATGGAACTGAAAAATCGCAGCTTTTTGAAGCTATTGGACTACACCCCTGCCGAGATCGGTCAGCTGCTGGAGCTGGCCGCTGACCTGAAAGCCAAAAAGAAGGCCGGTATCCGGCACGACCAGCTGCGGGGCAAGAACATTGCCCTGATCTTTGAAAAGACCTCCACCCGTACCCGCTGCAGCTTTGAGGTAGCCGCCCACGATCTGGGCATGGAAGTGACCTATCTGGACCCCTCCGGCAGTCAGATCGGCAAAAAGGAATCCATCGCCGATACCGCCCGGGTGCTGGGACGGATGTTTGACGGCATCGAGTACCGGGGCTACGGCCAGCAGATCGTGGAAGAGCTGGCGCACTACGCCGGTGTGCCGGTGTGGAACGGTCTGACCAACGAATTCCACCCCACCCAGATCCTGGCCGATTTCCTTACCATTCGGGAGCATTTCGGCCGTCTGAAGGGCATCCACTTCGTTTACTTTGGTGACGCCCGCTACAATATGGGCAACAGCCTGATGGTGGGCTGCGCCAAGATGGGCCTGCACTTCACCGCCTGCGCCCCCAAAAAGTACCAGCCTGACCCCGCGCTGGTGGAACAGTGTCAGGCCATTGCCGCCCAGACCGGTGCTACCCTCTCCTTTGAGGAGGATCCCGTCAAGGCCGCAAAGGGCGCAGACGTGCTGTACACCGATGTGTGGGTGTCCATGGGCGAACCGGTAGAGGTTTGGGCAGAGCGCATCCACGATCTGGCCCCCTATCAGATCAATCAGGATCTGATGAATATTGCAGGCCCGGATGCAGTATTTATGCACTGTCTGCCCGCCTACCACGACCACAAGACCACCGTGGGCAAGGAAATGGGTGAACGCTTTGGCCGCGATGCCATGGAGGTGACCGACGAGGTATTCGAGGGTCCCCAGAGCATCGTGTTTGACGAGGCCGAGAACCGGATGCACACCATCAAGGCGGTCATGGCGGCCACCTTGGGATATCAGGAATAAAGAGATAAGCCCGGAAGTTTCGCAGACCTTCCGGGCTTATTCTATCTAATAATAATTTTCCGCTCAGCGATCATTCCGAAACTGCATTCTGCAGTCTCAGCACGCCCGCTTGGGTCAGGCGCTTACGCAGCAGTGCACCCACGATGCAGGACACCACGATTTTGCCCAAGTCCAGCGCGATAAAGGGGTAGACGCAGACGGTCAGCGCGTAGCCCAGCTCGCACTGCATCTGGAACACGAACCATGCCGTGCCCAGCACATAGCAGGCGGCATCGCCCAGCACCAGACCCACCGCGGAGACCACCGGGTTGCCCTTGCTCTTTTCAATGAACATACCGCCGATGAAGGCCAGCAGCAGATAGCCCACCAGATAACCGCCGGTAGGGCCTGCCAGCTTGGCAAGACCGGCACCGTAGCCGGAGAACACCGGAATGCCGATGGCACCCAGCGCCAGATAGATGACCACGCTCAGGGTGCCGAACTTCGGTCCCAGCAGCCATGCGGTCAGGCAGATGACAAAGTTTGCCAGCGAGATGGGCACGGCTCCGATGGGCACGGTCAGCGGACCCAGCACGCACAGCACGGCAGCCATCACAGCGGTAACGGCCATCTGGTAGGTAGTCAGTTTTTTGTCTTTCATAGTCAGTTTTCCCCTCTGTTTTTTCGTTTTGCAAGGCATCTGTGCCCGAGTATACCGCACCGGTGCGCCGCAGGTCAACGGAAAAGTTTGTAAAGGGTTTACAATCTGAAATTTGATTGTAATACTGTGGAAATTATGATAAAATAAAAATGACCGCCCACAGTCTCACAAACACTGAGCGGTCATTCTTATTGACTACTTAGCCGAAGGAAACTGACCCTTGCAGCCAGCACCCTTTCTATTTGCAGTATAGCCCATTTTTACACGAAATGTCAAGAAAAACACGGAGGTTCCCATGGGTGGAGGTCATGTATCGCGGCCGGATTTCGGGATGCCGCAGCCGGACACGGCGTACCCGCTGACCGAGTTCTATCTGCTGGCGCAGCAGGCACTGGAAAAAAGCGGCAGCTTTATGCTGCCCGCCCTCTACGCTGGGCTGCACGCCCCCGCCCGGCGCATCTATCGGGAAGAAGCCGCCGGGTATTTACAGCTTGCGGCAGCTCCGGCAGAAGGCTTGACCCGGCTGCTTTCCCCTGCCCGGATGCAGCTTTTATACAGCAGCCTACAGGTGCAGCAGGACGGCACCCCCGCCGCCCTTTTGCTGACCGAAGAGTGCACCCGCCTGACCGTGGCGGTGCAGCTGCTGCCGCCCTTTGTATGGGAGGACCCGCTGCCGCCGCTGCCGGATGTTCCGGCGGCGCTCACCCTGCAATTGACCATGCAGGATGTGATGGCCATCGACACCGCCCCCGCCGCTCTGGCGCACAAGCTGGCACACAGCACCGACGGCAAATGCTGGCTGCACCATCCCAAGGCCGAGACCTTTCTCTCCGAGCGGCTGGCGCTGCTGCAAAGGGTCTATAAATAAGGAGAGGCGTTCCCTCTCTTTTACTTTTTTGCGATTCCGTGGTATACTGACCGGTAAACCGGCAGGATATCCAACTCCTGTCTGAGAACGTGGACGTACCTTGCGGTCCGGTGCGTCCGGCACACAAAAAATGGAAGGAACCGGGTTTTGTTCTGCAATAATCGGGGATGCTGAGCCGTATATTGAGTGAACGTCCCCGTGAGAACCACAAACATTCCATCGAGAAGCCCGCTTCCGGGCATCCAAGGAGAGTTTATAACAATGGGACAGCTGACCAGAAACGAAGTATTTACCTTGGCGGTGCAGCGTTACAGCGACACCGTCTACCGCACTGCGGTGCATAATTGCCGCTGCACAGCCGATGCTGAGGATGTGGTGCAGGATGTGTTTGAAAAACTGCTGCACTACAACGGCATCTTTGAGAGTGAGGAGCATCTCAAAGCATGGCTGCTGCGGGTGGCCATCAACCGCTGCCGGGACCTGACCCGCGCCGCCCACCAGAAGGACACAGAGCTGGACGAGAACCTGCCCGCCCCCGATGTCCTTGCGGAGGACGGCAGTGTGCTGGATGCCATCCGCACGCTGCCGGAAAACTATCGCAATGCCATCTATCTGCATTACTACGAAGGATACACTGCGGCAGAGATCGGGCGGATGATGGCGGTGCCCACAAACACGGTACTAAGCTGGCTGCGGCGCGCACGGGCACAGTTACATACGATGCTGAAGGAGGAGATCGAAGATGAGGTGGTATGAATATAAGATGGAGGTCGATGACCTGACTGCCCCGGACGATCTGAAGGCAAAACTGCTGGCCATGACCGACACCCTGACTGCGGAGGAAAAGGCTGAGCCCATGATGGCTGCCCCTGCCCCGCAGACCGCTGCACCCGCAGCACCCCTGAACACCGAAACCAAGAAGAAAAAGCCCATCCACTTCCCGGTAAAGCAGCTGGGCACGCTGGCAGCCTGTCTGGCCGTGTGCGTGCTGGGTTACAGCACCCTGCATCTGGGCATCGGGATGGGCAGCGCCAAAAGCAGCGCACCCGCCCTGTACGCAGCCGAAGGCGCTGCCAACAGCTCCGCTGCCTCTGTGGCATCGGGCAGTCTAGCCCTCCAGAATGCCGTGCTGGACAGCGCCCCCGAGGCGGTGAATTACAGTCTGGAGGCAGACGACCGATCTCTGGAAACGGAGTACAGCGGCACCGGCAGCACCGAAGCTGCTGCGCCTGCGGTGGACAGTGCCAAGATCATCTACACTGCCAACCTGACGCTGGAAAGCAAGGACTACGAAGCAGCCCGCAGTGCGCTGGACAGCGCCCTTGCCGAGGCGGGCGGCTATCTGGAATCCAGCAGCGAGTACACGCGCACCGGTTCCAGCCGCTCCGTCAACCTGACTTACCGGGTGCCGCAGGCCAACTACCAGAACTTTCTGGAAGCCGTGGCCGCTGCCGGCAATGTGACCTACCGCAGCCAGCAGGCCGATGACGTGACCACCCAGTATATGGATGTGTCCGCGCGGCTTTCTAACCTGCAGGCACAGCGCACCCGCTTACAGCAGCTTCAGGAACAGGCCGAAACTCTTTCGGACCTTTTGCAGATCGAGGATTCTCTCACCGAGGTGCAGTCCCAGATTGAGAGCTGGCAGAGCCAGCTGGACTGGTACAGCGATCAGGTGCAGCAGTGCACCGTGTATATCGACCTGAACGAGGTGCAGACCTACACCCCTGCGGACGAGGGCTTCTTCTCCCGCATCGGCACCGCCTTTACCTCCGGCTGGGGTAACTTTGTGAACGGCTTGCAGCAGCTGGTGGTGGCGCTGGCCTCCGTCTGGCCGCTGGCAGTGCTGGCAAGCGCCGCCGTTGCCGTGGCGCTTGCATGGCGCAAAAAGAGCAGCAAGAATCAAAAGTAAAATTTTTTCTCAAAAAGGGTTGACATTCTGCCCAGCCTATGGTATTATACTTGAGCAGTCAGCGAGAACCGCTGAAGAGCGAAAAGTAAATATCGCGGGGTGGAGCAGTCTGGTAGCTCGTCGGGCTCATAACCCGAAGGTCGTTGGTTCAAATCCGGCCCCCGCAACCACCAAGCAGGTTGAATTTTTAAAATTCAATCTGCTTTTTTGTGTTTGTGTTTTGAGTGGCGGGAACAGCCGCCGCAGCCGGAGATACGCACTTATACAAAAAGGGATACCGGAGCATCCGCAGATGTTCCGGTATCCCTTTTATACGGTAAAGTGCTGCCGCAAAATCGTTGCTGGAAAGGACACGCACACCGTTATAATATTCCTGCACCGCAGAATCGCCCTCTGCGCCAAGATACTTTTTGCCCAGCGGCGGGAGTCTTCACTGCGAGGGCCTGCTGTCCACGGGCCGACCATAAAGATGGTATCTTTCTCGTCCGGTACACGGAACAGCGCAAAATGCAGTTCAAAAGCTCCTTCTGCAATCAAAAGAGTGTGTTCCGGGGTGTTGTTCAACAGCGTGCGCCCGAACTCCTGCCAGTCAAATTCCGGGTCGAGCGCCTTGCGCAGGCCATAATCGAAATTCTCCAAGCCCTCAAATGGCGGGGTGACCCGGCAGGTGGGGATGTTATAAATAGATGCAAGCTTGACCAGCACCTGTAAGGGATCTACGTTCATGGTCTGCTCCTTTTTCGTGCGGTGGTTCATACAGGTTTAGTATACCGCCTTTTTTACGACGAACAAGCACCCCGCCGGGCACATTGCTGTGCTCCGGCAGAGTGCCTGCTCTGCGCAAATAAGATAAATGGTAAGGAGGTGATAATGTCTTAGTTTTCCTTGCCTTCACGGCGTGCAGCCAACACGGCAACATTCTCTTCTACCTTGGATTTGTTTAACGGATAGATGAAGAACAGAACAAGTGCCAGTGCCGCAAAGCCAATGATCGGCGCAATGCAGGACATCTTGAAGATGCTTTCCGTAACAGCAGGATCAAACGCAGTAGCTTCGCTGTAACCGATCATGGACAGCAGACCGCCGATCAGACCGGATGAAAGTGCCTGACCCAGCTTGCGGGCGAAGGAATAGACCGAGTACACAGTGCCATCCTCACGCACACCAGTGCGGACTTCGGTGTCATCGATAACATCGGTGATCATAGCCCAGACGATGGTATTAAAGTAACCCATGCCGACGGTTGCAATGGCGTAGAACACGATATAGACCCACGGACTGCTGGGATGAACAATATAGCAGATAACATAAGAAACAGCCGCAACCAGAGAGGAAGCAGTGGCAAGTTCTTTCTTGCCCAGTTTCTCGGAGAGTTTGACAGCAGTAGGTGCGCAGATAACCAGCATGACTGCGGTACCGGACAGATTGGCGACCGACTGTGCAGCGGCGCTGCCGTAGTAGTTGGGGTACACATAGCTGCTCATGCCGCTCATGGTCAGCTGAGAGAGCAGCAGCATCAGGGCAGCGGCGATGATGCCCATCAGGGAACGGTTGGTGGCAATGCTCTTGAGCAGCTTGCCGAAGTCCAGCTTTTCGCTCTTGGTGGTCAGCTGCACACGCCCCTACACCATCTTGAAGCAGAGCAGATAGCAAATGATCGCGCAAACGGAGAACACACCAGCGATCAGGGTCATGCGGGAGCCGGAGAGCATGGTCTTGCCGTCCACAGTAACGTAGGCGATCATCGGGGTGCCCACGCCGATGACAAGGCTGGCAAGGCTGGAACCGATGGTGCGCCAGGTGGACAGCTCGGCACGGTCCTTGGACTCAGGAGAGACCGCAGAAGCCATGGAGCCGTAGGGGATGTTGATGGAGGTGTAGAAGATGGAACCCCACAGGATGTAGGTGACAGCCAGCCAAGCCACCTTGAAGCCGTAAGGCATCCCAGCCAGACCGGACTGGAAGATCAGGAAGGAGGCAATGGCCACAGGACCGCACATCCGCTTGAGCCACGGGCGGAACTTGCCGTCCTTGGTGGGCTTGCAGCGGTCCACGATCTGACCCATGGTGATATCGGTAAAGGCGTCCACGATGCGGGCTGCCATCATCACGATGCCCACCACACCGGCGGAAACGCCCATGACATCGGTGTAGAACTTCATCAGGAACAGGGACGAGAGGATGAAGGTGAAGTCGTTGCCGAAGTCACCGAACATGTAGCCCAGCTTGTCCTTCATGCCGAAGGGACGCAGGGCAGTCTTGTTTTCAGATGCCATAAAAATCTCCTTTTCTTCTTTGCGTTTGCTTTGCCCCGCAGGCCGTGCGGAGCCGAAGTAATATGTGTTTGTCATGCATTTATCATACTGGTTTTGCCGCAGAAGGGGTTAGAAGATTTTCAAGGTAAAAACGGTCATTTTTGCGATTTTGCCCGATTGTATCTGCACCGCATCCGGGAGATATCGTGCTTGTTGCCCACGAAAAAGCGTAAAACAATCCCGTTTTATAATAAGAATATTCTGGCAAAGAACGTCTTTTTCTGTTATACTCTAGCCAATGAATGTAACTGTAACAGGAGGATGTTATGGAAAAGAATGTACTGAACACCGATCTCACCGGCAAGGTGGCGGTCGTCACCGGCGCAAGCGGAACGCTGTGTTCCATTTTTGCCAAGGCGCTGGCACGCGCCGGTGCAAAGGTGGCGCTGCTGGGCCGCAACATGGATAAGCTCAAGGAGCTTGCGGACGAGATCGAAGCCGAGGGCGGCACTGCCAAGGGCTACACCTGCAACGTGATGAACAAGGCTAACTGCCTGCAGGTAGCCGAGGACGTGCTGGCAGACCTTGGCCCCTGCGATATCCTTGTGAACGGTGCAGGCGGCAACAACGCCCGCGCCAACACGGACAAGGAATATTTTGAGATGGCCGATCTGGAAAGCGACACCGTCACCTTCTTTGATCTGGACGAGAGCGGCGTGGAGATGGTGTTCAACCTGAACTTCATCGGCACCCTGCTGCCCACGCAGGCTTTTGCCCGCCAGATGGTGGGGCGCGAGGGCTGCAACATCCTGAACATTTCCAGCATGAACGCCTATCTGCCCCTGACCAAGATCCCCGCCTACTCCGGCTCCAAGGCTGCTGTGACCAACTTTACCCAGTGGCTGGCGGTGCATTTCAGCAAGGTGGGCATCCGGGTCAATGCCATCGCCCCGGGCTTCTTTGCCAGCGAGCAGAACGCCCGGCTGCTCTTCAACGAGGACGGCACCCCCACCGACCGCACCAAAAAGATCCTTGCCGCCACCCCCATGGGACACTTCGGCGACAGCGAAAAGGACCTTGTGGGTGCACTGCTATTCCTGCTGAACAATGACGCAGCGGGCTTCATTACCGGCATCTGCCTGCCGGTGGACGGCGGCTTCTCGGCCTATTCCGGCGTGTAATACGGTACGGAACGGTACTATAAATAAAAAAGAACGGCAACTGCATTGTGTTTCTGCAACCAGCTGCCGTTTCTTTATTTTTTAGGAGGTCGGTTCTGTGCGCGGTATTCGGCGGGGGTGATGCCGTACAGGCGGCGGAAGGTTTTCAGGAAGCTGCTGTAATCCGGGAAGCCGCTCTCGGTGCAGGCGTTCAGAACGGAAACGCCCTCTTCCAGCGCCTTGCGGCAGTGCTGCATCCGCAGATAGGTCAGGTAGTTGTGGATGCTCTCCATGGTGCACTCCTTGAACGCGCGGGAAAGGTGCTCCCGGCTGGCGTAAAGCTCCTGCGCCAGCTGCGCGGTGGTCAGGGTCGGGTCCTGATAATGGGCCTGCAGGTAGGCCACCGCGCGCGCGACCAGCACACTGGTGCTGCTGGGTGCAGTGGTCTGTCCGCTGCCGGTAGCCTGCGTGATGAGCAGCATCATTTCGGTGGTCTGCGCCTCAAAAACGATGTCCCGGATGGAGCCCGGCAGCTCCAGACTTTGCGCCATGCGGATGAAAAGCCCCTCAAAATCCCACTTGCGGCAGGCCTCGCTGTCCAGCACGGTGACCTGCTGCATCCAGCCTGTGTTTTTCAGGTTCGCGTGCCGGCGGGTTGCCTGCCAGAGGGCGTCGTCGATCTGGACGACCAGACGATCTGACTGGTCGTCATCGTTACGGAAGCTGCCGGAGTGGTAGACCTGAGAGGGAAAGTAGACCAGCTCCCCCACATGGACCAGATACACGCTGCCGTCCACCGAGTAGCGCACCGTGCTGCCGCCGATGGGGAGCACCAGCTCGTGATACGGGTGGGAGTGCACCACAGACTGCCTGTTTTCCCGGTTCGTGTACCATGTGACCAGAAGCCGGGTGTCGCGCAGCCCCATCCGCGCCTGCGCTTCCGTAAGGACATTATCAACATAATGCGAGACCCGTTCGATGCCCATAGCCGCTCCTGTTCCTTGTTAAAAAAATCAGAATCATGCTTTTACGTTCTTTTTTGCCCTAGTATATCAGTATATATCACATTTTGCAACATTTGAATCACAAAATCTGCGGAAAAGCGGCGGAATTTTTAGTATCATAAGGGTGCAAGGAGACGAGATTGACCAAATGCACAAAGCTATTTCAATATTTTTGTGCTTATCGACAAATATATTGGTTGCATTTCGTGATGGTTCCATCCCGTTTTTTCCATCCAGATCAGATCGATGATGAGGTGCACGATGAAAAAAATCATTTCCGTTACACAAGAGCATCCCATGGTAGCGCTTGCATCGGATATTACCTATATGCAGAAGTCGTTCTGGTGCGGCTGCTCCGCTTACCCGCTCAAACTCAGCTTCATGCGGGCGCGGCATCGATACGCATTTGATCCGGAACATGAAAACTACCCCTGCATTGTGTTCGTCTGCGGCGGTGCGTGGGAAAAGGTGGATCGCAATGTCTGGATGCCTAATCTGGCGTACTACTGCCAGAAGGGCTATGCGGTGGCCAGCGTGGATTACAGCTGCCTGCCGGTAACGGTGCATCCGGAACAGGTTACCGAGATCAAAACAGCCATTCGCTTCCTGCGGGCGCATGCGGCCGAATTCCGTATCGACCCGGAACGGATCGCCGTCATGGGCGAAAGCGCCGGAGCCTATCTGGCGGCGCTGACCGGCCTGACCGGCGACGAGAAAGAATATCGGAATGCGTATTATCCGGAGCAGTCGGATGCTGTGCGTGCTGTGTGCACCTGGTATGCGCCGACGGATATCCACCGCATGAATACCGACATGGTGCATATGCAGATCAAGGATTTCCCGGTGCTTCCCTCGCTGGTAAAGCAGAGCGCACCGCCGTTTCTGATGCTGCACGGTGCAGCTGACAGCACGGTACCTTCTCAGCAGTCCGAAATGCTGTACGAAGCGCTCCAGAACGCAAAGGTGGAAAGCGACCTGATTCTACTGGAGGGTGCGGAGCATGCAGACTACATGTTCCAGCAGCCTTCTGTCAAAGAACTGATCTGTGACTTTATGGATCGGCATTTGAAATAAGGGAGGAACCGGATGCAAAGCTCGAAAAACCATTTTGAGGCCGCGGTTCTGTTCGACCGAGCCACGATCCTGCGGATGTTCCGGACAGAATACTATGCTTTTGAGCGTTTGCAGCTGCTCACGCGCCTGCTGATTGCGGCCATTCTGCTGTTTATAGCACTGTTCGGCGGGCTGCCGCAGATTGCCACAATCCCATGCCTTGCGGTCGGTGCATGGCTGATCGTCAGTCTGGATTTTCCGAGCAAAGTCCGTGCGGAGAGAGTATTGCAGCAGCAGGGAGAGCAACCGTCCAAAGTGCGGTATCGCTTCAACGATACCGGCATCTTTGTGGAAAACGGTGCCCACCTGAAATACGAGCAGGTCGGGCGACTGATTGAAGATGACGAATATTTTTATATCTTTCAGGACCGGCAGTTTGCCGTCATGGTACCCAGAACGGCGCTGCTGCCAGACAGCCCGGAACGCTTCCGTAAATACATCGCCCGGCAATGCGGGATGGAGTGGAAACGCGGTGGTTCTCTTGTGATGGTGGATCGGAAGGACTTTGTCCAGATGTTACAGGACAAGACTTCCCGCTGGTTCGGACGTTGAATGGATGGAATTGCGCCAACAGGCGCTGTCAGACATAAGAAAAAAGGAGGATACCAATATGTTTTTAACCTGTCACTATTTCAGCAAGGTGCTGATGCACAACACCGAGATCAATGTTGTGATCCCTACCCCGGAGGGGAATGAACAGATCACCGAGGCAGGCCCTGTACAGCGGTACGATTACGAGAACGGTCTGCCGGTGGTTTATCTGCTGCACGGCGCTTACGGCGACAACAGCAGCTGGGTCCGTTTCAGCAATATTGAACGGTATGCACAGGCCCACAACATTGTAGCAGTCATGGCATCGGTGGAAAACAGCCTGTATCAGGATATGGTCCACGGCAACAAGTATTTCACCTTTATCAGCGAGGAGCTGCCCAGCTTCATCACAACACTGTTCCCTGTGAGCAAGAAGCGGGAAGACACCTATATCTGCGGTTTCTCCATGGGCGGTTACGGCGCATGGTTCATCGGTCTGTCCTGCCCCGAGAAGTATGGCAAGATCGCAGGCATGTCTGCTGCCATGGATGTCGCCGGACTGGCGGACGAAGCGCAGAAGGGCAACATCGAAGCACCGTTCCCCTTCCACGACATCTTTGAGGACCCGGCTCATCTGGCTGGCGGCGACAAGGATATCTTTGAGCTGTACCGCCGCGATGCAGAAAAGGGCTGTGTGCCAGAACTTTATCAGGCCTGCGGTACCAAGGATTTTCTGTATCAGATGAATGAAGATGCCAACCGGCGTTTGACAGAGATGGGTGCAAAGATCACCTATTCGGTCACACCGGATGCCATGCATAATTGGGATTACTGGGACAGCGAGCTGCCCAAGATTCTGGACTGGATGATGCAGAAATAATCATTTCTGGAATGTTGCGCCGGAAGCGTACCGGCGAGCAGATAGAGAACACAGAAGAAGAAAAATATTTTTCAGGAGGAAACCAAATATGAAAAAGATCAATCGTCGTGAGTTTATCCGTATGTCTGCTGTTCTGGCGGCAGCTGGCGCTCTGACTGCCTGTGGCGGCAGCAAATCCGGTTCCACCGCTGGTTCCGGTGCTGGTGCTTCTGCAGAGGGCGTGAAGGGTCTGACCCTGAAGCTGAGCCACAATGCCAACGAGCAGCACCTGATCCACAAGGCTATGACTCAGTTTGCCAACGAGGTCAACGAAAAGACCAACGGTGACATCAAGATCGAGGTCTACCCCAACGCAACGCTGGGCGGCGAGAAGGATAACCTGGAGCAGATGGGTATCGGCGCTCTGGATATGGCTAAGGTGTCTGCTGCTTCTCTGGAAACCTTTGCTCCCGTCTACGAGGCATTCTCTGTTCCCTATATCTTCAACAACCGCGATCACTTCTACGGCTTCATGGACAGCGATCAGGCCAAGGAAGTTTTCCACTCCACCGAAGCTCAGGGCTTCATCGCTCTGACCTGGCTGGATTCCGGCACGCGCTCCTTCTACACCGTCAAGACCCCGGTTATGACCCCGGCTGATCTGAAGGGCCTGAAGATCCGTACCATGGATTCTCCCATGGCAATTGAAATGATGAACTGCTTCGGCGGTTCCGCAACGGCTATGCCGATCAGCGATGTCTACACTGCAATGCAGTCCGGCGTTATCGATGGTGCAGAGAACAATGAAACCGCTCTGACCGTTGGCGGCCACGGCGAGGTGGCAAAGTGCTACAGCTACGATGAGCACACCCGCATTCCCGATATCGTCCTGATCAGCACCAAAGTCTGGAACAAGTTCTCTGTGGAGCAGCAGGAAATCGTACAGGCTGCTGCCGACGCTGCAAAGGAGACCTACAAGGCTGACTGGCAGGCTGCGATCGAGCAGGCTGTGAAGGATGCCGAAACCAATATGGGCGTCACCTTCTATCACCCCGAGTCTCTGGCTCCGTTCCAGGAGGCCGTCCAGCCCATCTACGACCGTTTGGCCAAGGAAGAGCCGGAAGTCTGGGCACTGTGCGAGAAGATCCAGGCATTCCAGGCCTGATCGCCTAGTCCTGCATCTGCGGACCCGTATCATTGCATCTTTTTCCGCATAACTGCTGCCATTGCATCCGGGCAGCAGTTATGCCATAGGAGAAGGATTCAAAAAGGAGGAAAAAACCTTGAAAAAACTGGAAAAAGGGCTCGATTTTGCTATGAGCACAATCATGTCCGTCGTTATGCTGGTGTTGCTGATCTTTGGCACCTGGCAGATTTTCACCCGCTGGATTCTGAACGACCCTTCGACATTTACCGAAGAGATGCTGCGCTACCTGCTGATTTGGGCTGGTATGATCGGTGCAGCCTACTGCTTCTTCCACGATAAGCACGTCAAGCTGACGCTGCTCACTTCCAAGCTGCATGGTCCCGCACTGACCGCGGTGACGATTTTTAATGAGATCATCGTCGTTCTGTTCGTGCTGTATGTCTACGTCTACGGCGGCGGCCAGATGATGATGCGCACCATGGCCAACGGTCAGCTGACGGCGGTTCTGCGTCTGCCCATGAGCCTGATCTATGGCTGCCTGCCGGTATCCGGCGTGTTCGTCATTCTGTCCAAGATCCTCCGCTATCTGTCGCTGTATGCGGAGTCCAAAACTGTGAAAGGGGGCAAATAAGTCATGGGTGTTGTACAGGCAACATTGATGTTGTTCCTTATCTTCTTCGGTCTGATGTTCGTGGGTGTGCCGATCTCCGTCAGTATCGGCGTCGCATCCATCTCCATCCTGCTTACCGGCTTTGATCTGAATGCCTTGGCCTACATCGTGGCCCAGCGGTGTTTCTCCGGCATCGACTCGTTTGGTCTGCTTGCTCTGCCGTTCTTCATGCTGGCAGGCAGCATCATGAACAAGGGCGGCATTGCTCGCCGACTGGTCCGTCTGGCTCGCTGCTTTGTGGGTAAGATCCCCGGCTATCTGGCTGCCACCAATGTTCTGACCAATATGTTCTTCGGCGCTATTTCCGGTTCTTCTGTTGCTGCTGCTTCCGCAGTCGGCAAAATCATGGGTCCTCTGGAAAAGCAGGAAAATTATGAGGATGCTTACGCTGCGGCGATCAACATCTGCTCTGCGCCCACGGGCGTTATCATTCCCCCGTCTGGTCCGTTGATCCTGTTCTCCCTGACGGCCGGCGGCGTTTCGGTCAGCGCACTGTTTATGGCAGGCTATATCCCCGGCATCCTGCTCGGTCTGTGCGTCATGGCAGTTGCGATCATCATTGCAAAGAAAAAGGGTTACACCGGCTCTACCGTGAAAGAGACCGACTCTACCCTGAAGATCTTCCTGGATGCGATCCCCTGCATTCTGATGATGGTCATTGTTATGGGCGGCATCCTGCTGGGCTGGTTTACCGCTACCGAGGCTGGTATCGTGGCCTGCCTGTACTGCATTGCATTGGGCTTCCTGTACCGCGAACTGACCGTCAAGCAGCTGTGGAACCTGATGAGCGAGTGCATGATGGATACTGCTGTGATCCTGTTCCTGATTGCTGCATCCAATATCATGAGCTACGCAATGAGTTTTACCGGCATTCCTGCCGCACTGAGCGCAATGCTTATGAGCGTTACGGACAATAAGTATATCCTGCTGCTGATCATGAACGTGTTCCTGCTGGTTCTGGGCATGTTCCTGGATCTGACCCCTGCTGTTCTGATCTTTACCCCGATCTTCCTGCCCATCGCCACCAGCTTTGGCATGAATCCGGTTCATTTCGGTGTGATGCTGATTCTGAACCTTGCAATCGGTTCGGTCACGCCGCCCGTTGGTTCGGTTCTGTTCGTTGGCTGTAATGTTGCCAATGTTACGATGGAGGAAGTTACAAAGTACATTGTGCCCACCTTCGTTGCGATGGTGTTTGCTTTGATGTTGGTCACGTACATTCCGGCACTGACCTTATTCATCCCGCAGCTTGCAGGTTTGATCTGATCTTCATCAGAATTTTATAATTGCTTTCATGCCTCCTGGACTTCTTGAATATGGCCATGCTATATTGGGAGAACAGGGGGCATTTTTTATCAAAAATCAATTGAGAGGAATAAAAACTATGGAGATTTGCTCCCGTTTTACCGGCATGGAGCGCAAAGACGGCGCTTTCCTGCTGCATACTGATAACGCAGATATCAAGGTCTGCTTTGTGACCGATGAGATCGTCCGCGTCCGCGCAAGCTTTGACCACGAGCTGGCAGAGGAGTCCTACGTTCTGATGACCACCGCATGGGAGGATCGGATGGACGCGCTGTTCAAGGGTGAGCGCACCCGTGTGGAGCCCTTTGCCGCACAGCTCACCGAGGACGACAGCACCCTCACCTTTGCCACCGGCAAGGTGACGCTGGTGGTGGACAAGGACCCCATCAACTTCAAGCTGCTGGCTGCCGATGGCTCCGAGCTGTACAGCACCCTGCCCGGCAATCCCTTCGTCAAGGACGCCAACAACCGCGTGGTGGCTTACAGCCGGATGAAGGAGGACGACTGCTTCTACGGCTTTGGCGAAAAGAGCGGCCTGCTGGATAAGAACAAGACCTTCCAGCGGGAGCGCGCCACCGACGCAATGGGCTACGATGCCGAGAAGATGGATACCCTCTATAAGCACATCCCCTTCTACATCCGTCTGGACCGCGACACCCACAAGGCTGTGGGCGTGTTCTACCACAACTTCTACGAGTCCGTGTTCAACATGGGCTGCGAAAAGAGCAACTACTGGCCCCGCTACACCTATTTTCAGGCAGACGGCGGCGATCTGGACTGCTTCCTGATCGGCGGTGACACCATTGCCCGCATCGTGGACAACTACACCCTGCTGACCGGACGTCCGGCACTGCTGCCCAAGCGTGCACTGGGCTATCAGGGCTCCAGCATGTACTACCCCGAACTGGAAAAGGACAGCGATGACGCCGTGCTGGGCTTTATCGACACCATCAAGGAAGAGGGCTTCCCCATTGACGGCTTCCACCTGTCCAGCGGCTACGCTACCTACAACGGCAAGCGCTGCTTCTTTACATGGAACACAGACCGCTTCAAGGACCCCAAGGCTTACTTTGCAGCCATGAACGAAAAGCACGCCCAGAACGTGCCCAATGTCAAGCCCGGTATGCTGCTGTGCCACCCCCGCTTTGACGAGTTCCTGAAGGACGATGTGTTCGTCCGCGACAGCAAGCACCCCGAGACCTACGGTGTCGGCAAATGGTGGGGCGGTGACGGCGCATTCTGGGACTACACCAAGCCCGAGGGCCGTGCAGCTTGGAAAAAGTACCTTACCGAGTCCATCATCGCCGTGGGCACCGATTCCGTCTGGAACGATAACTGCGAGTACGACAGCCTGATGGATCAGGAATGCATCTGCGATTTTGACGGCAAGGGCGGCACCATCGCCCAGCTCAAGCCCATCATGAGCACCCTGATGTGCCGCATGAGCGCAGAGGCTGTGACCGACCACAACCCCAACGCCCGCCCCTACATGGTCTGCCGCAGCGGCAGCTCCGGCATCCAGCGCTACGCTCAGACTTGGTGCGGCGATAACTACACCAGCTGGAAGACCCTGAAGTACAATATCCCCATCATCACCGGCATGGGTCTGTCCGGCCAACCCAACGAGGGCGGTGATATCGGCGGCTTTGCAGGCCCCGCACCCACCGAGGAGCTGTTCGTGCGCTGGGTGCAGAACGGCATCTTCCAGGCCCGCTTCTCCATCCACTCCGCCTCCAACGATAACACCGTTACCGAGCCTTGGATGTTCCACGAGTCCACCGATCTGATCCGGGACGCCATCCTGCTGCGCTACCGCTTTACCCCCTATCTTTACAGCGCCGAGTACGAGGCCAGCCAGACCGGTGCGCCCATCATGCGTGCCTTGGTCTACGACTTCCAGAACGACCCCAAGGTCTGGGAAGAGAGCTTCGAGTTCCTGTTCGGCCGGGATATTCTGGTGGCCAACGTTCTGGAAGAGGGGGCCAAGACCCGCACCGTCTACCTGCCCGCAGGCTGCAAGTGGTACGACTGGAACGATAAGTTCCGCTGCTACGAGGGCGGCCAGACCATCGAGGTGCCGGTCACCATGGCTACCATCCCCATGTTCGTCCGCGAGGGCGCAGTGATCGCCATGGCAGACAACCAGCTGATGACCATGGAGGGCGACCACACCACCGCCCTGCACCTCATCGTGGCACCCAAGGGCACCACCACTACCACCCTGTACGATGACGACGGCATCACCAACGATTTCAAGAGCGGCGTGTACCGCAAGACCACCATCACCACCACCGCAGGCGAGCGGGTGACCATGAACTTTGCCTCCGAGGGCAGCTACAAGGACACCGTGGAGACCATCAAGGTGGAGATGATCGCCAAGGAGAAGAGCCCCTTCTGGGTCACGCTGGACGGCCGCAAGATCGAGCACTTCCTCAACCGCCGCAAGTTCGACGCCGCTGCCGAGGGCTGGTATTACAGCCAGAGCAAAAAGGCTGTCGAGGTCAAGTACGCAAACCCCGCCAAGGATCACGAACTGACCGTCTCGTTTGAGCAGTTCGACCTGATCGGTATGTAACACTGCACGGAGGAATCTCTTATGTTGCTGCGTAGTTTTGAATCCTTTGAAAAGACTGAAAACGGCTACCTCATCCACGGCGATGCCGCCGATGTGAAGCTGGTTTTCATGACAGACGATATCATCCGCATCCGGGTGCACTTCGACAAGGGTACCCCCATGGAGGAAGAGTCCTACACGCTGGTAACTACCGCGTGGGAGGATCGGATGGATACCCTGCTCAAGGACGAGCGCACCCGCATCACCGCGCTGGATGTCCCCTGCGCAGAGGACGAAAAGACCCTGACCTTTGAGACCGCACACCTGACTTTGAAGCTGTTCAAAAAGTCCTTCCATTTTGAGCTGTTCGATAAGTCCGGCAAGCTGATCTATCAGGATCTGCGGGAGCGCGCTTTTGAGAAGGACCAGATCGGCCGTCTGAGCCATTTTTCCAAGGTGGATCGGGAATACGACCACTTCTACGGCTTTGGCGAAAAGACCGGCCATCTGGACAAAAAGGGACGCCGCCTGCGGATGTCCCCCAAGGATGCCATCGGCCACGACCCCGAGACCGGAGACCCGATGTACAAGCACATCCCCTTCTATGTCCGTGTAAATGAGCACGACCTGCGCCCTGTCGGCCTATTCTACCACAACTCCTACGACTGCGTGTTCGACCTTGGCGAGGAGCTGTCCGGCTACTGGGAGCGCTACTGCTACTACCAGACCGACGGCGGCGACATCGACCTGTTCCTGCTGGCCGGTGAGACCCTGCCGGAGATCCTGAACGAGTACACCTTGCTGACCGGCCGCAGCGCCCTGCCCACCAAGCAGTCTCTGGGCTACTGCGCCTCCACCATGTACTACGCCGAGCTGGAAAAGAACTGCGACGAGGAGATCTACAAGGTCATCGACAAGCACGAAAAAGAGGGCATCCTCATCGACAACTTCTGGCTGGCTTCCGGCTATTCCAGCGGCGAAAAGGACAACCTGCGCTATGTGTTCAACTGGAACTACAAGCGCTTCCCGGAGCCGGAGAAGTTCTTTGAGAACATGAACGCCCGGGGCATCAATGTCATCCCCAACCTGAAGCCCGGTATCCTGAAGCACCACCCCTACATCGACCTGTTTGAAAAGAACGATGTCTTTATCAAGACCCCGGACGGCAAGGCACCGTACTACGGCCGCTGGTGGGGCGGCGAGGGACGCTTCTTCGACTTCACCGGCCCCAATGGCCGCAACACATGGAAGCAGCTGCTGGAGGAGAACATCCTCAAAAAGGGCACCAAGACCGTCTGGAACGACAACTGCGAGATGGACGGCGTGGAGGACCGCGATGCCCAGTGCGACTTTGAGGGCAAAAAGGGCACCATGGCAGAGCTGAAGATCCTGCACTCCAACCTGATGGCCTATACCGCCAAGCAGGCGCTGGCAGACGTGTACCCCGGCGAGCGCCCCTACATCATCAACCGCGCAGGCTACGCCGGTATCCAGCGCTACGCACAGGTGTGGGGCGGCGATAACCTGACCGACTGGCGCACCGTCAAGTTCAACATTGCCACCATTCTGGGCATGGGCCTGTCCGGCTGCTCCAACATGGGCTGCGATATCGGCGGCTTTGCAGGCCCCGCACCAGAGGCTGAGCTGCTGCTCCGCTGGCTGCAGAACGGCATCTTCCAGCCGCGCTTCTGCCTGAACTCCGCCAACAACGACAACACCGTCACCCAGCCGTGGATGTACGAGGAGAACCTGCCCTACATCCGTGCAGCCTACCAGCTGCGCTACCGTCTGCTGCCCACGTTGTACTCCCTGATGTACGAGTCCAACCAGAACGGTATGCCGGCATGGCGTCCGCTGTTCCTGGAGTTCCCGGACGACCCCAAGTGCTACACCGACAAGAACCTGACCTTTATGTTCGGCAAGAGCATTCTGGTGGCGAACGTGGTGGAAAAGGGCGCAACTACCCGCACCATCTACCTGCCCGCAGGCTGCACATGGTACGATATGAACGATGACCTGCGCGCATACGAGGGCGGCCAGACCATCGAGGTCCCGGTCACGCTGGCAAGCATCCCCATGTTCCTGCGCGGCTCTGCCGTTGTGGTGACTACCGAGGACGTCAAACACATCCTCAAGGACACCATGCGCCAGATCGACCTGCTGGTGGCTGCCGAGACCGACACCAGCTTTGTGCTGTACGATGACGACGGCCACACCGAGGACTACAAAAACGGCGTTTACGCCAAGACCACCATCACCGTCAAGGCCGGTGACCGCACCGACATCCGCTTTGCCACCGAGGGCAGCTACGAATCCCCTGTGGAGCGCATGACCCTGAAGCTGGTCAGCAAGAAAAAGGGTGCGCTCTGGGCCAGCGTGGATGGGCAGCAGCTTCCTCAGTACATCGTCCGCGACGGATGGGAGGCCGCAGAGTCCGGCTGGTACTACAACCTGTCTGACCGCACCATCTGGGTCAAGTTCGCAAAGCCTGCCAAGAAGGACTTCACAGTGACTGTCTCCACCGAAAAGTTTGACCTGATCGGTATGGCAGAGGACTAAAAAAGCCATCTCCAATCTTTTCTAATTCTTCTTCAGAAACACGAAGGCCCGTGGGAAACTCCCCACGAGCCTTCGTACTTTTTTATGAGTTTCAGGCTTTGGCCTGTGTCTCCCGCCGGAGGATGCGGCAGACCATGAACAGGCAGTAGAACATCGCCAGACCCCAAGCAAAGGGGTTGGAAAGGCAGATGCCCAGATACCCAAGGCCGGTCTTTACCGCCAGCACGCCGCCAAGGCTGCGGCCGATGAGCTCGCCCACGCCGGAAACAACCGCCAGCACGCTGTAGCCAAGCCCCTGCAAAGTGTTGCGGAAGATCATCAGCAGGCCATGGAAGCAGAACAGCATACTCATGACGCTGAGGTACTGGATGGCACCCGCCGTCACGGCGGGGTCGGCATCACCCAGCACCAGCCCCACCGCGTAGGGCTTGATGAAAAAGATCACGCCCCACGCCACGGCACAGTAGAGCAGCTGCACCATGCAGCCGTCCTTGATGCCCTGCCGGATGCGGTCGGTGCGGTGTGCACCGTGGTTCTGCCCCACATAGGTAGCCATGGCCATGCCTACGCTCTCCATGGGCAGGGTGAACATCTGACGGATCTTTTCGCCTGCGGTCTGGGCTGCCACGGCGGTGCTGCCCAGCAGGTTGATGGCATCCTGCATGATGACGGCGCCGATGGCAGAGACGGAGTATTCAAACCCCATGGGCAGGCCGATGTAGGCCAGCCGCTTGCAGTGCCCTGCCGAAAGCAGGGTGCGCGGCTGCCGGAAGGAAAGCCCCTCCAGCTTTGCCGTGCGGGTAAAGAACCAGTAAGCGCACAGCCCGCCGCTGAGCAGCTGGCTGAGCACGGTGGCAATGGCGGCGCCGTCCACCCCCATGCCCAGCGGCACGATGAACAGGTAGTCCAGCAGAATGTTCACCACGCTGGCGACCAGCAGGAAATAAAACGGGTGCCGGGAATCCCCCAGTGCCCGCAGCACGCTGGAGGCGTAGTTGTACAGCACCGTAGCCGGGATGCCCAGAAAAATGATTCGGATGTAGAGCACCGCATCGGCGTACAGCTCCTCCGGCGTATGGATGAACCGGAGCAGCGGCCCCGCCATCAGGGTGGTAAGCACCGTGAACACCACGCTCAGCACCAGACAGAGCAGTGCACCGTTCAGCAGGTATTTTTGCAGTCCGTCCTTATCCTTTGCGCCAAAGGTCTCTGCCGCCGGGATGCCAAAACCCACGCAGGCACCCTGCACAAAGCCCAGAATAAGAAAGTTGAGGGAGTAGGTGGTGCCCACCGCGCCCAGCGCATCGGTGCCCAGACACCGCCCCACAATGACGGTATCCGCAAAGCTGTACAGCTGCTGGAATAAGGTGCCCAGCACCAGCGGCAAGGCGAACCGCAGGATCTGGAACAGCGGCTTGCCCACGGTAAGGTCTGTGGTGCCGGAGCGCTTTTGAGAAGTAGCTGCCATAAAGAAAACTCCTTATTGATCGTATTTTTACTATTCTACCATGGACAGCCGCTTTTCCCAAAGTGGTTTTGTGACAGGAAGCTGTCTTTTTGTGATGGAAGCGCGGAAACCTCCATGTTTTCCACATTTGCTTCTTCTGCGGTGGAAAGTTCCGGCTGTCCGTTTGCAGATTTATGAATCCGCTTTTTGATGTAGCTCTTTGATATTGTCAATATCAGTTGACAGATAAAACTCAAAGAATATCTATATCATGCAGCTACTGTCTGAGCAACA
>CAKTCK010000032.1 GCA_934539245.1 uncultured Faecalibacterium sp.
CTGCATCTGCCGCAGGTCACCTACGTTGCCGACATCCAGAAGGATGGCAACACCCTGACCGTGAAGCGTATGCTGGAGGACGGCTACATGATGGTCAAGGTGCAGACTCCCTGCCTGCTGACCTGCATCAAGGAGCTGAACGACCCCCGCTACATGAGCGTGAACGGCATCTTTACCTGCTACGACAAGCCCATGGAAGTGTTCGACTACAACGCACTGAAGGACGATCCGCTGATCGAGGTGGACACCATTGGCCTGAAGGGTTCTCCGACGAACGTCTTTAAGTCCTTCACTCCTCCGCAGAAGGGCGCAGGCACCATGCTGCAGGGCGACGATGTTGCTGCCCAGCTGGCTGGCATCCTGGCCAAGAAGCACCTGATCTGATGAAAGGAGCATAGGATTACAATGGCTGATTTTAACGAATACAAGGGCGTATGGGTCTTTTGCGAGCAGCGCCAGGGCGCACTGATGTCCACTGACTTCGAGCTGGTTAGCGAGGCCCGTAAGCTGGCCGACGAGCTGGGCTGCGAGGTCACCGGCCTGCTGCTGGGCGACAACGTGGAGGACATTGCCAAGGAACTGGGCGGCTACGGTGCCGACAAGGTTCTGGTGTGCGACAGCCCCCTGCTGAAGGATTACACCACCGATGCATACGCTAAGGTCGTGTGCGATATGGTCAACGAGTACAAGCCTGAGGTGCTGCTGATCGGCGCTACCAACATCGGCCGTGACCTCGGCCCCCGCTGCGCAGCCCGTCTGCACACCGGCCTGACCGCCGACGCTACCCATCTGGATATCGACACTGCAAAGTACATCGACTTCCTGAAGGAGAGCTCCACCATCGATCTGTCCAAGCAGAAGTTCGATATGGAAGACCGCAACCTGAAGATGACCCGTCCCGCATTCGGCGGCCATCTGATGGCTACCATCATCTGCCCCCGCTTCCGTCCCCAGATGTCCACCGTGCGTCCCGGCGTTATGAAGAAGGCTCCCTTCGATCAGGCCAAGGCTGATGCTTGCCAGATCGTCAAGCCCGCCTTCAGCCTGACCGCTGAGGACATCAAGACCGAAGTGCTGAGCGTGGAGAAGGCCGCTGAGAAGCTGGTCGATCTGATTGGCGCAGACGTCATCGTCTCCGTTGGCCGTGGCATCAGCAAGGATGTCAACAAGGGCATCGAGCTGGCCGAGCAGCTGGCAGCCGCTCTGGGCGGCGGTGTCGTGGGCGCTTCCCGTGCCGTCACCGATGCAGGCTGGATGACCGCTGACCATCAGGTCGGTCAGACCGGCAAGACCGTGCACCCCAAGATCTATGTGGCTCTGGGTATTTCCGGTGCCATCCAGCACACCGCCGGTATGCAGGATTCTGAGTGCATCATCGCTGTCAACAAGAACGAGGGTGCTCCCATCTTCGGTGTTGCTGACTACGGCATCGTGGGCGACCTGTTCAAGGTCGTGCCCGAGCTGATCAAGCAGATCGAGGCAGCAAAGGCTGCTCTGTGATTATCTGTTCCCGAGCATATCTTAATAGCATAGCCTGAATTGTGGGAGGGCGGTTCTTCGGAGCCGCTCTCCTTTTTTGCATGCCGCTTACACCAGCCGCCGGGCAAGCCATTCCAGCCGCTCCACCTCTACCTGTGCGCGGCGCAGCTCGCCCAGCGCATCCTCTGTGGCCTGCTGCTCAAGGTATCCATCTGCCGCCCGCAGTGCGGCTTCCAGTTCTGTGTAGTCAGCCGTGCGCAGCAGATGGCTCATGGTCTCGCGCATGGTGTCGCACAGCTCTGCGCCCTCGGCAAGTGCCTGCCGCGCAGTGGAAAAATCCTTCTGCCGTACAGCTTCAAGGGCACAGTCCAAGTCAGCCGAGATATCCTGTGCAAAGCCCTGCACCCGTCCGCTGCTGTAAAGGGATACTCCCAGCAGCGCGGCCACGATCAGGATACACGCATAGATCCGTTTCATCGTTTTCCTCCCGGCTGACGGCCTTCCTTTTTCAGCAGAAAATAGTCCTCGGTCTCGTTGCCGATAAGCAGCAAGATCTCCTGCGGCAGAACCGTGTTTGCCGTGGCGGTGCGTTCCAGCCACGCACGGTCCTTGCCGCACCAGCGCAGATTGTCCTCCAACACCTGCCCGTCCAGCACAAAGGGGATGGTAGCCTGCGTCTGCTGCACCTTCAGCTGCAAATCGGACAGGGTAGCCGCTTCCTGCTCCGGGCGCAGCGCCGCCGACAGCGTGCCGTTCGTTTCAATGACGGCGTAGGATACCCTGCGCGGGTCAAAGATATCCTTGCCGCGCAGCGCCTCCATCAGGTCGGCGGTGGTCAGCCGCAGCATCCGCAAAGCGTTCTGGTCGATCTTTCCGTCTAGAATGACCGTTTTGGGACGCCCGGAGAGAAAATTGAAAAATTTCTGGCTGCGGAAGCTCACCACTGAACCTAATAGTTCCAGCGCTGCAATGAGGAACAGCGGGATGAGGCTGGCAGTGATGGGCACATCCTCCGATTCAATGGAGATGGAAGCCAGATTGGAGATCAGGATAGTGGATACCAGCTCCTCCGGCTGCAATTCTCCCAGCTGGCGCTTGCCCATCAACCGCATGGCAAACAAAACGCAGAGATACAGGATAATGGTGCGGCAAAGCAGCAATTTCATGCACAAACCCTCCCGGTGCGGTGTGCGCGGCGTATTCCGCTGCGGCAAAGCGGGCATACTGCACACACAAAGGAGTGATGGATATGCAGCAGCTTTCGCAAAGCCTTGCGGAAAACCTTTCCGCGCTTGATGCTAGGTTTGGCAAATCGGCAGATTATTATGCGAAGAAGATCGTTTTATATGGCTGTCCGGGGTGTATCGTGCTGTTTGACGGTATGGCAAGCTTGGATTCTCTCTGGGAGCTGTTGCTGGACGCCGCCGGGCGGCAGGCTGCTTCTGTCCGGCTTACCGGCGCACAGGCCTATGCGCATATCTTGCATGGTTCGGCTTTCCCGGCCGAGAGTGCCCCGGTGCAGGATATGCCGCAGCTGGTAGCGCGGCTGACAGCCGGCATGGCGGTGCTGTTGTTAGAGGGATGCAGCAGCGGCATTGTTTTTTCAGTGCAGGGGCTCAAGTTCCGCTCGGTGGAAGAACCCTCCGGGGAGGGCAACCTGCGCGGCAGCAGGGAAGGTTTTACCGATCTGCTGCGGGTAAATCTGAGCCTTCTGCGCCGTCTTGTCCGCACCGATACCCTTGTGCAGGAGGCTGCACAGGCGCACACCTGCTGCAATACAGAGTACGCTCTTTGCTACTGCAAGGACCGTGCCGACCCCGCCATGGTGCGCCGGGTGCGTGCCATTTTGCAAAGCGCAAGGCCGGAGCTGCTGCTGGATTCCAGCTATTTTGTGCCGTGGCTGCTGCCCGGCAAGGCGCGGCTGTTCACCCCGGTACACTACACCGAGCGCCCGGCGGTCGCCGCCGCGAAGCTCTGCGAGGGCAAGCTGGTAATTTTGGTCAACGGCAGCCCCTCAGCGCTGGTGCTGCCGGCGCTTTTCAGTGAGCAGTTCGAGTGTCTGGATGATTACGCTTCTACGGCGGCGTTTTCCTCTTTTCTGCGGGTGCTGAAATATTTTTCCTTCTACCTTACGGTGTTTCTGCCGGGGGTCTTTGTGTGCGTGGCGGTGTATCTGCCGGAGCTATTGCCCCCGCAGCTGCTGTATAAGATCGAAGCAGCCGAAAAGGCTACCCCGCTGCCCCTGTTTGCCGAGATGCTGCTGGTGATCCTGATTTTAGAGATCATCCGGGAGGCGGGGCTGCGGATGCCGCAGTCGCTGGGGCACTCGGTCAGTCTGGTGTCGGCGCTCATCATCGGCGACGCCGCTATTGCCACCGGGCTTATGAGCACCCCGGTCATCTTTGTGGCAAGCATCACCGCCATTGCGGTCTTTGTCACCCCGGGCTTATACGAGCCTGCCACCCTGCTGCGCATCGGCACGGTACTGCTGGCAGGGCTGGCAGGGCCCGTGGGACTTGCCGCAGCTTTTTTCGGTTTTTTGCTCAGCATCGTCAGCACCGAGGCGTTGGGCGTGCCGTACCTTGCACCGCACCCCTTCCCGCAGCAGCCGCTCTCTGAGGACGGCGTTTTGCGCCGCAACTACCGGCAGCTGTCCCGGCAGGGGTTCAATATCTGGCAAAAGCGGGAGAGGGGAAAACGGCAGTCATGAAACAGCAAGCAGAATATTTTACCCCGGCGGCGCTGACCCTCAGTGTGGTCACGGCAGCGCTGGCAGACGGCATCCCGCAGGGTGTCCCGGTGCGCCGGGCGCTGTGGCTGGGAGCAGTCAGCATGGTGTGTCTGTGCGTCCTTTCAGCGCTGGCAACGGCGGCGTTGCAGGGCAAAACGCCCTCCTTTGCGGTGCGGCTGGCACTGACAGCCGGGCTTTTTATGGAACTGGTGCACACCCTCGTGCAAGCACAAGGACTGTGCGCGGCAGAGTTTTCTTCTATGGCGCTGCTGGGGTTTCTGCCGCTGCTGCTCTGGGCGGGGTGGTGCATCCGCCCCGCAAGCTGGAATGCCTCGGCGCGGGTGCTGTGGTGGTTTGCTGCTGTGGGCGGCGTGGTCTGCCTGCTGGGGCTTGCAGGGCAGCTGCACTGGTACCGGCTGTTTGCCCCGGCACAGCCGACCGCAACAGGCTGGGGCGTACCGGTCTATGCAGAATACTTTGCCGGAGCACTTCTGTGCGGTGCGCGATCTGCCCGCCGCACGATCTGGCTGCCGGTATGGGGATTTGCGGTGCAGGCGGCGGCTCTGCTGGGCAGCGCTTTGCTGTTTGGCAGCGGCGCATACCCCCGGCTGGAGCTGCTGCGGGCGTGGAGCGGCGGCAGCTTTTCCCGCATGGATGCGCTGCTTTTGCTGCTGTGGCTGCTATGCGCTGTCTACCGGGCGGCCATGCTGTGCGCCGCTATCCGCTTGCTCTGGCAGCAGCCGGAAGCGGAGGTGCAGCTATGAGAAAACAGAAATCTTACAAGCTACTGCTGTATTTGCTGCTGGCAGGGTGGTGCCTTTTATTCCTGCGCTGCGAGAGCACTAAGAAAAGCATGGTGCGGGCGGTGTATCTTTCACAGACGGAACAGGGGTATCAGGCAGGGCTGCTCTATCAGGCACCGCAGGCCGCCGCCGATGCCGCCGAAGCCTCTGCCGCATTGCAGTTTGTGCAGGCAGAGGGGCAAACGATGGAACGGGCACTTGCTGCGGCAGAGCAGGCGCTGCCCCAAACGGCAAGCTATCGTCTGTGTGATTACCTGCTGCTGCCAAAAGCGGAAGAGCCCTTATTAACAGAGTACGAGCAGCTGGTGCTGCGGCGCGGCTGCGGACGCACGGCGGCAAGGCTGCTTTGCGCAGAAGGCGAGGTAGACCACCTTGCCGCACAGGCCGCTTTACCGGACGCCCTGATGGCGCAGCTAAAGGCCGCAGCGCCCACCGCGCCCCGGCTGTATGAGCACACAGAGCAGGGGCTTCTGCCTGTTCTCCGGTGGAGCGCGGAAGAGGTGACCGTACAGAAGGGCGGTGTTCTGCACACTGCGGCGGGTAATACGCTCTTTTCTCCGGAGCAGGCCGAGATCTACCGTCTGCTTACCGGGCAGGGCGGCACCCGGCAACTCTGGCTGGAAGGAGAGCGCATTGGTATCCGGCGCTGCACTGTTTCGGTCACCCTGCAAAAGGAGCAGGTGCTTGTGCGGCTGGACTGTCAGCGTGCCGCCCACAGCCCATTGCCCACGCAGGCGCAGCAGCAACAGCTGGCAACGCAGTGTACCGCGCTTTTGCAAAGCTGCTGGCAGCAGGGCGTGGATGTGCTGCACCTGCAAGCCCGGGCAGCATTGCAAAGCGGCAGCGGCGCAAGTTTTGACCCAACAAAAAACGCCTGCCCGCAATTACGGACAGACGTGCATTTTATGCTGTATTAAGAGGCGGTGGGGAAGGTAACGGTGATGGTGGTGCCAACGTCTACCTGACTTTCCAGCTTGATGCGGGCGTTGTGGATGCGGGCAATGTGCTTAACGATGGCAAGCCCAAGCCCGGTGCCGCCGGTGGCCTTGCTGCGGCTCTTGTCCACCCGGTAGAAGCGCTCGAACACGCTGGCCTGTGCTTCCCGCGGGATGCCGATGCCGTTATCCGTTACGGTCAGGGAGCAGTGCCCGTCCCGGCTGCAAGCGGTAATGATCTGTACCTTACCGCCCGGGCGATTGTAGCGGATGGCGTTGTCGCACAGGTTCTGGCACAGTTCATCCAGCAGCGCACGGCTGCCCAGCACCGGGGCGCTCTCGCCTAGATAGGTCAGGGAGATGTACGCGCGGCGGGCGTTCAATTTCTGGCGCTCCACGCACTCCTTGGCAACCTCCAAAAGGTCTACCGTTTCCATTGCGGGGGTGTCCCCGGTCTCGCTTACAGTGTCCAGCTTGGAAAGCTGCAAAATATCGTTGACCAGCTGGATCATGCGGGTAGCCTCGCTGTGGATCTTGCGGCCGAAATCCGGCACATCCTCCGGCTTTGCAATGCCGGCCTCGATCAGCTCTGCATAGCCGGAAATACTGGTCAGCGGGGTCTTGAGCTCGTGGCTGACATTGGCGGTAAACTCCTGCCGCATTTTCTCGTTGTTTTCCCGCAGGATGCGGTCAGAATGGATGCTCTCCGCAAAGGGGATCAGTTCCCGGTAGGGCACATTTTCCTGAATGTGATCCAGATCCTCGGTCATGTTCAGTACCGGCTGAACAAGTGCTTTGGTCAGCAGGGCAGCCAGCACCGCAGCAGCCAGCATCAGCGCCACACAGCTCAGCACGATGGCAGGGATGGTGGCATCATAGATGGACCACACGGTCTCGGCATCCTGCGCCACGCGCAGCACATCCCCGCTGGAAAGCCGGAGCGCATAGTAATAGGTCTCGTAGCCCATGGTCTGGGAATCGCGGATGTCCCGTCCCTCGCCGTTTGCAATGGCATCGCGGATCTCCGGGCGGGTCAGGTGGTTCTCCATGGGCTGGTCGGTGGCAGATTCAAACAGCACGCTGCCGTCCGGACTGATCAGCGTTACGCGCAGATCATCAGTCACAAAGGCGTTCAGCTGCGCAGGGTCTCCGGTCTGCTCGTACCCGGCGCACACAAGATCGGTCTCGCGCTCAAGTCCCGACCATGCCTGCGCCGTAAAGGCTTTATGGAACACAAAAATGCACAGCGCTGCGGTGAATATAAGCCCCAGAAAGCCCATCAGGAACAATCGGTAGCTGATTTTTTCTTCCATGCTGCGCAGCTTCATTCTTCTTCGGCCTCCTCATCGGTCAGCTTGTAGCCCACCTTGCGCACGGTGCAGATATAACGTCCTGCATCGCCCAGCTTTTTGCGCAGGGTGCGGATGTGCATATCCACGGTACGGCTCTCCACCGAGATGTCGGTGCCCCACACTACCTGCAAAATGGTCTCGCGGGTCACCACCAGACTGGTGTTTTCCAGCAGCAGCCGCAGCAGGCAGTATTCCTTGTAGGTCAGCTCCACAGGGGTGCTGTTCACCGTAACGCTGTGGCGGGCGTTGTCCAGCTGAATTTCATGGAAAACCAGTACGTCCGGCTGTACCTCCGGGGCAGAACGCCGCAGCGCCACCCGCACCCGGCTGAGGAATTCCATAATGCCAAAGGGCTTTGCAATGTAATCGTCCGCGCCGCAGTCCAGCCCGCGCACGGTGTCCAGCTCGCTGGATTTTGCCGTGACCATAATAATGGGCAGCTTGCGCAGGGAAGGGGTGTTGCGCAGCTTTTTCAGGATGGAAAAGCCGTCCTCGCCGGGCAGCATCACGTCTAAGATCACCAGTTCCGGCTCAGCAGCGCGCATGGCCTGCCAGAAGGGCTCGGCGCTCTCAAAGCCCTGCACCTCGTAGCCGTTGGATTGCAGGGCATACTGCTCCAGCTCCCGGATGGAAGCGTCGTCCTCTACAATATAGATCATAACTCAATTCTCCTCAGCAGTCTGTCCGTCCGGGAACAGATACCGCTCACGGTAGCGGCCCAGACGGCGGTGGAATTCTTCACTTTCCTTGGTGTCGTTGCCGTGGCGCAGGTCGTTCAGGTAGGCGTGGGTGTCAAAGCTGTCCTGTGCCACCTCGATCTGTGCAACCGCCACATTACTACAATGGTCGCACACACGCTCGTAGTTGGTCAGCATATCGTCCAGCACAAATCCGTACTCAATGGAGCAGCTGCCGGCCTGCAAGCGGGCGATGTGCCGCGCCTTGATGGCACGCACCAGCTCGTTGACAACGGCCTCCAGCGGCTCTACCTTGGAAGCAAGGTGCAGATCCCCCTTGCGGAAGGCATCGGTGGTGCGGCTCAGAGTATCCTGTACCGCATCCTCCAGCACCTGCAGCTCCTCCTGTGCATCCTTGGAGAAGTGGATCTCTTTCTGGTGCATCTCCTCGGCGGATTCCAGTAGATTGACGGAATGGTCGCTGATACGCTCAAAATCGCTGATGGTGTGCAGCAGGGTGTTCACGCTCTGGCTGTCGGCGTGGTTTAGCTCATGGCTGGACAGCTTAACAAGATAGGTGCCCAGCGCGTCCTCGTACCGGTCAACCTTTTTTTCCTCGTCCCGCACCTTCTGGGCAAGCTCGTCGTTCCACTCATGGGTCAGACTCATGGCCTGCACCACGCCCACCCGGGCAAGCTCTGCCATTTCAGCGGTAGCGGCGCGGGCACGCTCCACAGCCATGGCGGGGGTGTTCAGCAGACGGTCATCCAGCAGAGCGAACTCTTCTTTTTCCGGGGAATCGGGAATGGTCAGGATGGCCAGCTTTTCCAGTCCGGTAGCAAAGGGCAGCAGAATGACAGTAGCCAGAATGTTGAATACCGAGTGCACGATTGCAATGCCCCATGCCTCGATGGTGGTATTCACAAAGGCAAAGTGGCAGACAGCGTTGAGTCCGTAGAACCCGAACAGGAAGATGGTCACACCGATGATGTTGAAGTACAGGTGCACCATAGCAGCGCGGCGGGCGTTTTTGTTGGCACCCACCGAGGAAAGCAGCGCAGTCACACAGGTGCCGATATTCTGACCCATGATGATGGGGATGGCACTGCCGTAGGTGATGACGCCGGTGGCGCTCAGCGCCTGCAAGATGCCTACGCTGGCGCTGGAGCTCTGGATGATGCCGGTGACCAGTGCGCCCACCAGAACGCCCAGCAGGGGATTGGAAAAGCGGGTGAACAGGCTGGTGAACCATGCCTCGTTCTGCAGCGGCAGCACCGCGTTGGACATGGTGGTCATGCCGGTCATCAGCACAGCAAAGCCGATGAGGATGGTACCCACGCCTTTTTTCTTCTCGCTCTTACACATATACAGCAAAATGCCGATAAATGCAAGCACCGGGCTAAAAGAAGTGGGCTTGAGCAGCTGGATGAACAGGCTGTCGCCCTGCAAACCGGAAAGGCTCAAGATCCAGCTGGTCACGGTGGTACCCACGTTGCTGCCCATGATTACGCCAATGGCCTGATGCAACTCCATGATGCCGCTGTTGACAAAGCCCACCACCATAACGGTGGTAGCGCTGGAGCTCTGGATCACGGCGGTCACGCACAGACCCAGAAAAAAGCCCTTGAGGGGGTTATCGGTCAGTTTGCTGAGAATTTTTTGCAGCTGGCCGCCGGCCTGCTTTTCCAGTGCCTTGCCCATGATGTCCATACCGAACAAAAACAGGGCCAGACCTCCCAGCAGCGAAAAGACATTAAAAATGGTCATAAGTGTTTTCCTCACTTTATCTTGACGTGTTTTTCTCCTGTGTTTTAAGTATAGAAAAACAATGTAAAATCTGAAATCGACGAAATGTAAAACCCATGTAAAGTAAGAAAAATGTAAAAATCCTGTGCATGGGCTGCGATGCAGCGTCGGTTTCCCGCCCGCAGTACAAAAACAGCATCCCGGGCGTTGTATTTGCCGCCGAATTTTATTATAATAAGAACAAGAGTGCCCGCAGCACAGCGCGGCAAGAGGATACAGGAGGAACCAGGATGGGTACGTTCAATGTTTCGCTTAAAACGCTGACAGACCGCGTCAGCATGGAAGTGGTATACACCCCCCGGGAGCTGGATGAGATCAGTGTGGAGATCGCCGAGGTCAACCGCCCGGGTCTGTTTCTGGCGGGCTATTATGATTACTTCGATAAGCTTCGCCTGCAGATCATGGGTCTGGCAGAAATGAACTTTCTGTCCGGCCTGACGGCAGAAAAGCGCTACGAGGCACTGGAGCAGTTGTTCCGGCAGCAGCCCCCGGCGGTCATCGTCTGCCGCAGCGAGGAGCTTGCGCCCTTCCCGGAGATGCAGGAACTGGCGCAGAAGCACGCGGTTGCCCTGCTGCGCTCCAACGAGACTACCTGCACTTTGATGGGCAGCCTGATCAGCGTGCTGAATCTGGAGCTTGCGCCCCGCATCACCCGGCACGGCGTTCTGGTGGAGGTGTATGGCGAGGGTATCCTGATTTTGGGCGACAGCGGCATCGGCAAAAGCGAGCTGGCCATCGAGCTGGTCAAGCGCGGCCACCGTCTGGTGGCAGATGATGCCGTAGAGCTGCGCAAGGTGTCCAACCGCCAGATCATGGGCACTGCCCCGGAAAATATCCGCCACTTCATCGAGCTGCGCGGCATTGGCATCGTCAACGTTGCCCGCGTGTATGGCGTGGGTGCCGTCAAGCTGAGCGAAAGCTTGGATCTGGTGGTGCAGCTGGAAGCGTGGGACCCCACCAAGAACTACCAGCGCACCGGGCTGGAAAGCGAATACTACGACATTCTGGGCGTTAGCATCCCCAGCACCAGCATCCCGGTCTCTCCCGGCCGTAATCTGGCTGTGGTGCTGGAGACCGCAGCCATCAATAACCGCCAGAAGAAGATGGGTTACAACGCAGCCAAGGAGCTGCTGATCCGGCTGGGACTGGATGACAAAATGGACTGAACCTCTCTATAAAAAGGAGCCTGACCCTATGGAACAACTCAAGCAGCTGCTGACCGCAGCAGGCATTGCTTATAAAGAAAACGAGCCGCTGGCAGCGCACTGTACCTTTAAAATCGGCGGGCCGGCGCGGCTGTTCGTGCAGCCGGCAGACCGGGCGCAGCTTTGCCGCGCTGTTGCCTTGTGCAAGGCGCAGGGCGTCCGGTATTATCTGCTGGGTAACGGCAGCAATATCCTGTTTGCCGACGAAGGCTACAACGGCGCAGTGCTGGATATTTCCTCCATGCAGGACGCTGTGGAGGTGCACGGCACACAGCTCACCGCCGGGGCAGGAGTACGGCTTTCGGCACTGTGCAAAACGGCACTGGAGCACGGCCTGACCGGGCTGGAATTCGCCTACGGCATTCCCGGTACGGTGGGCGGCGCGGTCTACATGAACGCCGGTGCTTACGGCGGCGAGATGAAGGACGTACTGACCACGGTGCAGTACCTCACCGCCGAGGGCGAGGTGAAGGAGGCTGCGGCAGCAGAACTTGACCTGCGTTACCGCCACAGCGTTTTTGAAGAAAACGGCGGCTGCATCCTCTCGGCACAGTTTGCCCTGACCCCGGGCGAACCGGAGGCCATCCGCGCTAAAATGGACGAACTGATGGCAAAGCGGCTGGACAAGCAGCCGCTGGATAAGCCCAGCGCCGGCAGCACCTTCAAGCGCCCGGTGGGCGCTTTTGCTGCGGCTCTCATCGACCAGTGCGGTCTGCGGGGCTACCGGCACGGCGGTGCCGCCGTCAGCGAGAAGCACTGCGGCTTTGTGGTGAACCTTGGCGGCGCGACCTGCGCTGATGTGCTGGCACTGTGCGAGGAAGTACGCACCATCGTAAAAGAAAAGACCGGCTATGATCTGGAAAAAGAGATCCGCGTAGTGCGCTGAGCTGCGGGAATAGAGGGAGTGTGGAACACAGATGGAGCTGTTGATCGTCAGCGGACTTTCCGGCGCGGGAAAGTCTGTGGCTATGAATGCGCTGGAGGATATCGGATATTTTTGCATTGATAACGTCCCGGCGGGACTGCTGCCCAGCATTACGGCGTTTTCCAAGGCGGGTGACAACCAGCTGGAGCGGGTGGCGCTTTCCATGGATGTGCGTGGCTGCCGCAGCAGGGAGCAGATCGAGACTGCCTTGCAGCAGCTGGACGACCAGAAAACACCCTATAAGATCCTGTTTTTGGATGCACCGGACGATGTGCTGATGCGCCGTTACAGCGAGACCCGCCGCCGCCACCCCATCAGCATTGCAGAGGGCATCTCTACTCGGGATGCCTTTTTGAAAGAGCGGCAGATCTTACAGCCTTTAAAAGACCGTGCAAACTATACCATCAACACCGGGCTGCTCTCTACTTCCCAGAATAAAGAGCGCATCTGCGATCTGTTTATGAAAAACGGCGGGGCAAAAAATGCCATGCGGCTTACCATCATGTCCTTCGGGTTCAAGTTTGGTCTGCCGCCGGAAGCCGACCTTGTGCTGGATGTGCGCTGCCTGCCCAACCCCTTCTATGTGCCGGAACTGAAGCACAAGACCGGGCTAGATCAGGAGGTGGTGGATTTTGTCATGAGCCGCCCTGAAGCACAGGAGCTGCTGCACCGGTACGAGAACTTTTTACAGTACGCCCTGCCGCTCTATGTCAAGGAAGGCAAAAGCCAGCTGACCATCGCGGTGGGCTGTACGGGCGGCAAGCACCGCTCCATCACATTCGCACGCAAGCTTGCGGAATACTGCACCGCTCTGGGCTACGAGCCCGGGGTGCAGCACCGGGATGCCGTGCGCTGAAAACAGAGGAAATACTATGAGTTTTGCATCCAGTGCGCGGGAGGAGATCGCGCAGCGCAGCCCCACCAAGGAATGCTGTGTGCGTGCAGCTGCCTATGGCATTGCCTGCTTTGCCAAATACTTTGATGCCCGCGGCCTTGTGCTGCAAACCGAGCAGCCCCATACGGTGCAGCTGGCGCAGCAGCTGTTTGCCCGCTGCGGCATCCGGGGCGAGATATTAGAAAAGCCCCGCGCCAGCGGGGTTCTGTACGAGTTCAACATCCGCGATGCGGAGCAGGTCACCCGCCTGCACGAGCTGTTTGGCACCACCGGCAGGGAGACCAGCTTGCAGATCGACCCCGGGCTTATCCGCTGCCAGACCTGCGTCAGCGCCTATATCGCCATGGCTTTTCTGTGCAGCGGCACGGTCACCGACCCGCAAAAGGAATATAATCTGGAATTTCTCACCTCCCGGACGAACCTCGCCCGGGATTTTGAAGCGCTGCTGGCTGAGCACGAGTTTGCGCCCCACCGCACCCGCCGCAACGGCGTGAACCTGATCTACGTCAAGACCGGTGCCAATGTGGAGCGCTTGCTCCGCTTTATGGGCGCTGCGGATGCCGCGACCCAGATCAGCGTGCTCAAGGCGTTTAAGCAGGTACGCAACCAGACCAACCGGCAGACAAACTGTGATACCGCAAACCTTGGCAAAACGGCGCGGGCAAACGCCCAGACCCTGAAAGCCATCCGCTATTTGCAGGAGCAGCACGCACTGGAAACTCTGCCGGAGGTGCTGCAGCAGGCAGCGGAAAAGCGTCTGCAATACCCGGATCTTTCGCTTACCGCGCTGTGCGGCTGCTTTGACCCGGCAGTGAGCAAATCCGGCTTATCGCACCGGATGAAAAAGTTGGAGGCACTGGCAGAAAATCTCCGCCAGCGCCAGCAGGAGGGACAGGAGGCAGTACGATGAGTGAACTCACAGCAAATACCCGTCCCTTTGCCCACCTGCATATCCATACGGAATACAGCCTTCTGGACGGTGCCTGCCGCATCGACCAGCTGATGGAGCGGGTGAAGGAGTGCGGGCAGACCGCCATTGCCTGCACCGACCACGGCGTGATGTACGGCTGTGTGCAGTTTTATAAGGCAGCTAAAAAGGCGGGCATCAAGCCCATTATCGGCTGTGAGGTCTATGTTGCCACCCGTACCCGCTTTGACAAGGTAAATAAAATAGACGGAAACAACCACCTGATTTTACTGTGCAAAAACGAGACCGGCTATAAGAACCTGATCAAAATGGTCTCGGCCGGTTTTGTGGAGGGCTTTTACTCCAAGCCCCGCGTGGATAAGCAGCTTTTGGAGCAATACCACGAGGGACTTATTTGCCTTTCGGCCTGTCTGGCGGGCGAGATCCCGCAGGCCATTCTGGCAGGGGACTACGAGCGCGCAAAGGCAACAGCGCTGTGGTACCGGGATCTTTTCGGTGCAGAGAATTACTATATCGAGCTGCAGGATCACGGCCTGAAGGAGGATACCACCGTTCTGCCGCAGCTGATCAAGCTTTCCCGGGAGACGGGTATCCCCATGGCAGCCACCAACGACGCCCATTATCTGCGCAAAGAGGACGCCAAGATGCAGAGCATCCTGCTTTGCATCCAGACCGGCAAGACCATTCAGGATGCCGACCGCATGGAGTTCCAAACCGATGAATTCTACGTCAAGACCACCGACGAGATGTACGAGCTGTTCTCCATGGTGCCGGAGGCCTGTGCCAATACGGCAAAGATCGCCGAGCAGTGCAATTTTGACTTTGAGTTCGGCCACACCAAGATCCCTTACTACAAAGCCCCGGACGGCATGGACAATCAAGCTTACTTTGAAAAGCTCTGCTGGGACGGCTTGGAACGCCGCTACGGCCCGGACGTGCCGCAGGCCAACATCGACCGCCTGAAATACGAGATCGGCGTGGTCAAGACCATGGGATATACCAACTATTATCTCATCGTGTGGGACTACATCAATTTTGCAAAAAGTCAGGGCATCCCGGTGGGGCCGGGACGCGGCTCCGGCGCAGGCAGTATCGCCGCCTACTGCGTGGGCATCACGGATATCGACCCCATCCGCTATAACCTGATCTTCGAGCGCTTTTTGAACCCTGAACGCGTCAGTATGCCGGATTTTGACGTGGACTTCTGCTACGAGCGTCGGCAGGAGGTCATCGACTACGTCAACCGCAAATACGGTGCGGACCATGTGGCGCAGATCGTCACCTTTGGTACTATGGCCGCACGCAACGCCATCCGTGATGTTGGTCGCGTGATGGGCATCCCGTACCAGCAGGTGGATGTGGTGGCAAAGCTTGTGCCCATGGAACTGAAGATGACCCTGAAACGGGCGTTGGAGGTTTCCAGTGAGCTGAAAAAGCTCTACGATACCGACCCGCAGGTGACCGAGCTCATTGACACCGCATTAAAGGTAGAAGGTATGCCCCGGCACGCCTCTACCCACGCGGCGGGCGTGGTCATCACGCCGGAGCCGACCGATTATTATCTGCCGCTTGCCACCAACGATGGCCTGCCGGTGACCCAGTTCAACATGACCGAGATCGAAGAACTGGGTCTTTTGAAGATGGACTTTCTGGGTCTGCGCACCCTGACTGTCATCCGGGACGCAGAGGTGGCGGTGCAAAAGCAGCACCCGGCGTTCTCCATCCGTGATCTGGATTATGACGACCCGGACACCTATAAAATGCTGGGTCAGGGCGATACCGAGGGCGTGTTCCAGCTGGAATCCTCCGGCATGAAGCAGGTGCTTGTGGGTTTGCAGCCCCAGAATCTTGAAGATGTCATCGCCCTGATCAGCCTGTACCGCCCGGGTCCCATGGACTCTATTCCCACCTATCTGCGCAACCGGCACGAGCCGGACAAAATCAGCTACAAGACCCCGCAGCTGGCGCACATTCTGGATGTGACCAACGGCTGCATCGTCTATCAGGAACAGGTCATGCAGATCTTCCGGGAGCTGGCAGGCTTCTCCTTCGGGCAGGCAGATAACGTCCGCCGCGCCATGAGCAAAAAGAAGCACGCCGTCATGGAAGCAGAGCGGGAGCACTTTGTGCACGGCTGTACCGAGCCCGGTCACGAATGCCCGGGCTGCGTTGCCAACGGCATCCCGGAGCAGGTGGCAAATCAGATCTACGACGAGATGTCCAGCTTTGCGTCCTACGCTTTCAATAAGAGCCATGCAGCCTGCTATGCCTATGTGGCTTTCCAGACTGCTTACCTCAAGTGCCATTACCCCAGCCAGTTCATGGCAGCATTGCTCACCAGCGTGCTGGATAATACGGATAAGGTCATTGAGTATTCTGGCGAGTGCGCCCGTTTGGGCATCAAAGTGCTGCCGCCGGACGTGAACATCTCCAACGGCGGCTTTACTGCAGATGATAACGGTCAGATCCGTTTTGGCCTGAACGCCGTGAAAAACGTAGGCCGCAACCTCATCGAGAACGCAGTCACTGAGCGCAGGGAAAAGCCCTACACCAGCCTTTACGATTTCTGCAAGCGGCTGCACGGCAGCGAGCTGAACCGCCGCGCGGTGGAAAGCCTGATCAAAGCCGGTGCCTTTGACTGTTTCGGCTCCAATCGCCACAGCATGGTGGAAGCGGTAGAGGGCATCCTCAAGAGCATCGAGACCGACTCCCGCCGCAATCTGGAAGGGCAGCTGGATCTGTTCTCCGTAATGAGCGGGGAAGTGCAGCAAAGCCCGCAGGAGGACGTTTACGAGATCCGTCCCTTGGCAGAGTACACCCCTGCCGAGCTGCTGCAACAGGAAAAAGAGGTCAGCGGTCTGTACCTGTCCGGCCATCCGCTGGATGCTTACCGGGAAAAATCTGCCCGTATCGGCTCCCACACCATCAAGGCTCTCACCGGCGAGGATGCTCATGTGCAGGACGGCGAGAAGGTGCGTATCGTGTGTGCTGTGGTCAAAAACCGCATGATGACGACCAAATCCAACAGCATGATGGCCTTTACCAGCGTGGAGGATCTGACCGGCACCATGGAGGTGATCGTGTTCCCCAAGGTGCTGGACCGCTTCCGGGATGCCATTCAGGAAAACGCTGTTGTGGTCATCGATGGTCGACTTTCTGTGCGGGAGGATGAAGCCTCAAAGCTGCTGGCAGACAGCATTCTGCCCATAGACAGCTACGACCCGACCCGCTTGGACAAAGGCCGCCCGGACCCTGTCAAAGCAGCTGCCCGGCGGGTATTCATCCGTCTGCCGTCCCGCAGCTGCCCCCAGTACGACAAAGTGGTGAACCTGTTGGAAATCTTCGATGGCGATATCCCGGTGATTTTGTATCTGGAGGATACCAAGCAGAAGCTGGCCGCACCGCGCCGGCTGTACACTTCTGGGCATCCGCTCTTCTTCAAAGAGCTGGAACGGCTGCTGGGCGCAGAAAACGTTGCAACAAAATAACATATTTGTGCACGAATGGCACCACATGGGACGATTTTAAATTTGATGAGTTGCACAAACTGCAAAAATAACGCGATATAACGCCATTATATCGTGTTGCATAGATTTGCATAAAGTCTCAAAACCCTATTGAAATTTGTCTGGATGGTGTGCTATAATCATTAAAGGCGAATCAAAGCTGTTGCAAAGCAACAAGCCTGTTTCGGGAAGAAGAGGTTACAGGCAAAAGGGTAAATGAAGAACTGAACTGTAAATTGGAGGGAATCTCTCGTATGGAAAAGCAAATCAAAACGATTGGCGTGCTTACAAGCGGTGGTGATGCTCCCGGCATGAACGCTGCTGTGCGCGCTGTGGTACGCACTGGCCTGCACAAGGGCTTCCGTATGATCGGCATTCAGCGCGGCTATAACGGCCTGCTGAACGGCGAGTGCTTTGAAATGAACCTGCGCAGCGTTTCTAACATCATCTCTGCTGGCGGCACCATTCTGTATACGGCACGCTGCCTAGAGTTCAAGACCAAGGAAGGTCAGGATAAGGGCGCTGAAAAGTGCCGCGAGCTGGGCATTGATGCGCTGGTCGTTATCGGTGGCGACGGCTCTTACCGCGGTGCCCGCGCACTGGCACACCGCGGCATCCCCATGATCGGTCTGCCCGGTACCATTGATAACGATATCGCCTGCACGGATTACACCATCGGCTACGATACCGCCATGAACACTGCGCTGGAAATGATCGACAAGCTGCGCGACACCACCCAGAGCCACGACCGCTGCAGTGTGGTCGAGGTCATGGGCCGTAACGCCGGTTACATCGCTCTGAACGTGGCCATCGCCTCCGGCGCTATGGCTGTGCTGCTGCCCGAGAAGGAATTCGATATGCAGCGCGACATTCTGGATAAGATTGCCGAGACCCAAAAGACCGGCAAGCGCCACTTTATCATCATCGTGGCTGAGGGCGTGGGTCATGCACAGGAAATCGCCAACGAGATCCAGGCACGCACTGGTATCGATTCCCGCGCAACGATTCTGGGTCATGTGCAGCGCGGTGGTTCTCCCACTCTGCGCGACCGCGTGAATGCTTCTGCCATGGGCTATCAGGCTGTCTGCCTGCTGGAGCAGGGCAAGTATAACCGCATCGTCGGCATGAAGGGCGAGAAGCTGGTGGACTACCCTGTGGACGAGGCTTTGGAGATGACCAAGAGCCTTGACCCCGTGCTGGTGGACGTGTGTAACACAATTTCCATCTGATCCATCTGATTTTAACGTTAAATACAAGAGCTATCCGTTCGGTTTTTCTGAGCGGATGGCTCTTTTTTGCTGCCGATTTTTCAGAGCTGACGTATGATAAGTAAAATTCAACAACTTTTTGTTTACAAATGCTTCCGAATAAGTTATACTGAGAAAAAACGGAGGTGCCGCCATGAAATACAGCTGGATCGACACGGAGCTTTTACAAAAGCCTAGCGTTACCAAAGACTTACAGACAGAGTGGAACTGGATAAGATATCACATCGGCGGCAAAATGTTTGCAGCCGTCTGTCTGGATGATGCCACGGGAAAGCCGGTGTATATTACCTGCAAGCTAGAACCCGCCGAGGGCGATTTTCTGCGCAGACAGTATAAGGACATCATTCCGGGCTACTACATGAATAAGGTGCACTGGAACTCCGTAAAAGCAGAGGGAAACGTACCGGACGCACTGCTGCGGGAGATGCTGGAAAAATCTTACCGGCTGGTGCTGGGCAGCTTCAGCAAAAAGAAACAGCGCGCGCTGCTGGAAGGAGAAAAGAAAGATGCCATTTGACTATAAGAAGGAATACAAAGAATTTTATCTCCCGCCGCAGAAACCGCAGATCATTAACGTCCCTGCGATAGATTTTGTGGCGGTGCAGGGGAAAGGCGACCCCAACGACCCGGCAGGGGAATACAAGGCAGCGATGGAACTGCTGTACGGCATTGCGTTTACCATTAAAATGAGCTATAAGGGCAGCCACAAGATGGACGGCTATTTTGAATATGTTGTTCCACCACTGGAGGGACTGTGGCATCAGCCCGGGACAGAGGGTGTGGATTTTGCCGACAAGTCGTCTTTTATCTGGACCTCCATGATTCGTCTGCCGGAATTTGTCACCCGTGCCGAATTTGACTGGGCAGTGCAGGAGGCCACCGCCAAAAAGAAAAAGGACTTTTCTAAAGTGGAATTTTTCACCTACGATGAAGGGCTGTGCGTGCAGTGTATGCACATCGGCCCCTACGACACCGAACCGGAGACCCTGCGGCAGCTGGATGCGTTTGCAGTGGAGCAGGGGTATTGCCCGGATTTTTCAGACACACGCTTCCATCACGAGATCTATCTGGGCGACCCGCGCCGCACTGCACCGGAGAAGCTGAAAACCGTGCTGCGGCATCCGATCCGCAAAATAGAATAACAGAAAACTTCACAAAAACTGTCGCTTTTTGTTGTGAGATGTGCTATACTAAAATTATCTGTAGAAACTCACTTAAAAATGGAGGAAAACATCATGCAGCATGAAACTGTCATCGTGCTGGACTTTGGCGGACAGTACAATCAGCTGATTGCCCGCCGCGTCCGAGAAAATAATGTCTACTGCGAGATCTATTCCTATAAAACCGATCTTTCGGTCATCAAGGCCAAGAATCCCAAGGGCATCATCTTCACCGGCGGCCCCAACAGCGTTTATCTGGAGGATTCTCCCACCATCGACCCTGAGATCTTCAGCTGGGGCGTGCCTGTGCTGGGCATCTGCTACGGCAGCCAGCTGATGATGCACCTGCTGGGCGGTCATGTCTGCCGCGCTCCCGAGCGTGAGTACGGCAAGACCGAGGTGTTCGTGAACACCGAGAGCAAGCTGTTCACCGATGTGCAGCCCTCTACCATCTGCTGGATGAGCCACAACGACTACATCGAGCAGGCGGCTCCCGGCTTTGAGATTACTGCCCACACCGCAAACTGCCCTGTGGCAGCCGTTGAAAATGCCGAAAAAGGTCTGTACGCGGTGCAGTTCCACCCGGAGGTGCTGCATACCGCCGAGGGCAAGAAGATGCTGCGCAACTTTGTGTACAACGTCTGCGGCTGCTCCGGCGACTGGAAGATGGATTCCTTTGTAGAGAACAACGTCAAGGCTCTGCGGGAGCGCATCGGCGAGGGTAAGGTGCTGTGCGCCCTGTCCGGCGGCGTGGATTCCTCCGTGCTGGCCGCTATGCTGGCCAAGGCCATCGGCAAGCAGCTGACCTGCGTGTTCGTGGATCACGGTCTGCTGCGTAAGAACGAAAAGGAAGAGGTCTGCTCTGTCTTTGGCCCGGGTAATGCCAACGGCTTCGACATCAACTTCATCTGCGTAGATGCCCGCGACCGCTACTTCAGCAAGCTGAAGGGTGTCATCGAGCCGGAGCGCAAGCGCAAGATCATCGGCGAAGAGTTCATCCGCGTGTTCGAGGAAGAGGCTAAGAAGATCGGCAAGGTGGACTTCCTTGCACAGGGCACCATCTACCCCGACGTAGTGGAGAGCGGTCTGGGCGGCGAGTCCACCGTTATCAAGAGCCACCACAACGTGGGCGGTCTGCCCGATACCGTGGACTTCAAGGAACTGGTGGAGCCTCTGCGCAACCTGTTCAAGGACGAAGTCCGTCAGGCCGGCCGTGAACTGGGTCTGCCCGAGTATCTGGTCAGCCGTCAGCCGTTCCCCGGCCCCGGTCTGGGCATCCGCATCATCGGCGAGGTGACCCCCGAGAAGGTCACCATCGTGCAGGACGCTGACGCAATCTGGCGCGAAGAAATCGCCAAGGCCGGTCTGGATAAGGAAATCAGCCAGTATTATGCAGCTTTGACCAATATGCACAGCGTTGGCGTTATGGGCGACGAGCGCACCTACGATTACGCCGTTGCGCTGCGCGCCGTGACCACCACCGACTTCATGACCGCAGAAAGCTACGATATGCCGTGGGATGTTCTGGGTACTGTCACCAGCCGCATCGTCAACGAAGTCAAGCACGTCAACCGCGTGTTCTACGATTGCACCGGTAAGCCGCCTGCAACGATCGAGCTCGA
>CAKTCK010000033.1 GCA_934539245.1 uncultured Faecalibacterium sp.
TCCAGCAGCCAGCGGCGGAAGGTGATGCCGTTGGTCTTGTTGTTGAACTTTTCCGGGTACAGCTCGTAGAAGCCGTGCAGCTCGGAATTTTTCAAAATCTCGGTGTGCAGCGCCGCCACGCCGTTGGTGGAGTGGGTAAAGTGGATGTCCATGTGCGCCATGTGCACCCGGTCGTCCTTGTCGATGATGGCAAGGCTCTCGTCCTCGGTGCGGGTGCGTGCCAGCGCATCCAGCTTTTCGATGATGGGCATCAGCTGCGGCACCACGGCATCCAGATAGGTGCGGGGCCACTTTTCCAGTGCTTCGGCGAGAATGGTGTGGTTGGTGTAGGCGCAGGTCTTGGTAACGATCTCCACGGCCTCCTCAAATTCGATGCCGCGCTCCCCCAGCAGACGGATGAGCTCCGGGATGACCATGCTGGGATGGGTGTCGTTGATCTGGATGGCAGCGTAGTCTGCCAGATCATGGAAGTTGCAGCCCCGGGCGGCGCACTCAGCCAGAATGAGCTGCGCACCGGCAGAGACCATTAGGTACTGCTGGTACACCCGCAGACGGCGGCCTGCCTCGTCGGAGTCGTCCGGGTAGAGGAAGAGGGTCAGGTTCTTGTCGATGGCGGTCTTGTCGAAGGCGATGCCATCATGGACGATGCTCTCGTCGATGGTGTCCAAATCGAACAGGTTCAGGGTGTTGGTGCGGCCCTCGTAGCCGGTGACCGCCAGCTTGTACAGCCGGGCGGTGTACTCCTTGCCCGCCAGTTCCACCGGGTAGGTGGTGTCGGTCTTTTCTGCCCAGCTGTGGGCAGTCAGCCACGGGTCGGGCTTTTCGTTCTGCACGCCGTCCTCAAAGGACTGATGGAACAGACCGAAGTGGTACCGCAGACCTACGCCGTCGCCGGGCAGGTTCAGCGTTGCCAGAGAGTCGAGGAAGCAGGCAGCCAGACGACCCAAGCCGCCGTTGCCCAGAGAAGGCTCCGGCTCCACCTCTTCAATATCGGAAAGGCGCTTTCCGGCAGCAGCCAGCGCAGACCGGGCTTCATCGTACAGCCCCAGATTGATGAGGTTGTTGGACAGCAGCTTGCCAATGAGGAATTCAGCGCTGATATAGTACAGCTTGCGCCCGGTGACCGGCTGCACGCGGTCGGCGCTCTTCTGCCGCACCAGTTCCAGCAGTGCCAGATACAGCTCCTGGTCGGTGCAGTCTGCCAGCAGCTTGCCGGTGATACTCTGTAACGTTTCGGTAAAGCTCATAAAAGCATCCTCCTTTGCTAGGGTGTATCTGAAAAGTCGAAAATTCAGTCTATTTCTTTGTTTTCAGATACACCTTACGGAAAACAGGTTTGACATCTGTACTTCAAGATATACCACATAATACGATCAAAATCTTGCCTAAAAAGTGCAACCTGTGGTACAATCCTATCATCGGGAGGTGAGACGATGCAAAATCAGGCTTCTTTGCAGGAGACAAAACAGCACGGTGCCGTGCGCTTTCCGTTCAATCTGTACCCCTGCACCATTCCGGGAGATTTTCAGCAGGTGGCACTCCACTGGCACGAGAGCATGGAGCTGGTCTTTGTCAAGCAGGGCATGGGGCTGGTACAGGTGGGCGCTGTGACCTACCCGGCTTACCGGGGGGATATCTTTCTTTTTGCCCCGGGCACGCTCCACGCGCTGCGGCAGGCAGAGGGGCAGCGCATGGAATACGAAAATATCATCTTTGAACCGGAGCTGCTGGGCGGCGCAGAGGACCTTTGCGCCGAAAAATATCTGCTGCCGCTGCAAAGCGGGCGGTTGTCGCTGCCGGTGCGGCTGACCCCGAACGATTTGTGCTATCTGCAAGCCGCCGCCTGCCTGCGGGAGCTGGAAGATGCCAACCGCGCCAAACGCCCCGGCTACGAGCTGCTGGTAAAGGGAGCGCTGCTGCGCTTTCTTGCCCTGCTCATTGCGCAGGGTCGGCAGTGTCTCCCCACCGAAACCGCCGACACCCAGCGACTGAAAACCGTGCTGCAATGGCTTTCTGCCCATTATGCCGAGCCGCTCCGGGTGGCGGATGCCGCCGGGGTCTGCTCCTTCAGCGCCAGCCATTTTATGCGCTGGTTCCGGCAGATGACCGGGCAGAGCTTTATCGCCTTTCTGAACGAGTACCGGCTGAACACCGCCGCCGAGGCGCTGCAAACCACCGATGAGACCGTGTTGACCATTGCTACCCGGTGCGGGTTTGAAAATCTTTCCTATTTTAATAGGGCATTCAAGGCGCATTTTGGCATGACCCCGCGGGACTACCGAAAAAAATAAGCAGACCGGGGCTGCTGGGAAAGCGAGAACGGCCAGCCGCCCTGACGTGATTTGCACGTTCGACAAAAAATAAGGCGCAATATTGTAGCAACTTTACAAAATGCAATTTCTCCTGAAGGAAAAGTTGTTGCACTTTTCAGATTGAAAGAAGCCGTAAAAAACGCTATACTTTAGTTATCGAAAGCAAAGGCGCTTGGTGAACACTCACCAAGCGCCTTTTTTGTACCCTGCGGGGCAAGGCGGCCCCGGGGGCAGGCTGTAAGAGGAAAAGGGGAATGCGTAGTGATCAAGCTGGAACACGTTGACAAATACTTCGGGGATCTGCACGTTCTGAAGGACGTCAACCTTGAAGTCGCCGAGGGCGAAAAGCTGGTGATCATCGGGCCGTCCGGTTCAGGCAAGTCTACCACGGTGCGCTGCATGAATTTTCTGGAAGAGCCCACCAGCGGCCATGTCTACATAGACGGGCAGGAGCTGACAGCCAAGAACAAGACCAAACTTGTGCGCGAGACCACCAGCATGGTGTTCCAGCAGTTCAACCTGTACCCGCACATGACGGTACTGAAAAACTTGACCCTCGCACCCATCAAGCTACACCACAAGACCAAGCAGGAGGCCGAGGAGCTGGCGTATCACTATCTTGAAGTGGTCGGCCTGCGGGACAAGGCAAATGTCTACCCGGCGCAGCTTTCCGGCGGTCAGCAGCAGCGCATCGCCATTGCCCGTGCGCTGTGTGCCCAGACCAAGATCATCCTGTTCGACGAGCCCACCAGTGCGCTGGACCCGGAGACCATTCAGGAAGTGCTGGACGTCATGGTGCGGCTGGCGCACGAAAAAAATATCACCATGGTGGTGGTCACCCACGAGATGGGCTTTGCCCGGCAGGTGGCAGACCGTGTGGTGTTTATGGCAGACGGCCAGATCTTGGAAGAAGGCACACCGGAGCACTTCTTCACCAACCCCAAAAACGAACGCGTGCGCCAGTTCTTGGGCAAGATCATCCGGTAAGCAATTTTGGTCACTGCGGAGCTGCCGCAGCACAAGCGGCACCCGTTGTGGATAGAGCAGCCCATGGGGGACGGAAGGGAAAGCCGTCCGGGCTGCGGACTTTATAGAGGAGTGTATAATTATGAAAAAGATTTCTCGTCGTAGCTTTGTCAAGGCCGCTGGTACGGCCATTGCGCTCACCGCTCTTACCGCCTGCGGCGGCTCTACCAGCAGCTCTGTGGCTGCCTCCACCGCATCCTCTGCCGCTTCCGGCAGCGCAGCAGCTTCCTCCGAGGCTGTTTCTGCGGATGTGCAGGCCATCATCGACCGCGGTGTGCTGAAGGTAGGCGTCAAGAACGCCGTCAAGGGCTTCAGCTTTCAGGATACCCTCACCGGCGAGTATACCGGTCTGGAGGACAGTCTGGCTGAGATGATCGCCGAGCATCTGGGCGTGGACGTGGAGTTCACCACCGTCACCGCCGCTACCCGCGGCGAGCTGCTGGATTCCGGTGATATCGACTGCGTGCTGGCTACCTTTACCATCACCGAAGAGCGCCGCAAGAGCTGGGACTTCTCCACCCCCTACTACACCGACTATGTCAGCGTTCTGGTGGAGGATTCCTCCGGCATCAAGGCGCTGGCCGACCTGAAGGATAAGGTGGTGGGCGTTTCCTCCGGTTCTACCTCCGCCCGTGCTCTGGTGCAGGAGATGATCGATGAGGGCGTTATCACCGGCGAGGGCTTCAATGCCGATACCTTCAACGCCGACACTTGGAAGGACGGCATTTCCTTCCGTCAGTACGACGATTATCCCGCCATCAGCACCGCACTGAGCGCAGGCGAGGTGAACGGCTTCTGCGTGGATAAGTCCATTCTGGCTATCTACAAGACCGAGGGCCGCAGCTACATCGATGCCGAGTTCAGCCCGCAGGAGTACGGCGTGGCTACCAAGAAGGGCAGCGGCTTCTCCGCTTTGTGCGATGAGCTGGTCACCGGCTGGCTGTCCGATGGCACCATTGATGGTCTGATCAAGGAGAACGGTCTGGCATAACACCAGCGCTGTTACGGTTTAGGAGAGAGGAGTGTTCGTTATGTCCGGTCTGTTTTCAATGGACGCATGGGCAACGGTGTGGAACCACCGGGAAAGCTTTCTGCTGGGGCTGGGCAATACCCTGATGACGGCGTTTTTCGCGCTGGCACTGGCCTTTGCGCTGGGCGTTGTACTGGGCCTGATGGCGACAAGCGGTAAAAAGCCGCTGCAATTCATCGCCCGGGTGTATGTGGAGTTCATCCAGAATACGCCGCTGCTTTTGCAGTTGTGCTTTTTGTACTACGCGCTGGCCTTTGCAGGGCTGAGCATGGGTGTCATCCGCACCGGCATCATTGCACTGGGCGTTTACACCGGTGCCTATATGGGCGAGGTCGTCCGTGCCGCCATTGAGTCGGTGCCGAAAGGGCAGTTCGAGGCCGCACAGGCGCAGGGCTTTGGCTATTTGCAGCGGATGGCGTATATTATCCTGCCGCAGAGCATCCCTGTTATGCTGCCGCCCATGGTCAATCAGGTGGTCAACCTGTTCAAGAACACCTCCTGCCTGTACATCGTAGGCGGTGCAGACCTCATCAGCGTAACGTACAGCTTCGTCACCGGTGCCTCCACCGGCGGTGCATACGCACCGGCCTATATCGTCTGCGGTGCCATCTTCTTTGTGGTCTGCTTCCCGCTGTCCACGCTGGCTACCCGCTGGGAGGCTTCCCTCAAGGAGCGCAAGGGCAAGGCAGACCCCGCCCTGCGCACCGCAAAGGCTGCGGCCTTAAAGGAGGCGGCATAAATGAGCACTCTTGCTTCCAGCTTTTCCATCCTCGCGCAGCCGGGCGTATTCCTGTACCTGCTGCGGGGCGTGGCCTTTACCTGCATCATTTCGGTGCTGGGCGTCATTCTGGGGCTGATCTTAGGCTCGCTGCTGGCGCTGGCGCGTACCTATTGTAAAAAAGGCCCGGCGCGCATCCTTGGCTGGCTGTCCGCCGCCTACATCGAGCTGTTTCGCAACACGCCCTACCTTTTGTGGATCTTTGTTTGCGTGGTGTTCTGCCCCTGCCCGGCCTTTTTTGCCCACAAAATGTTCGGTCTGACCAGTGTGGAGATGAAGCTGCTGTTCAAGGCAGCGCTGGCACTGATCCTGTTCAACTCCTCGGTCATTGCCGAGATCGTCCGCGGCGGTCTGAACGGCGTAGCCAAGGGACAGTTTGAGGCGGGCTATGCGCAGGGCTTCAACACCGCCGAGGTGCTGCTGTACATCATCCTGCCGCAGGCTTACCGCAACATCATCCCCACCCTGCTCAGTCAGGTGATCACCACCATCAAGGATTCCTCCTACCTTGCAAACGTGGCCACCATTGAGCTGATGGCGCGCATCCGGCAGCTGCTGAGCGCCGCCGGTACCTACAACGGCCTTGGCACGGTGAATGTTTCGGATGTCATGGTGCTGTTCGGCACTGCCTGCGTCATCTATTTTGTCATCAACTTCACCCTCAGCTGCATCGTCCGCTCCATGCAGGCGCGGCAGAAAAAGGCCGTGGTCTTTGCTCCGGCGAAGGCCGCATAAAACCGATATTTACCAACCATTCTTCTTTTCACCTCTTTTTTGTTTTCCACCCACAGAGAAGCACCCCCGGCAGCCATTGCGGCTGCCGGGGGTGCTTCCTGTTTTTTGCTTTTAGGGCTTCTGCAGGAGGTGCCACAGGAGAAAAAAGCCGGCAGTACAGGGCAGAGCGACAAGCAGTTTTTACCGGGTGTGCTGCCTTTACCGCAGCTCTGCGGCAAACTCTACCTCCTCGCCTACCATGCGGGCGCAGATGCTGCCCCTGTGGGCTTCGGCAATGCTCCGGGCGATGGACAGCCCGATGCCAAAGCCACCGGTGGCGGCGTTGCGGGAGGGATCGGCGCGGTAAAAGCGGTCAAACAGCTTTGCCAGTGTTTCTTCCGAGATGGGGTCGCTGCCGTTGCGGCAGCGCAGCACAGCGCCCCGCCGGGTCTTTTCCAGTGTCAGGGTGATGGTGCTGCCCGCCCGGGCGTACTTGACCGCGTTGTCCAGCAGAATGCTCACCAGCTGCCGGATGGCGTACTCATCGCCCTTGTAGGTCAGCTCCGGGGCGATATCCAGCACAAGGGCGTGCCCCTTGCTCTGCGCAAGGTCCCGGAAGGGCTCGGCGGTGTCTGCGACTGCTTCGCTGAGGGGGAAAGGCTCCATCTTCAGCGGGGAGACTCCCTCGTCCATGCGGGATAGGGTGACCAGCGCGTTGACCAGTGCCGTCAGTTTTTCGGTCTGCGCCTGCGCTTTATCGATCCATTTCTGCTTGCCGGTCTCCATTTCCAGCACGCGCAGACAGGTGGAGATGACCGTGATAGGGGTCTTTAGCTCATGGCTGGCATCGGTGATGAACTGCTTCTGCTTTTCGGCGCTGCGCACCACCGGGTCAATGGCCCGGCGGGAGAGCAGCACCACCAGCACTACCACCAGCAAGATGCAGGCGGCATCCGCAGCAAGGCTCCACAGCAGCACCAGTCCCACAGAGCGCAGCTGCTGGTAGCCGTCCAGAAATACCGCCATATTGCGCCCCTCGCCGGTGTGGGTGACGTAGTACCGGTAGCTGCCGTAGCTGCCGTAGCCTGCGCCGTGCGCCACGGCAGCGGCAAGATAAGGCGTGACGTCCTCCTCGGTGACCGAGGCGATGTTTGCAAGGTCTGCCTGCACCAGCGTGCCGTCATCCTGATACCGCAGCACAAAGTACCGGGTGGAGTAGGGGGTCTCGGCGGTAAAGCTGCCGTCCCGCGGCGGCTGCGGTGCCTTGGGCGGGGCAGCGGGGGCTTCCCCGGCGGGGCGGTAGGCGGGGATGGTGCCCTGATTGCTGCTGATGAGTTGCAGCATATCCCGCAGCTCCCGGGTGGTGGAAACGTAATTCGCGGTGTTCAGCAGCACAGTCAGCAGCAGCATCACAGCCGTGACCGACAGGGTGGCAATGCGGATAAACCGCCTGCGCAGCCGCCGGATCATGCTTCTTCCTCCAGCGCATAGCCAAGGCCTCGGTTCGCACGCAGGACAGCGTGTGAACCGAGGCTTTTTAGTTTTTTGCGCAGGTTAGAGATGTTTACCCACACCACATTGATCTCGGCCTCGTTCTCCCAGCCCCATACCAGTTCAAGAATGCGCTCGGCAGAAAACACCATGCGCGGGTTGCGTAAAAACAGCTCCATCACCTGATATTCCCGTCCGCTCAGCCGCACCGACTGCCCGTGGCTGGTCAAAAAGCCGGTACCGGGGTCCAGCGTCAGGTCGCTGAAAGCCAGCCGGGTGGGCTGGTAGGCGCTGGCACGGCGCAGCATGGCGCGCACCCGGCTCAGCAGCTCGTCCGGGTCAAAGGGCTTGGGCAGGTAGTCGTCCGCTCCGGCGTTGAAGCCGGTAATGCGGTCATCTGTCTCGCCCTTAGCGGTCAGCATCATGATGGGCGCGGATACCTTTTCAGCCCGCAGCTTTTGCAGCACCTCGATGCCGTTCATCTTGGGCATCATCACGTCCAGAATAATGGCGTCGTATTGCTCCTGCGTGGCGGCTTCGTAGGCGTCAAAGCCGTTGTGCACTGTTTCCACCGTAAAATGGTTCTTTTCAAAAAAGACGCTCAGCACCTCGGCAAGGTCCTCTTCGTCCTCTGCAATCAGCAGCCGCACTGCGCATTCCTCCTTTTTGCATTTCTGACCCCAGTATAGCGCAGCAGCCGCCTGCTGCGCAATCTTTTTTTACAGCAGTTCCATGCCGGGGCTGCTCTCCCGCCCGCAGGTGATGTTCAGGTTGCCGTTGCGGCAGCGCAAAGCGTCCAAAAAGGCCTTGGGCGGCACGTCCTCCGGCAGAAGAATGGCGTATTCCAGCTCATATAGAGTGCCCATGTTGCTGGTTTTTACCCGTGTCAGGGTGCAGCGCCGGGTATACTGGGCAAAAATATCGTCAAACAGGCCGTCGTAGTCCAAACTTTCCGGGATGGTGATCTTCAGCACCCGGGCGGCGGTCTTTTGTTCGCCAAAGTCCAGCGCGGTCAGGCCAAGAAGCACACCGGCCAGCAGCACAAAGGCCAGTACGGCAAGCCCCAGCAGCCCCATGCCGGTGGCAAGCCCCAGCGCCATGGCAAGGAATAAGACCCCGATCTCCCGGGCAGTGCCTGGGGCAGAGCGGAACCGTACCAGACTGAACGCGCCCGCAACGGCAACACCGGTGCCGATGTTGCCGTTGACCAGCATGATCACCAGCTGCACTACGGCGGGCAGCAGCGCCAGCGTGACCGCAAAGCTGGAACTTGTTTTTTGCCGGTAACCCGCCACAAAGGCAAGGCCGATGCCCAGCACCAGCGACACCGCCGTGCACAGCAGAAAACTTTGCAGGGTGATAGACGTACCAATTACAGATTCAAGCACAGGGAAAAACCTCCTTTAAGGTTACAGGCTGCTCGCGCAGCAGATGATGGCAGTAGCAGCTGCCATATTTGGAAAAGGACGCCGGCACAGCCTCGGCCTCGGCCAGTGCATGAGCCAGCCACAGCGGGCAGACGCCCGGCAGCTTGACCTCCAGCAGCACCCGGTCGTCCGGCAGCAGGGGTGCACCGTGGTCTCCGGTGCTGAGTTCCAGCTGGGTGGTGCGCCAGCGGATGTTGGTATCAAAGGTGATGCGCAGTTCCGGGTCGGCTACCCCCGCAAAGGCGATGCGGTCGTACCCGATGAACACCCGGGGACGGGCATCGTACAGCTGTTGGAACCATGCAATCTCCCGGCCGATTTGTCCGTAGTCGGCAAGCGATTGCTGCCCCGCCAGCAAAGGCTGCACCTCGACGGCGGGTACAGTAATGCGGCGCTTGTACACCACGCCTTTGTACTTCTTTTTTAGCTCGGCAAACACCTTGCCGTCCGGCGCGGGCACGCCGTAGCTGCGCACCCGCAGCTTTTCCTTGTACACCGGCTTTGCCAGCGAGGCGCGGATCAGCCGCCAGTCCGGGGTGTCGTAATAAAGGTTGCAGATGGTATACTTTCCATAAAAATCCATCTTGATATAGGGCGCAATGGTTTGCAGCAGGGCTTTTTGCCCCGCCGGGGTGAGAAAGTACTTTTTCTCGTACCGCTCAAAGCAGTTCTGAATGGGTTGGGACATTGCCTGTCACCTCCTGTGCAAACAGCATACCGCCCCAACCTAAAAGCAACCTAAAGGAATTTTGCGGGTTTTCTTTAGGTTCGTTTTAGCTTCGCCGGGTATACTTTGGACATCCTCAAAGCAAACCATTGACCGCAAGGAGGTTTTTCCAATATGAAATACGCAAACCGACCGCTTTCCCTTCTGGTAGCGGGCGCGCTGGTGGTCACGCTGGCGGGCTGTAGTAACAGTGCCGTCTCCACCCTCACCGCGTCCTCTGCCGCAGGTACCGTCCTTTCTGCAACAGAAAGTGAGTTTTCGCTGGAAGGCGCTACCGCATTTACCTTTACCGACAGCGGCATCTCCGCTGCCGAAGGAAATTATGATGGCTACACCATTGAGGGCACAGCCCTGACCATCAGCGCTGCAGGCACTTATGTGGTGTCCGGCAGCTGCGCAGACGGCAGCATTACCGTAAAAGCGGGCACAGAAGATGTAACGCTGATACTGAACAGGCTGGAACTGACCAGCACCACCACTGCACCCATCGTGTGCGGCAAGTCCACCGGGGTGACCATCGCGGTGCAGAGCGGCACCCAGAACACCCTTACTGATACCGCTGCCAATAATAAGGACAATGAAAACGCCAGTGCAGACGCCGAGAGCGCCGTGCTCAAGTGTAAGGACGGCGCACAGGTGGTGCTGTGCGGCAGCGGTACGCTGAACATCTCCGCCGCCGGGAAAAACGGCATCAAATCCGGCACGGAAAACGAGGGCAGGGAAGCCAGCCTGACCATCCGGGAACTGACCTTGAACATCGACGCCCCGGTGAACGATGCCGTCAACGCTGAGCAGACCTTGAATGTGGAGAGCGGCACGCTGAATATCTCCGCCGGAGATGATGCGCTGCACAGCGACTATACCTTAAATATCGGCGCAGAGGACACCGCCGGGCCTGTTATTACGATCGCCACCTGCAACGAGGGACTGGAAGGTGCAACGCTGAACGTCTTCTCCGGTACGATCGACATCACCGCCACGGACGACTGCTTGAACGCCGCCAACGGTGATTTGACCGACTACGATTTCAGCATGACCATTTCCGGCGGCACCATCAATGCCTACACCTCCGGGGGCGACGGCTTTGATTCCAACGGCAGCATGACCATTTCCGGCGGCAGCATTACCGTATGGACGGCCAACGCCGCCGATAACCAGCCGCTGGATGCGGACAGTGCCATCACCATCACCGGCGGTACGGTGCTGGCAGCAGGCGGCAGCGCGGGCATGGGCTACACCATTGACGCTTCACAGGGCTATGTGACCTATGGCGGCGGCATGGGCGCAGACAGCACCGTGCGCCTGACCAAAGACAGCGCCTTTGCTATTGCCGATGCCAGCGGCAATACCGTATACAGCGGCACCGCCCTGTGCGATGCAAACTATGTGTTCTACTGCGCACAGGACATTACCGCCGATAGTGACTATACGCTCACCACCGGCAGCACTACCCTTGCCACCGCCACCGCCCAGACCGGAAAATCCAGCGCAAGCTTCGGCGGCATAGGCGGCGGGCAGAACGGTATGACCCCGCCGGACGGTACAAACGGGCAAACCCCGCCCGCCATGAACGGCAGCGCCCCCGGCGGGCAGACTCCTGACGGGCAGCAAGGCGGCACCCCGCCGGAAAAGCCCACGGGCACACCCTCCGGCAACCCGCCGCAAATGCCCACCCAGAACAACGCCACTTCCCAGGCTGAAACAGCAGCCGGTTAAGTTTTTTCTTTCTTTCAAGCACAGAACGCTCCGACCCTTCTGCGTGGGGGTCGGAGCGTTCTGCTTTTGTAAATAAATAAAAGAAAAAGCGACGACCCGTGCAGGTGGGTCATCGCTTTTCTCGTCCCTTGCGGGACAGGCAGGGTAAATGATAAGAAGGTAAATGAAGAAAATAGCAAGGTTGAAAACAAAGGCGCGTGCGGAGCCGAATTGGGTGCTCCAAAGTGAAGATGTATCCAAGTTTCGCTTTTGTTGGATACAACATACCACTTCAGAACAAAAATTGCAAGAGGTTTTTTAAAATTATTCCCCAAAAATGCGCGGAAAATCGCATTTTTGTAGAAACGCACAAATTTTACGGAAAGTTCCCGGCAAACTGACGAACAAGCATAAAAACGGAACAGCAGCTGTAAAACGCACAGAGAACCCTTTATAAAACCGGCGGGCAATGGGAGATAGGTATGGAAAGCGGATTTTCGTGGGATGTAGCCTGCAACGCTTTACAAGCAGCCGGGGGTGTGTTAAGATGGACACATCTGCTGCAACCGGAAAATACACATGCCGGGCAGCGGCGGCGTACCGGAAAAGTGCCCGGTGCCGGGAGGGGAGAAACGAATGACAAAGCTACTGCATGGCAATGAAAAAAACAGGCTGACCGGCGGGCGGGAGCCGCTGTTCAGCCAAAAGGAGCTGCTGGTACTAGCTGTTCCGCTGCTGGTGGAGCAGCTGCTGGAAGTGACGGTGGGCATGGCCGACACCATGATGGTGTCCCGCTGCGGTGAGGCAGCCATCTCCGGCGTCAGTCTGGTGGATATGATCAATAACCTTATCATCGTGCTGTTTGCGGCGCTGGCTACCGGCGGCGCGGTGGTGGTAAGCCAGTATCTGGGCGCAAAGGATCGGCAGGACGCCGACAAAAGCGCCGGTCAGCTGCTGCTGCTCAGCGGCTTGTCTGGTGTGGTGATCGGGGCGGTATGCTTTGTGCTGGCACGCCCCATGATTCGGCTGTTCTACGGCTCTATTGACGCCGACGTGCTGGACGCAGGCGTGAAGTACTTGCAGATCATCGCCCTCAGCTACCCGTTTCTGGCGCTGTACAACGGCGGCGCGGCACTGTTCCGCAGCATCGGCAATTCCAAGATCTCCATGCAGATCAGCTTTCTGATGAACATCATCAATATCGTGGGCAACGCGGTGTGCATCTTCGGCTTCAAAATGGGAGTGGACGGAGTAGCATGGCCCAGCGTGGTGTCCCGCGTGGTGGCTGCGGCGCTGATCCTGCGCAAGTGCTACCGGGAGGATGCGGTGCTTACCGTGCCCAAGACCCTGCGGCTGGACGGCGGCATGGCAAAGCGCATTCTGGGCATCGGCATCCCCTCGGCCTTTGAGAACAGCCTGTTCGAGGCCGGGCGCATTCTGGTGGTGAGCATGATCTCCACCTTCGGCACGGTGCAGATCGCAGCCAACGCCGTGGCAAACAATCTGGACGGCATGGGCGTCATCCCGGGCAAGGCCATCAGTCTGGCTATGATCACGGTGGTAGGGCGCTGCATCGGTGCCGGCGACCACGAGCAGACCGTTTACTACACCCGCAAGCTGCTGCTGTGGGCTTACATCACCATGGGGCTTTCCAACGGAGCGATTTTGCTGTTCCTCCGGCAGCTGGTGGGTATCTACGCCCTTTCCGGCGAGACCATGGAGCTGGCCATCACGCTGGTCACCATCCACGCGGGCTGCGCCATCATCTTCTGGCCGCTGTCCTTTGTGCTGCCCAACGCCCTGCGCGCGGCAAACGACGTGAAATTTACCATGGTGGTGTCCATCCTCAGCATGGCATGCTGGCGGCTGGGCTTCAGCTATCTGCTGTGCGTCCGCATGGGCTGGGGCGCTGTGGGCGTGTGGGTGGCTATGGTCATCGACTGGACCTGCCGCGTGACCTGTTTTGTGCTGCGCTTCCGCAGCGGCGCATGGAAAACCAAATATCAGGCATAACATAAGGAGAAAAGCATGAAACTGATCAGCTGGAACGTGAACGGCCTGCGCGCCTGCCTGACCCACGGCTTTGCCGAAAGCTTTGCCGCGCTGGACGCGGACATCTTCTCGGTGCAGGAGACCAAGATGCAGCCGGGACAGGCGGATTTTGCGCCGGAGGGCTACACCGAATACACTTATTCAGCCGAGAAAAAGGGCTATTCCGGCACAGCCTGCTGGTGCAAAACCGCACCGCTGGCGGTGACTACCGGCATCGGGCTGGAACAGCACGACCATGAGGGGCGGGTGCTGACGTTGGAATACCCCGGCTTTTATTTGGTAAACTGCTACACCCCCAACAGTCAGGACGGGCTGAAACGGCTGGACTACCGTATGGAGTGGGAGGATGCTTTCCGGGCGTACCTGCTGGCGCTGGACGCAAAAAAGCCGGTGATCCTGTGCGGCGACTTGAACGTGGCGCACACAGAAATGGATATCAAGAACGCCAAGACCAACCGCATGAGCGCGGGCTTTACCGATCAGGAGCGCGCCAAAATGACCGAGCTGCTGGCGGCGGGTTTTGCGGACAGCTTCCGGGTGGTGCACCCGGACGAGGTGAAGTACAGCTGGTGGAGCTATCGCTTCCACGCGCGGGAAAAGAACGCGGGCTGGCGCATCGACTATTTTATCGTTTCCCGGCGCATTGCAGACCGCATCCGCGCCGCCGAGATCCACAACGAGATCTTTGGCTCCGACCATTGCCCGGTGGAGCTGCAGATCGACCTGTAATATAAGGAGAAGCCAATGCTGAAAAATTATCTTCTGATCTTCTTTATCTCCATGGTACCCATCATCGAGCTGCGCGGAGCTATCCCCATCGGGCTGGGCATGGGGCTGCCGGTGCTGCCCACCTACCTTTTGTGTGTGCTGGGCAACATGATCCCGGTGCCCTTCATCTACCTGTTCGCCCGCAAGTTCCTCATCTGGGGTTACCACAAGCCCCTCATCGGCCCTATCTGCCGCTTTTGTATCAACAAGGGCGAAAAGGGCGGCCGCGCACTGGAGGCTAAGGCCGGCAAGGGCCTGACCGTGGCGTTGCTGCTGTTCGTGGGCATCCCGCTGCCGGGCACCGGCGCGTGGACGGGCACGCTGGCAGCCTCTATTCTGGATATGAAGTTCAAGGATGTGCTGATCGCCTGCATGGGCGGTGTGCTGCTGGCAGGCATCATCATGGGTCTGGCAAGCGCCGGGCTGCTGGGTGCGCTCAGCGGGCTGTTTGCGGCGGGCTGACAAAAGGCGGATGCTTTTGTCGTGAAAAATGCCGGTAGCTTTTCCGCCCGGAGTGTGCTAAACTGGGTAACAGTTGTGTAAAGACCGGGACGCGCTTCCGGTCAGAAAGGACGTTATAGAACATGGATCAGGCACTGAATCAGAAAATTGACGCATACATTGCGGAAAACAAGGAGCAGCTGCTGCAGGACATTGCAGCGCTGGTCGCCATCGACAGCGTGGAGGGCACCCCGGAGGAGGGCGCACCCTTCGGCGCCGGCCCCCGGGCAGCGCTGGACAAGACGCTGGAGCTGGCAGCAGGCATGGGCTTTGCTACCCGCAACTGCGAAAACTACATCGGCTATGCCGAGCTGGCCGGTGCAGACCCCGAAAAATATCTGGCTACCATCTGCCATGTGGACGTTGTGCCCGTGGGCAACGGCTGGACGGCAGACCCCTTTAAGATGCGCATTCAGGACGGCTGGCTGCTGGGCCGCGGCGTCTCGGACGATAAGGGCCCAATGATCGTCACCTTGTATGCGCTGAAGTTCCTCAAAGAGCAGGGCTACCAGCTGCGCTACCCCATCCGTGCCATTGTGGGCGACAACGAGGAGACCCACATGAACGATGTGAAGTACTATCTGGAAAACTACCCCGCTCCGGTGTTCTGCTTTACCCCGGATGCGGAGTTCCCAGTGTGCAACGGCGAAAAAGGCCACTTTGGTGGCAAGATCGTCAGCCCGGTGTGCAACGGCGTCATTGCAGAGTTTGAGGGCGGTGTAGCCAACAACGCTGTGCCGGACCGCGCCAGCGCACTGGTCAAGACCGATATCAGCAAGCTGAAGAATGCCCCCAATATCACGCTGGAACCGGAAGGGGACGGCGTGCGGGTGCGCGGCTGGGGCAAGTCCGGCCACGCCGCCATGCCGGAGGGCACGGTGAACGCCATTGGTCTGGTGGTGGATTATCTGCTGGACAACGGCCTGTGCAATGATGCCGAGCGCGCTTATCTGGAAGCACTGCACAAGCTGCACAGCTCCACCGCAGGCACCGGCCTTGGCATCGACTGTGCCGACGGCCCCTTTGGCCCGCTGACCATCATCGGCGGCCGCATCTATATGGAGGACGGCAAGCTGGTGCAGACCATCGACAGCCGCTTCCCCACCTGCACCAACGGCGAAAAGCTGACCGCACAGGTCACTGCTGCGCTGGGCGAGGGCGCAAAGCTGGAGGATGTGGACGCAGCCGAGCCTTTCTATATCGAGGCCGACAGCCCCGCCATCCGCGCCTGCATCGACACCTACAACGAGGTGACCGGCGAGAACGCCACCCCCTTTACCATGGGCGGCGGCACCTATGCCCGTCACTTCCCCTATGCCGTCAGCTTCGGCCCGGAGCATGAGGATGTGAAGCTGCCGGAGTTTGGCGGCCCGATGCACGGCGCCAACGAAGCTGCCCCCATCGACAAGCTGCTGGAGGCCGTCAAGATCTACATTCTGGCGCTGCTGCGGCTGGAAGAGATCGACTTCTGAGGTACAGCATGAACGTGCTTGTCATTGACGGGCAGGGCGGGGGACTGGGCCGCCAGCTGGTGGCCGCCCTCAGTGCCCAATGCCCGGACATCCGGCTGGTGGCCGTGGGCACCAACAGCGTCGCCGCACAGGCCATGCACAAGGCCGGGGCGCAGCGTGCCGCCACCGGTGAGAACGCCGTGGTGGTGAACTGCCGCAATGCGGATATCATCGTGGGGCCTATCGGCATCGTCATCGCAGATGCGCTGCTGGGAGAGATCACCCCCGCCATGGCCACGGCAGTGTGCCAGAGCAGCGCCACCCGGGTGCTGATCCCGGTGAACCACTGCGAAAACTATATCGTCGGCGTGCCCGACCAGCCCATCGGCAGCCTTGTGTCTGCCGCCGTCCAGAAGGTGAAAGCCCTCTGCAACGGGGAAGGGTGTTAAAGAATAAAATAAGATAAAACGACACCGGACAGGCAGTGACTTGTCCGGTGTCGTTTTTGTCAAAAAATATAGTTTACTTTCGCTGCCGGGCGGCGATCTGCGCGGCAGTGGGCGGAATATCGCCCTGTGCAGTCTTTTCCAGCTGGCTCAGGCGGCGATCCAGATCGGTGAGCCGCTGCGAGACGATATCCGGCAGATCCTGCTGGTCCAGATCGTCGGCGGGGTTCACCGCCTTGTTGTTGATGCGCACAACTTCGGCGGGCACGCCCACGGCGGTGCAGTTGGCGGGCAGGTTGCGCAGCACCACGCTGCCTGCGCCGATGCGGGCGTTATCCCCGATGAACACCGGACCCAGCACCTTGGTGCCCGCGCCGATGAGCACGTTGTTGCCCAAGGTGGGGTGGCGCTTGCCGGTATCCTTGCCAGTGCCGCCCAGCGTTACCCCGTGGTAGATGGTGCAGTTATCCCCGATCTCGCAGGTCTCACCGAACACGATGCCCATGCCGTGGTCGATGAACAGACACTTGCCGATGGTGGCACCCGGGTGGATCTCGATGCCGGTGCGATGGCGGCCATGCTGGCTGACCCACCGTGCCAGAAAAAAGTGCTTGTGCTCGTACAACCAGTGCGCGACGCGGTGGTACACCAGAATGTGGAATCCCGGGTACAGCAGCATTACCTCCAGCACGCTGCGTGCGGCGGGATCCTTGCGCTGGATGTTCCGCGCATCCTCAAGTAAACCCATGCGGAAAACCTCTCTTTCCCATAAACACCCGCCCACGCGGCGGGAATCTCCCTTTTACCGTATTATAATAGCACAGCAGGAGACGAAAGTACAGTGCTGCGCTAGGGATTGTGGAACAAAATGGCAGTTATTTTGCCGCGTGACCCGGGTTTTGGGTAGAGTATCCAAAATTCGGCGAGAGATACCACAAACCTTTTAGCACCTGATTTTGCGCGCAGCCATTGACACATTTTGCGGTTCTATGATAAAATAATACGAATGAAAACGCAACCATCATAAAAAGGAGAAACACCATGCTGTGCAGCGCCCAGAACCCGAAACTGAACAAGCAGTTCGCGTCCGGTTTTGCCGTGGCTTCGTTGTTTCCTTTTTTTGCGCAATGAGCTTTTCCCTTTGCGGGGAAAAGTTTTTTTTTTGCCCGTTTTCGGGTGCCTGACACACAAAAATATCATTACAGGAGGGAACCGCGATGCTGCTGACAAACGCTGTAAACACCGAGGGACGGCCGCTCGAGATCTATGTAAAGGATGGCAAAATCGCTGCCGTAGGGCAGGATCTTTCCGCCCTTGCCGCCGAGAACGAGACGGTGGTGGATGCCGGTGGGCTGACTGTGCTGCCCGCATTTGTGGATCTGCACTGCCACTGGCGCACCCCGGGCTTTGAGTACAAGGAGGACATCGAGACCGGCAGCCGCGCCGCTGCCGCCGGCGGCTACACCTTTGTAAACCTGATGCCTAACACCAAGCCCGTCTGCTCCTCTGCCGCACAGGCCATGATGGTGGAGCAGAAAGCCGCCGAGGTGGGGCTGTGCGATGCAAACCAGACCGTCTCCATCACCGAGAACTTTGACGGTGTGAGCATCGACCACCTCAAGACCTTGCCCGCCAGCGTGAAGTTCATCACCGAGGACGGCCACGGCGTGCAGGATAACGCCACCATGGCACGGGCCTTTGCCATCTGCACCCAGAAGGACATCACGGTCATGAGCCACGCCGAGGATATGGAGATCAGCCCGTGGGATTACCGTCTGGCCGAGGATATCGAGACGGTGCGCAACTGCTGGCTGAGCGAGTACTACCAGACCCGGCTGCATATGTGCCATGTGTCCACCCGGGGCGCGCTGGATGCCATCCGCATGGCAAAGCTGCGGGGCGCACCGGTCACCTGTGAGGTGACCCCCCACCACCTGTGGTTCACCAACGATACCTGCGACTACCGGGTCAATCCGCCCATCCGCACCGCCGACGATGTGGAAGCGCTGGTGGAGGGCATCCGCACCGGCATCGTGGACGCCATTGCCACCGACCACGCACCCCACTCTGAAGAGGACAAGCTGAAGGGCATGGCCGGTATGGTGGGCAGCGAGACCGCCTTCGGTGTGTGCTACACCAAACTCTGCAAGCAGGAGGGTCTGCCGCTGGAGCTGCTGGTGCACCTGATGAGCACCCGCCCCGCCGAGATCCTGGGCCTTGCCAAGGGTCAGCTGGAGCCGGGCTTCGATGCCGACTTTGTGCTGGTGGATCTGGACACCCCCTACACGGTGGAAAAGGAAAAGCTGCACTCCAAGAGCCACAACACCCCCTTTGACGGTGCACAGCTTTACGGCAAGGTGTTTGCCACCATCAAGGCCGGTAAGATCACCTATCAGGCCGAGGAGTAAAACCCATAGTTACAATTCATTTTCTATAAATACGACTTACAGGAGGACACCCAAATGACGAACATGGACAAACTGTACGAAGCTGTGGAAGCCCGCGGCCCGGTGTGCGTGGGTCTGGACACCGATTTCAGCTACCTGCCTGCCGATTTTGTGGACAGCACCCTGACCAAGGGCGAGAACATCGTGCGCTTCAACAAGAAGCTCATTGATGCCACCAAGGCTGTGGCTGGCTGCTACAAGGTGCAGATCGCTTATTATGAGTCTCTGGGCATGGAGGGCATGAAGGCCTACGCCGACACCCTGAAGGCTGTGCGCGAGGCCGGTGTGCCGGTGATCGCGGACATCAAGCGCGGCGATATTGCCAAGACCGCCGAGATGTACGCCATGGGTCACTTTACCGGCGATTTCGAGAGCGATTTCGTCACGCTGGCACCCTATATGGGTCTGGACTCCATCAGCCCCTACCTGCCCTACGCCGAAAAGCAGGGCAAGGGCATGTTCGTGCTCTGCCGCACCTCCAACGGCGGTGCCAAGGACTTTGAGTACGAGAAGCTGGCCGACGGCCGCCACGTCTACGATCTGGTGGGCGACAAGCTGAACGCTCTGGGCAAGGACTACATGGGCGAGCACGGCTACTCCTCCATCGGTCTGGTCATCGGCGGCACCCACATCGAGGAGGCCACCGAGATCCGCGCAAAGTATCAGGACAGCTTCTTCCTGATCCCCGGCTACGGCGCACAGGGCGGCAAGGCCGAGGATATTGCCCAGTACCTCACCAAGGGCAACGGCGGCGTGGTCAACTCCAGCCGCGGCATCCTGCTGGCTTACAAAAAGCAGCCGGGCGTTGCCTTTGACGAGGCCGCTTACAACGAGTGTGTGAACATGAAGGAGGCCATTGCTCATGCGTGCAGCCTGCTGTGAAGCCACCGTCCTGCGCAATGAGGTCATTGCCCCGGACATCCGCCTGCTGACCGTGGTGTGGCCGGACCGCGACCACGCCCCCCACGCAGGCCAGTTCTTCACCCTGCGCTCCTGGGGCGCAGACGAAGCCCCCTTCCTGTCCCGCCCCATCAGCGTGCACCGCTGGAACCCGGACAGCAGCACCATCGAGTTTTTGTATCAGGTGGTGGGCGAGGGCACCGAGAAGCTGGCACAGCTCAAGCAGCAGGATACCTTCCAGCTTACCGGCCCTATGGGCAACGGCTTTGATGTGCCGGACATCCTGAGCAAGTACAAAAAGATCGCCGTGGTGGGCGGCGGCATCGGCACTGCGCCCATGTTCCAGCTCACCCGCGAACTGGCCGCTGCCGGAGTAAAGCCGGATGTGTTCTTCGGCTTCCGCGACACCCCCTACTGCATGGAGGAGTACCGCAGCATCGCAAACCTCGTCAAGGTATCCACCGACACCGGCGCGGTGGGCTTCCACGGCTTTGTCACCCAGCTGTACGACCCCGCCGATTACGACGTGGTGCTGGTGTGCGGCCCTACCGTGATGATGAAGAACGCCGCCCGCCTGTGTGCCGAAAAAGGCACCCCCTGCTTTGTGAGCATGGAAAAGAAGATGGCCTGCGGCATTGGTGCCTGCCTTGGCTGCACCTGCGAGACTAAGGGCGGCGAGGGCAAGAGCGTGTGCAAGAACGGCCCTGTATTTGACGCAACGGAGGTGTTCTTCTGATGGCAGACCTGAAAACCAACCTGCTGGGCTTTGTGATGAACAGCCCGGTCATCGGCGCATCCGGCACCGTGGGCTACGGTGTGGAGTACGAGGAACTGGCCGATTTTGCAAAGATCGGCGGCATCTCCGGCAAGGGACTTACCCTGCACGGTCAGTACGGCAACAAGGGCGAGCGCCTGTGGGAGACTCCCTCCGGCCTGATCAACAGCATCGGCCTGCAGAACCCCGGCGTGCAGCACTTTATTGACGTGGAGCTGCCCGAGATGCTGGAACTGAAGCAGAAGTACGGCACGGTGGCTATTGCAAACCTTGGCGGCCACAGCGAGGAAGAGTATGTGGAAGGCGCTGCGATGCTGAGCGAGAGCGCAGTGGACATCGTGGAGCTGAACATCTCCTGCCCCAACGTCAAGGTGGGCGGCATGGCCTAC